>JAVVDX010000074.1:0-13903 GCA_032251475.1 Wenzhouxiangellaceae bacterium | reverse complement strand
GCCACGGCGCGCGGGCTGTCCAGCTCGCCGATGTGCGGCGAGATCACGACCCGGCGGCCCCAGGCCAGCGCGACGGTGTTTTTCAGGAACGCGCCGACCGCGAGCAGCGGTCGGTCCAGCGCCAGCGGCAGTTCCAGCTCCAGCGGCGCATTGCCGCGTCCGAGCCGGATCGGCCGCACCCGGCCGGCCACCTCGCGCCAGACCGGGTCGTCGGCCGGGCGCTGGATCGGGCGATCGTGGTGCAGGAATGCATCCACGACTCGACCCAGGCGCAGTTCGGCCTCGTCCGGGTCGGTCAGCACCGGCTCGCCGCTGAGGTTGCCCGACGTGGCGACGACCGGTTCCTCGAGCTCGCTGAGCAGCAGGTGGTGCAGCGGCGCGTACGGCAGCATCAGGCCCACCTCGTCCAGCCCAGGCGCGATGCCACGAGCGAGCGGCGCGTCGGCGCGACGGAGCGCGAGCACGATCGGCCGTTCCGGGTCGGCCAGTCTATCGGCGACTTCCGGTGTCAGGTCGGCCAGCCCGCGCGCGGCTTCGAGGCCGTCGGACCCGGTCATCGGCACCATCACCGCCAGCGGCTTGTCGGGCCGCTGCTTGCGTTCGCGCAGCCGAGCCACCGCCGCTTCGTCTGCGGCCAGGCAGACCAGGTGATAGCCGCCGACCCCACGGATCGCGACGATGCCGTCGGAACGGATCGTCTCCAGCGCGGCGGCCAGTGCCGGTTCATTTCCTTCGATGATTTGCCCGCGGTGCGAGAAAGTCAGCGAAGGCCCGCAGACCGGACAGGCCAGCGGCTGGGCGTGGAAGCGGCGGTCCAGCGGGTCGGTGTATTCGGCGCGGCAATCCGGGCACAGCGGAAAGCCGGCCAGCGTCGTGTTGGGACGATCGTAGGGCAGGGCGCGGATGATGGTGTAGCGCGGCCCGCACTGGGTGCAGTTGATGAACGGATAACGGTAGCGGCGCTCCGACGGGTCGCTCATCTCGGCAATGCAGTCGGCGCACAGGAACTGGTCCGGCGGCACGTGAATCTCCGGCTCGCCGGCCTCGGCGCTCTTGCGGATCTCGAAGCGCCCGGCTGCCTCGGTCTCGACCGCTTCATCGTGCAGCAGTGCCGGTTGCGCCAGCGGCGGCGCATCGTCGATCACCCGCCGGGCGAATTCGGACAGCTTGTCCACCGTTCCCTGCACCTCGACCTCGACCACGCCCGATGCATTCAGCACCCAGCCGGTGAGTTCCAGTTCATGCGCCAACCGGTACACGAACGGCCGAAACCCCACGCCCTGGACCCGGCCGGCGATCGTGATGCGGCGGGCGTTCAGGTCAGGCATGAGAAAGGCGATGGGAACCGCAGATGAACGCGGATGAACGCAGATTGAAAGCAATAACCACCAAGAACACCAAGAGCGTAAAGCAAAAATTCCTGTAGCCGTTGCAAAACCCGACCTGAGAGCCATGCAGGAGGTCTATGCTTTGATTGGGCACGCGAATTTGGAATGCCCAAAATACCTCATGCTTTCGCATTTTCATTCCGCCGGTCACACTTTTCGAATGGTCCAGGTCTAAATCCTCCCGGTTTAAATCTGTGTTTATCTGCGTTCATCAGCGGTTTCAATGCTGTTCCGGGTTTCTGCCCCGATACATCGATGCCGGGCGAGGTATAGCGGGGTCCAGGCGTGCGGGGTGCGCTGGACGAGGCGGTAGCGGGCGACGTGGTAGGAGGGGTCGAAGCCGTAGAAATTCATCTTCATCCGTTCGAGTTCAACCGCGCGCCAGGCTTCAAGCAGTTTATCTTGTTCCTCTGCTAATAAATTGTTTTTCTTGAATGTTATTGCATCTTCCCAGCCGCGATCGGCGAGCCGGCCGGCCCGCTCCAGCGCCCACGCGCGAAACCGCCGGGCATCGTTCGGGCCCACGGCGTCGACCAGCCCCAGCGACTCGGCCTGCCTGCCGAGCATCGGCAGCCGGTGGCCCATGACCGCCTCGACGCCGGCTTCGCCGACACGCTTCGGCAGCAGGTACGTCCAGAACTCCGAGCCGTACAGGTTGCCCATGTTCTTGTAGTGCGGGTTGAGCACGATGCCGTCGCGCGCCCAGACTTCGTCGGCGGCCAGCGCCAGGAACACGCCGCCGGCCGCGGCGTTTCCGGCCAGCGCCGAGACCGTGAGCTTGTCTGTGGTCCGGATGATGGCTTCGGCGAGGTCGTCGATGGCGTTGATGTTGGCCCAGGACTCGTCGGCCGCACTCATCGAGGCCTCGATCGTGTTCAGGTCCATGCCGTTGGACCAGAAATCGCTGCCGCCGGCCAGCACGATCACTCGTACCGGCCGGCTGCGGATCTCGTTGAACACCGGAAGCAGCTCGGCGCAGTCGCCGGTCGACATCGCGCCGTTGTAGTAGTCGAACTCGAGCACGCCGACGTTGCCGTGTTCGCGATACCGGACCGGACCGCGCCCGGGCTCGGCGAACGGTTCCGGCGGCCATTCGGGCAGGCTGGTCGCCTGCGCCTCCGGCGCCGCATGTTCGACGAGCACGTCGACTGCGCGTCGCTTGAACTGCTTGTCACCCTCGAGCCTGAGCTTGCCGATCCAGAGCGCGCCTCCGCGGGCGCCGACCAGCACGGCGCCGCCTGAGCGCGCCATCAGCGTGCCGGGTCTTCCGCTGACCCCGGGCTCCGGCCGGGCATCGAACAGCCGGACGTTGAGGCCGGCCAGCACTGCACTGGCGCCGGGCTGGCCGTCGGCGCTCATGATCTTGCGCAGAATCGTTTCGCTGTCGTCGGCCTGCCAGTCGATCCGGCGCAGACCTTTCGGGACCGCGCCGCGCCAGGTGGTAGTGTCCGGCGGCGCCGCGGGCGCGTCGATCCGCCCCAGCGCCATGGCAAGCCCCTCGGCCAGCGCCGCGACCGCGGCCTCGGTGACCTCGAAGCGGTACAGGCTGGATTTGCGCGCATGCCGCATCGGGAACATCCGGTACGCCAGCACCGGCCCGCCGTCGAGCTCGCCGGTCGCGCGGATGATGCTCACGCCCCATTCGGGCTTGCCTTCGAGCACCGCCCAGTCGAGCGCGTTCGGCCCGCGGTCGCCGGGCGGGCCCGGATGGACGATCAGACACGGCACGGCCCGCCAGACCTCGTCGGGGATCCGGCGCTTCAGAAACGGAGCGACGATCACGTCCGGCTCGAACAGCGCCACCGCCTCGCGCGTCACCTCGTCGCTGATGTCGAACTCCACCGAAACCTCGTGCCCGGCCGCGGCCAGCTCGGCGAACACCCGCTGGCTGAGACTGTTGAATGCATGGCAGAGGATCAGAATGCGCATGGGTCTGGTTTGTTTGAACGGCAGATGAATGCAGATAAACGCAGATGTAATTCTTCAAAAAGATTCAACTACGCATAGTTTCTTCGTGCTCTTCGTGTCCTTCGTGGTTCCTGTTTTTGATTCGCGTTTTATCTGCGTTTATCTGCGTTCATCTGCGGTAAAAAAAATCCGGTTCACCCGGTTTGCGCATACCGCCGGTACCGGTAATACGCAGCACATGCACCTTCGTCGGAGACCATGCACGAGCCGATCGGGTTTCTTGGGGTGCATACGGTGCCGAAGATCTTGCAGTCGGTGGGTTTCTTCACGCCGCGGATCACCGCCGGGCACTGGCAGGCCTTGTTTTCGCGCACCGGTTTTTCCTCCAGCCCGAAGCGCTTTTCGGCATCGAAACGCTGGTACTGCCGCTTGATCCGCAAGCCGCTGTAGGGCACCGTGCCCAGTCCGCGCCAGGCGAATTCGGGCTTGAGCTCGAAGACTTCGGCGACCATGGCCTTGGCTTTTTCGTTGCCGGCGCGCGTGACGCCGCGGGTGAACTGGTTTTCGACCTCGGCGCGGCCTTCGTTGAGTTGCCGGATCAGCATCCGGATCGATGCCATCACGTCCAGCGGCTCGAAGCCGGCGATGACCACCGGGCGCCGGTATTCCTCGGCGAAGAATTCGTACGGGGCCGAGCCGATGATGGTGCTGACGTGCGAGGGGCCGAGGAAGCCGTCGACCCGCACCTGGCCCATCTCGCGCACCTCGGGCGAGTCGAGGATGGCCTGGATCGCCGACGGCGTGAGCACATGGTTGCAGTAGACGCTGAAATTGGGCAGATCCAGCCGGGCCGCCTGCAGCAGGGCCAGCGCGGTCGGCGGCGTGGTGGTCTCGAAGCCGATTGCGAACAGCACGACTTCGCGCTCCGGATGTGTTCGGGCGAGTTCCAGCGCCTCGACCGCCGATTGGACGACGCGCACGTCGCGGCCTCTGGATCGTGCATTGAGCAGGCTGTCGCGCTTCGAGGCCGGCACGCGCAGCATGTCGCCGTAGCTTGCCAGGATGGTGTCTTCGCGCCCGGCCAGCTCGATGGCCAGGTCGAGACGCGCGATCGGCAGCACGCACACCGGGCAGCCGGGACCATGGACCAGCTCGACGTTTTCGGGCAGCAGGTCGGGAATGCCGTGGCGAAACACCGCATGGGTGTGGCCGCCGCAGAACTCCATCAGGTGATAGTCGCGGCCGGGGTCGGCTTCGTCGGCGATCAGCCGCGAAAGCGCCCGCGCCGCGTTGCCGTCACGAAACCCCTGGATATAGCGCATCGGGATTCATGCCGAGCTGCTCGGCCAGTTCGCGGAAAAGCGCCAGCGATTTTTCGGCCTCCTCGACATTGAGCTTCGAGATCGCGTGGCCGACGTGGACGATGACGTAGTCGCCGACCTCGACGCCGTCGATCAGCGCCAGCGAGACCTTGCTGCGTACACCGCCGACCTCGACGGTCGCCTGGTCGTAGTCATGCAGGTCCTCGACTCGGGCCGGTACGGCAAGACACATGGATCGGACTCCTCCGGAGCGTCATTTCACGATCCCAGTCTAACCGCGAAGACCCCCGCTCAATCTTGAGCGAAATCAATCCTGCGCCGGCCCCAGTAGCGCGGCGATCCAGCGCGCCACCCGGTCGGTGCCGTCCGACGTTGCCGAGTCGATCGTCAGCACTTGCCTGTCTTCAACCTCAGCCGGCGGCTCGCAGGTCTTCTGCTGATGCGCCAGCACTTCGAGTCCGGCGTCGGACGGATCGCCCCCCTCCTCGTTGCGCCTGGCGATGCGTTCCTGCAGCAACTCGTCTTTCGCAATGGTTTGCAGAATGCCGAACGGAATGGCCATCGAGTCGGCCAGTTCGCTGAACCGGTCGCGCTGGGCCTTTTTCAGGCAGGCGGCGTCGATCAGCACGGGCAGACCGGCCTCGATCACCGGGCGGGCCAGTTCGACCAGCCGGTCGTAGGTGCGCTCGCCGGCCTCGCGCGTGTACAGGCCGCGACCGACTTCCGATTTTCCGCTTGCCCCGGGCGGCAGGCCGAACAGGCGCTTGCGTTCGACGTCGGAGCGGATCCGGATCAGCCCGCAGCGCCGGACGAGGCGCTCGGCCAGCCACGACTTGCCGCTGCCCGATACACCCATCGTGATGAACAGGGCCGGGCGGCGTTGCCCGGCGATGCGTTCGGCCAGCGCGATGTGGCGTTCGATGTCGGCCCGGACGGCTTCGCGATCGGCCTGGTCGTCGTCGAGCCGGAACGCGCCCACCTTGGCACGGACCAGCGCGCGGTAGACGATGTAGAGCGGCAGCAACTGCATGCCCGGGTAATCGCCGGTCCGTTCCAGGTAGCGGTCCAGCAGCCGCCAGGCCAGCTCGTCGGCGGCATTGAAGAAAAGATCCATGACCGTGAATGCCAGATCGCAGACCGTGTCGATCCAGCGCAGGTCGGGGTTGAATTCGATGCAGTCGAACAGCGTGGCGGACCCGTCGATCCGGGCGACGTTGCCGAGATGGGCGTCGCCGTGGCATTCGCGCACCATGCCGCCGACGCGGCGCTGCTCGATGACGGGGTTGAGTTCGTGCAGCCGGTTTCGGGTCCGGTCGGCCAGCGCCGCCAGGCGCGGCTCTTCCAGCCGTTCGTTCAGTGCCGTGAAGTTGTCGCGCATCGGTCCGGCGATCGCGCGGAACGTGCCGTGACGCGAATCGGGCGGGGCGACCGCGGCGGTCTCGTGCAGCCCGGCCAGGTTTTCGGCGAGCTGGTCGATGTCTTCGGCGCCGAGTTCGCCCGCGGCCAGCAATCGATCGAACGTGGCTTCGGAATCGAACCGGCGCATCCGGACCGCGTATTCCAGCGCCGGGCCTTCGCCGCCGATTTCCGGGGCGTCGACTTCACCGGTGATCGCGACGACGTCGAGGTACAGCCCGGGCGCGGTGCGTCGATTGAGTCGCAGCTCCTCGTCGCAGAAGAACCTGCGCTTTTCAAGCGTCGAAAAGTCGAGAAACCCGAGATCGACCGGTTTCTTGATCTTGCAGGCGTAATCGCCGGCCAGCAGCACCCACGAGATATGGGTTTCGATCAGTTCGACCCGCTCGACCGGGTGCGGCCAGACTTCGGGGCGGCGCAGGGCCTCAATCAGGGTATTGCGCATGGAGGCGGCTCCCCGTCGGATCGGTTGCAGTCTAGTACGAAGGAGCGCGGCGGAAATTGCGGCGGAGCAATTGCCCGCGGTCACCGGTCATCGGGCGCACGCGTGGTGACGTAGATGTAGTTGACGCCGAACATCGCGCGCCGGGTGTCGATCGAGGCCCAGTCGCCGGCGCGCTGCAGCATGTCGATGAATTCCTCGCCGTAGGGAAACGCGTCGGACGTGCGCTGCAGGTAGCGATAGGCGTCGCGGTCGCCGCCGGCCAGGCCGCCGATCAGCGGAATCACGAAACGGTTGAAGACCCAGTAGCCGGGCTTGAGCGGCCCCGGCGGCTGGCCGAACTCGAGCACGACCAGACGCCCGCCGGGCTTGAGCACCCTGTGCATCTCGGCCAGCGCCCGGTGCGGGTCGTCGACGTTGCGGATGCCGTAGGCGATCGAGACGACATCGAAGGTCCGGTCGGGCAGATCCAGCGCCTGCGCGTCCTGTTCCAGCCATTCAATCTCGACGCCTTTGCGGAACGCCTTTTCGGCGGCCAGCGACAGCATGTCGCGGTTGAAATCGGTGCCCGTGACCCGCCCGTGACCGCCGACGGCGGTGTGGAACAGCAGCGCCAGGTCGCCGGTGCCGGTGGCGCAGTCGAGGATCGAATCGCCCGGACCGGCGCCCGACAGCCGGACCGCCTTGCGCCGCACCGACTGATCCGTGCCGAACGACATCCACCGGTTGGCGCGGTCGTAGCGGCGGGCGATGCGGGAAAACATGCTGTGGATCTGTTCGGACATGAAAGCGCCGGTCAGTTTTGCCTGGTCTCGAGCAATTTCAGTAGCGTATCGCGGCAAGGTTTGCCGGTTTCGGCGGCCGGAATCCCGTCGACACGCACCCATCGTACCGGCCTTTCGGCCGGTTCGAGGTGCGCGCGTGCCCAGGTCGCGAGGGATTCGACCGAATCTGCGGTATCCGGTGCGGCGGGCACGACGACCGCGCCGATACGCTGGCTCCAGCGTGGATCGTCGACGGCGGCCAGTGCGACGTCAGCGACCAGGCCGGAGGCGCGGATGCGCGCCTCGACGGCGCGCAGGTCGATGTTTTCACCTCCGGAGATGATGAGGTGGGCCGCCCGCCCGGTGATGTACAGGTTGCCCCGGTCGTCGAATTCGCCGAGATCGCCGGTCGTGAACCAGCCGTCTGCGTCGGGGCCGGGCACGTCGCCGTCGACGTAGCCGCCGAACAGCATCGGCCCGCGCACCTGCAGCGCGCCTTCGCCCGGCGGTCCGCGGCGACGGACTTCGACCCCGGCCAGCGGTTTGCCGACCAGACCCTCGCGCGCGGCGAAATCGACCGAACGCGCGGCGGCGGGCGCGAGCGTTGCGAGCTGCGAGCCGGCCTCGGTCATGCCCCATGTCGGCAGCACCGGCAATCCGCGTTCCCGGGCCTGCAGAAGCAGCCGACCGGGCGCCGGCGCGCCGCCGATCAGCACCGCACGCAGCGACGTCCGGAATTCGCGCGGCCCGGCCTCGAGCAGGTCGACCAGCATCGTCGGTACCAGCGACGCCAGCGTCACGGGCTTGCCTGCGACTGGCTCCGTGCATAGTTCGCGGATGACGCCGGCCGCATCGAAGCGCGCGTGCAGCCGGACCGAGGCACCGGCCAGCACGGCGCGGATCAGAATCGCCAGTCCGCCGACGTGGTGCAACGGCAGGCAGGCAAGCCAGCGGTCGTGCGGGCTCCGGCCCAGCCGCTCGGCAACGGCCGAGGCGCTGGCGGCCAGTTGCGCCAGCGTCAGCGGCACGGCCTTTGGCGCGGCGGTGCTGCCGGACGTCAGCAGGATGACTGCGACATCGTCGGCATCGAGCTCGGCGGCCGGGCTCACTTTGGTCACGCCGGCTGTGGTCGCACCGGCGGCGACGGAATCGCATCGGATTTCGGGGCAGGGCGCAGCCGGTCTGGAAAGCGCGCGGGCGGATTGTTGCGCCGGTTCGCGGTCGAAGCGCAGCCGGGCGGCCGGAGCGAGCCATTCGATCAGATCCGCCAGCCGGCCCGACGGCATCGCGCTATAGACCGGCACGAGCGTGGCGCCGCGCCAGAAAAGCGCGTGAATCCACAGCGCGGCCTCCATTGGATCGGAACCCGGGGACATCAGGACCCGGTCCCCGCGGCCGATGCCGGCGGATTCGAGCACCGCCGCGCGCCGCGCCGCGGCCTCGGCGAGTTGCCGGTAGTCAAGTGTGTCGTCGCCGGCCGACAGCGCAGGCGCATTCGGCGTCTCGGCGATCCGACGGGCCAGCCAGGGCTTCATGTACGCGCAATCACGGGGGTGAATCCAAGCCCGGGCTCGGCACGGTGTGGGTAGAGCAAGCCTTGCTCGATCCGGTCGGGCGCCGGCGCGACGTCGGCGCCGAACCATGCGCCGGTCGCGAGCCCGTGCGGACCGGGAAAGTCGGGCCAGGCCGCGGCCAGCGCGGCGGCCGCGGCGCGCCCCACCGCCGATTCCATCAGATTGCTGAAGATGATGTCCATTCCGCGCGCACGGGCGTGCGCCAGCACCTCGCATGCGTGCACCAGCCCGCCCAGTGTGCACGGCTTGACGACCAGCGCGTCGACCCGGCCGTCGTCGATCAGTCCCAGCGCCTGTTCGCGGCCGGCGCAGCTCTCGTCGGCCGCGATCGCCGGAGACGGTCGTCCATGCCGTCCGGCGCGCGCTTCGAGCAGTGCTTCGAACGCCGGGGGCGCGACCGGCTGCTCGACCAGTTCGACCGCCGGCGTTGGCAGTCTTTCCAGCATTTCGAGTGCCTCCGGCAGGGACCAGGCGCCGTTCGCGTCCAGCCGGAACCGGATGCCGGAAAATTCGGTCGCGAGCATTTTGCAGCGGGCCAGGTCGGCTTCGGGCGCGGCGGCGCCGACCTTGAGCTTGACGCAGCCGTAGCCTGCCTCGATCGCGTCGCGCACGGCTTGCCGGGTCGCTTCCGGCGCTGCCGCGCCGATCGTGCACTGGACCGGAACCGGGCTCGTTGCAGGTTCGGCTTCCGGATGTGCGAGCAGAACCGCGCGTGTCCGGATCAGCGTTCGGGCCAGCGTCTGGCCGGCGTGCCTTGCACGGGCGTCGAACAGCGCCGTCTCGACGCCGTGTCGCAGCACCGGCAGCGGATCCAGCGGGCCCAGCGCCGGACCGAGGTCGCTGAAGTCGATCTCGCACGGCATCCCGAACCGGCGGGCCTCGGTCTCGATTGCCTTCGGGCGCCCGCCGCACCACCCGGCCAGCGGCGAGGCCTCGCCCCAGCCGGTGCGAATCTCTCCGTCGAACTCGACCGCGAGTTCGATCAGAACGACTTCGCGATTTGCGAACCTGCCCCGGCCGGTGTCCAGCGGTTCGGCCAGCGGAAGCGTCAGGCGGTGCGCGTGCAGTTCCCGCAGCACGCACCGCCACGGGGAGAGGGGCGGGTTCATGCGCCCGCCAGCGGCGTTCCGAACGGGATGCCCTCGAGCGCCTGCCGGGCGCCTTCGACGATTTCGGCCCGCAGCCGCTGGTCGCGCGCACGGTCGGTTCCGACGCGGATGACCCGCAGCTCGGGCTGCCCGAGCGCCCGCGCCACGGCGTCGCGGAATTCGGCAGGATCGGCCGGTTCGACCAGCGACACCGAGCGCGGCAGCATCGCGTTGATCGGCCCGCCGCGCCGGGTCGCGAACAGGCGATCGTGAATTTCGCCGAAGCCGGCGCTGGGCAGGTAGTCGAAGATCTCGCCGCCGTCGTTGTCGATGACGACAACGGTCAGGCCCAGATCGAGTTCGCCGGCCAGCAGCAGCGCGCCGATGTCGTGGCGCAGCGCGACATCGCCGATGACCAGCACCGTCGGTGCCGTAATGCCGGACCGTGCGCGCGCGGCTGCGACGCCCAGTGCGGTCGAGACGACGCCGTCGATGCCGTTCAGGCCGCGGTTGAAATGAACGACCAGCGACTGCCGGGCCGCGCTCATGAAGCAGTCCAGATCGCGCACGACCATGCTGCTGGACGTGATCAGTGCGGCGTCTTCCGGCAGCACGGCGCCGAGCGCGTGCCATGCCGCCGGGGCCGACAGAGCGTCGCTGCCCAGCGCCCGGTCGAGCACCGCCACCGCTCGCGAGGCAGCTTCTCGATGGGCGGCGAGCCAGCCCGAATGACGGGCGCCGAGGTCCGAAATCCGCCCAGTTGCCGCTGCGAACAAATCGCCGGGATCGCAGATGACTTGTTCAGCCGCGACGTGATCGGGGTCGGCGAGGTCGGTGCTCGTGCTGACGACGACGTGTGCGGCCTCGGCGCACTCGCGCATCAGCTTCTGTACGGGCCAGGTCAGCGGCGCGCTGCCGAGGTGCACGACGAGATCGGGCCGGCGCCCGGCGTAGAAACCGCCGGCGGCCAGCAGGTCGGCGGCCGCGAAGACCGTGTCGCCGCGATCGCGCCAGTGCCTGAGTCCGGAGGCCGGCTCGGCCAGCACCGGGATCGCGGCGCGCTCGGTCAGCGCGCGCAGCGATTCGCGCCATTCGCGGGCGGTCGGGTCGGCGCCGGCGACGATCAGCGGCCGGCGGCTGGCTTCTATCCGCTCGATCAGCCGGGCGACCGTTGCCGGGTCGACACCCGGCCGCTGCTGCGCGATCCGGATCCAGGGCCGGCCGTCGTCGCGGCCGGCCGCCGCGCGCTCGATTGCCTCCGGAAGCGGCACCGGCAGCGCGGCCGGGTGGTGGGGCGCCGCCCGGACCGGTTCCAGCGGCTTGCTGAACGGGAGATCGATGTGGACCGGCCCCGGCTCGGGCGCCAGCGTGCGTGCCCAGGCCCGGGCCAGCAGCGAGCGCAGCGCGGCCAACCGGTCGGCGGCCAGCGCGGGCGGACCCGGCGAGTGAAACGCGCGCACGTGGTCGCCGTAGAGTCTGTTCTGGTCCATGACCTGCTGCACGCCGCAGTCGTGGTCTTCGGGCGGCCGGGCGCCGGACAGGATCAGCAGCGGAACCCGGTCGCGTTCGGCCTCGCACACGGCCGGGAAGTAGTTGGCCGCGGCCGTGCCGGTCGTGCAGACCAGCGCGACAGGCTTGCGGGTGGCGCGCGCGATGCCCAGCGCGAAGAACGCCGCCGAACGTTCGTCGACGACGCAGTGGTCGGCGATCTGCCGATGCCCGGCAAACTGGAACACCAGCGGGGCCGAGCGCGAACCCGGCGAGATGACGACGTGCCCGAGTCCGGCTCGGGCCAGTTCGTCGACGATGACGCGCGCCCACAGCGTGTTCAGGTTGGGTGCGGCCGGTTCCGGATCGGGATGCGGAAGCGTGGAGGGTCGACGCGTGGTCATCGGGGGTCATTCGGTGCGGGAGCCGGGAAACGGGCTCAGAAGTGCCACGGGAACGTGGAAAAATCGCGTTCGCGCTTTTCGACGAAGGCGTCGCGTCCCTCGGCCGCCTCGTCGGTGCCGTAGGCCAGCCGCGTCGCCTCGCCTGCGAACAGCTGCTGGCCGACCAGGCCTTCGTCGGGCAGGTTGAACGCATACTTGAGCATGCGGATCGCGGTCGGGCTCTTGCCGTTGACGGTCTCGGCCAGCTCGAGCGCACGGACTTCCAGCCGTTCGTGCTCGACGGCCTCGTTGACCATGCCCATCGCGCAGGCGTCCCCGGCCGAATAGGTTTTGCCGAGAAAGAACACCTCGCGGGCGCGCTTCTGGCCGATCTGGCGCGCGAGCAGGGCCGAGCCGTAGCCGGCGTCGAAGCTCGCGACATCGGGGTCGGTCTGCAGGAACTTCGCGTGCTCGCGGCTGGCGATGGTCAGGTCGCAGACCACGTGCAGGCTATGGCCACCGCCCACGGCCCACCCGGGCACGACGGCGATCACGACCTTGGGCATGAAGCGGATCAGGCGCTGAACCTCGAGGATGTGCAGCCGGCCGGTCGCCCCCGGGTCGTCGCAGCCCGGGTCGTCGTAACGATAACCGTCCGACGAACGGACCGTCTGGTCGCCGCCGGACGAGAACGCCCAGCCGCCGTCCCTGGGCGACGGACCGTTGCCGGTCAACAGCACGCAGCCGATGTCGGTCTGGCAGCGCGCGTGATCCAGCGTCGCGAACAATTCATCGACCGTTCGCGGCCGGAACGCATTGCGCAAGGCGGGCCGGTTGAACGCGATTCGGGCGATGCGCCGGCCGCGGTTTCGCGAGTCGTCGGTGACGTGGTAGGTGACGTCGCCCGGGGCAAAGCCTTTGATCGCGCGCCAGCGCGAGGAATCGAACAGTGCGGATACCGTGGAATTGTCCATCGAAGCTCCCGTCGAACTGCCGGCGTGACCCGCCGCAATATATTAACCCGGCATCAAGATACCTACGGTATTTGATGCTCGGCATTTGCGGCGCATGTCCGCCAATGCCTTCCCCTCGCGGCCCCGACCTTCCGGCCGGCAAGACAGCGCCACCGGAGCGGCGCAGGCCGGCTACCCGGCCGACTGCGTTGTTGCCTGCGCTCGATGATCGCCGATACGTTCGGCCATGCGCTCGGCGAAGCGGTCCACGCCGTCCCAGTCGGTGTAGTCGATGACCGTGGTCGGGTCGGTCGGCCCGCCGGTCATCTTCATGATCCAGCGAATCAGCAGTCGGTCCAGCCAGCGGCAGGCCGGATAGTCGAGCTTGCCGGCGATGATCTCGATGTAGTCGGGGCTGAAGTCCAGCGCGTCGACGAACTTGCGTACGTGCACGTTGCTCTCGACGGTGCGCTTGTCGGGGTTGCGCGCGACCAGGTTGACCGAAAAGAAGGCGTTGGGTCTGGCGGACAGTGCCGCGGCGTTGTTTTCGAGAAAACGGACGATGCGCGCATCGTGCTTTCCGTACCGGACCGGCGCGCCGATGACGACGCCGTCGTAATCGGCCGGCCGGCAGTGCTCGAGCCGATCGGCGGTGACGAGATCGACCGCGTGACCGGCCGATTCGATGCGCGCGGCAATGCGTTCGGCGACCTTCTGCGTGTGGCCGTCGACGGAAGCGTAGGCGATCAGCGTGCGCGTCATTGGAGTGGCCGGCCTGTCGGGTGATGGATCGATGGACCGGCGATCGGCCGGTTCATTGGCATTTTCGACCGGCGTGCCGGTCGTCTTGTTGATCGGGGTCAAACCCGGAAGCCGGTGGAAAGCGGCCGGGTCGCGTTTCAGCCGGAAATCTTCATCTCGTCGAGGAACTGCTCCAGCCGGGCCGTTTCGGCGGCGCAGACGCGCACGGTCTGGCGCACGTCGTTTTGCTGTTCGAAGCTGGTGTCGCGACCCTGGGATCGGGCGCTGGCGACATCGTTGAGCGGTGCGCAGGCGTCGTTCATGCGCTTTTCCAGTCGTTCCAGCCGCAGTTGCTCGCGGGTGGACAGCGAATCGATTTCTTTCGGTGCGGCCATCATCAGCCGGGTCATGACCCGGTTCTGCCGGCGGAAGACCT
>JAVVDX010000073.1:0-13997 GCA_032251475.1 Wenzhouxiangellaceae bacterium | reverse complement strand
TCCGCTCGACCTTCAGCCGGGTCGCCTCGCTGACCAGCGGACTTCCGCGCAGCGCGCGAGAAACCGTCGCCTGCGAAACGCCGGCGCAGTGCGCGATATCGAGCGAATTGGGTCGTCCCTTGGGCGGCCGCTGCCTGGGCGGTTGATCCATGCCGGGCAGTCTAGCATCACCCGCCCGGATTCCAAAACCGGCCCCGGACCGTCAGAACACCAGCCAGATTGCCGCCACCGCAGCGAGCAGGCCGAGGGTCAGCGCCACGTTCAGGTTCCGTCCCGCTCCCGGGTGCGCCGGCGGCACGCTCCGGTCGACGACAAGACCCGCGATCCGCGCGCGGTCCGGTGCGGTCGTCGCGAGACTGACCAGCACCAGGATTGCGCTGCAGGCCACGAAAAGCAGCGCGGCGAAGTGCAGGAAATTAATCGACGCGAAACCGAGCAGCCAGCCGTCCAGCGATGCCTTGTTGAGCTCGGCTGTCAGGCGCGCCACCCCCAGCACGGCGCCGGAAAGCAGCGCGGCCATCGCGCCGGTGGCGTTGACCCGAGCCGAAAGAATGCCGATCAGGAACACCGCGGCAATCGGCGGCGCGATATAGGCCTGCACGCTCTGCAGGTAGGTATAGAGCTGGCCCGAGATCAGCTTCATCAGCGGAATCCACAGCAGGCCCAGGATCACCAACACCACCGTCGAGATGCGCCCGACGGTGACCAGCCGGCGCTCGCTGGCGTCCGGGCGCAGCTTGCGATAGACATCCCAGGTCACCAGCGTCGAGCACGAATTGAATACCGACGACAGCGAACTCATCAGCGCCGCAAGCAGTCCGGCGACGACGATGCCGCGCAGGCCGGCCGGCAGCAAAGTCGCAACCAGTGCCGGCAGCGCCTGGTCCGACTCGGCCAGCTCGAGCTTGCCCGACTGGGCCAGCGCGAATGCGATCACGCCGGGCACGACGAAGATGAACAGCGGCAACAGCTTCAGGTAGCCGGCGAACAGCGTGCCGCGCACCGCCTCGTCGCGGTTCCGGGCCGCCAGCACGCGCTGGACGATGTACTGGTCGGTGCACCAGTACCAGATGCCGAGAATCGGCGCCCCGAACAGGATCCCGGTCCACGGGAAATCCGGATCCGTGGCCGGGCGCCAGATGGACATCATCCCGGGCCCCGCGATCCGCGTCATCTCGCCCCAGCCGCCCAGCGCGTTCAGCCCGGCGACGGTAACCAGCACCGCACCGCCGATGAGGATGAACATCTGCACCATGTCGGTGTACATCACCGCCCGCAGGCCGCCGTAGATGGTGTACACGCCGGTGGTCACGACCACGACCAGTGCGCCGGTCCAGAAATCGATGCCCATCAGCGCCGAGAACACGATGCCGCCGGCCGCGATCGTCACCGAAATCTTGGTCAGCACGTAGCCGGCGATCGACACGATGGCCAGGTACCAGCGTGCACCGGCCGAGTAGCGCCGTTCGAGGAACTCCGGCATCGTGAACACGCCGCTTTTCAGGTAGAACGGCACGAAGAACCAGCCCAGCAGCATCAGGATCAGCGCCGCCAGGATCTCGAACTGGGCCACGGCGACCCCCGAGGCGGCACCGGTCCCGGCCAGCCCGACGAGGTGTTCCGAGCCGATGTTGGAGGCGAACAGCGAGGCGCCTACGACGAACCAGCCGACGTTGCGCCCGGCCAGAAAATAATCGCCCGAATCGCCGTGGCTCGCCCTGCCCTTGCCGGACCAGAAAGCCACTCCGAAGATCACCGCAAAATACAATCCGATCAGCGTCCAGTCCAGGGCGTTGAGTTGTTGCATGGTTTCTTGTCTATCTGTGGATTGGGCGGATCAGCACGATCCGAATATTGTTAGCGCTGTCATTTTGAATTATCATCGCTCTCGATCTTGAATGCAACAACCCGACACAATCGACTCTACCGCGCCGGCGGCGGAATAACACGGGAATCCTGATGACGACCATACGAAAACGTCGGCCGCCCAAGGGCCATGTCACGATCAGCGATGTCGCCGCCGAGGCCGGCGTTTCGATCAAGACCGTGTCCCGGGTAATCAACAACGAACCCAACGTTCGCCCGGCGACGGCCGAGCGCGTGCGCGAAGCCATCCGGCAGCTCGACTACCTGCCCGACCCTTCGGCCCGGGGGCTGGCCGGGCAACTGTCGTGGATGCTGGGGCTGATCTACGACAACCCCAGCCCGAACTATCTGTTCCGGGCCATCACCGGCGCGCTGCAGGCCTGCAACCAGGCCGGCTACGCGCTTTCGCTGCAGGCGCCGGACGCAAACGAGCGCGACCTCGCCACGATGGTCCTGCGCTTCGTCGCCCAGTCCCGCGTCGACGGCCTGCTGCTGATTCCGCCGGTCGGCGACGTGCCCGCGGTGCTCGACGCACTCGAGCGGATCCATTTGCCCTACGTGAGGGTCGCGCCGCTCGACGAGCGGCCCGGACCGGGCGTGTGCATCGACGACCGGGCGGCCGCCTCGCGCGTGGTCGAGCACCTGATCGAGCTCGGGCACGAACGCATCGGCTTCGTGCGCGGGCATCCCGATCACGGCGCCAGCGAGGCGCGCCAGGACGGCTATCGGCTCGCCCTGATGCGCCACCGGATTCTGATCGACGAGCAGCTGGAGGCCGAGGGCCGGTTCGATTTCGAATCGGGACTGGTGGCCGGCCAGTACCTGCTGCAGCTCGATACTCCGCCCACGGCGATCTTCGCGGCCAACGACGAAATGGCCGCCGGCGTCATCCAGGCGGCCCGGCAGCTCGGATGGGAAATTCCGGCGCAGCTGTCCGTGGCCGGCTTCGACGACACTCCGGTGTCGCGCTCGCTGTGGCCGCCCCTGACCACGGTGCACCAACCCATTCGGCACATGGCGCTGCGCGCGACCGAGCTGCTGATCGAGGAGATCGGCCAGCGCCATCGCGGGCACGAGAAACCGCCGGGGCCGCGCATTCAGGTCTTCGACGCCCCGTTGGTGGTTCGCGCCACGACTGCTCCACCTTCTTCATCAAGCACGGAAAACCCATGACACGGCATGAAACCGCACGGGCGTCGGACCCGGGCCGCCGCCGACGCGCAAGTCAGGCGATCCCGGCCGTGGCGCTCGCAATCGTGATGACCTTGGCAGGTCCGGCCGTCGCCGGCCCCGGGCCCGACCCGGCCTGGGGCGGGCGCATCGAACACCCGTCCGACCCTGCGCTGGAACGGCGACTGGACGAGTTGCTGGCGCAGATGTCGCTGGAGCAGAAGATCGGCCAGATCATCCAGGCCGAAATCCAGCACGTTACTCCGGAGGACGTCCGCCGCTACGGCCTGGGCTCGATCCTCAACGGCGGCGGCTCGTTTCCGGGCCTGGACCGGCAGGCTTCGATCCAGCGGTGGACGGCGCTGGCGGCGGCGTTTCACGAAGCCGCGCGCGAGCCGATGCGCGATGGGCTTCCGGCGATTCCGCTGCTGTGGGGCACCGATGCGGTCCACGGGCACAACAATGTGTTCGGTGCGACCGTGTTCCCGCACAACATCGGCCTCGGCGCCACCCGGAACGCGGAACTGGTGCAGGCCATCGCGCGCGCGACGGCCGGGGATGTGGCCGCGACCGGAATCGACTGGACTTTCGCCCCGACGCTGGCGGTCTCGCGCGACCCGCGCTGGGGCCGGGCCTACGAGAGTTTCTCCAGCGACCCGGGGCTGGTCGCGGCGCTGGGCCGGGCCGCCGTTCTGGGTTTGCAGGGCGAGCCCGGCCGGGGCTGGCTGGGCGCGTCCCGGGTGCTGGCCACGGCCAAGCATTTCGTCGGTGACGGCGGCACGTTCAGGGGCATCGACCAGGGCGATACGCGGCTGAGCGAAACCGAACTGGCCGCGATTCACGGCCTGCCGTACCGGGCCGCGCTGGACGCCGGCGTCCAGACCGTGATGGCCTCGTTCTCGTCGTGGGACGGTCGCAAGATGCACGGCCACCGCCATCTCCTGACTGATGTGCTCAAGAACACGCTCGGCTTCGACGGCTTCGTCATCGGCGACTGGAACGGCCACGGTCAGGTCCCGGGCTGCACCGTGACCGACTGCCTCCAGGCGCTGGAGGCCGGAATCGACATGTTCATGGTGCCCGAGGACTGGCTCCAGTTCCGCAATACGCTGCTTGAACACGCGCGCGCCGGTCGACTGCCGAAGGAACGTCTCGACGACGCGGTCCGGCGCATCCTACGTGTCAAGCACCGCGCCGGGCTGTTCGACGAGGCTGTCGGCGCCGGCCGGGGCCGGGGCCGGCTCGAATCCCACGGCGCGCTGGCGCGCCGCGCCGTGCGCGAATCGCTGGTGCTGCTCAAGAACAATGACCGGGTGCTGCCGCTGGATCCGCGGCGGCGGATCGCCGTGGTCGGCGACGGCGTCGACGACATCGGCAAGCAGTCCGGCGGCTGGACGCTGGACTGGCAGGGCGTGACCGGCGCCAACGACAGCTTTCCGAACGGACAATCGATCCACGACGGCATTGCCGAGCAGGTAGCGGCCGCAAGCGGCCGGACCCATCTGGGCGAGGCCGGAATTGCCGAATTCGGACCCGATGCCGTCATCGCGGTGATCGGCGAGAACCCCTACGCCGAGGGCCAGGGCGATCGCGAGACGCTGGAATTCGAGGCCGGCTCACGCACCGGGCTGGATCTGCTGGATCGCCTCGGCGCGCTCGAGGTGCCGGTCGTGACGGTGTTCCTCTCGGGCCGTCCGCTGTGGGTCAACCCCGAGCTGAATCGCTCCGACGCGTTCGTCGCGGCCTGGCTGCCCGGCACCGAGGGCGGCGGCGTCGCCGACGTCATCCTGGCCGGCCGGGAGGGTCGCGTGCAGCACCAGCCCTCCGGCCGGCTGCCGTTCGCCTGGCCGGCCGCACCCGAACCGGATGCCGACGGCGAATTTCCGACCTTGTTCGGCTTCGGGTTCGGGCTGTCCTACGCCGACGATATCCACCTCGGCCGGCTGCCGGAGGCGGGCATGGCGCCGCGCGCGGCCGGGCCGGCGGAAGCGGCCGGTACGATCGTCTTCGACGGCCGCGCCCGGGCCCCGTGGCGTCTGGTCCTGCGCGAGGCGGACGGCGGTTCGAGCATCGATGCCGGCGCACAGATAGCCCGGACTTCCGGGCCGGATCCGGTCGTGATCACGCCCACCGACCGACATGTTCAGGGCGATGCGCGCCGGGTCGAATGGACCGGCGCGAGCGGCGACGAGGTGCTGCTGGTCAGGGACGAAGCGCTGGACCTGACGGCCCTGCACGAAAACGGCGCGATGCTGACGTTCGAACTCAGGCCGGAGTCGACGACCCCGTTCCCCGTTCGGCTGAGCCTCGAATGCGGCGAATCATGCACGGCGGAAATTCCGCTGGCCGGCCTTTTGCGCGACGACGACACCGGCCAGTGGCGCCGGATCCGCCTCCCGCTGAGCTGTTTCAAAGCACGGGGCGCCGACCTGACCGGCGTGACCAGCGTCTTCTCGCTGTCCTCCGCGCAGCCGGCGGAACTGAGCTTCGCCGATGTCCGGATCGAGGCGGCCGACGGCGCCGCCGCGCCGGTTTCCGACTGCCCCGAATAGCCGCCCGGAGCCCATCGCAACGCTGAACCGGGCCGGCCGCGCGAAAAAATCTTGACCTGCGGCAAAAAAAATATTGTCAGCGCTGTCATTTTGCGCTAAGGTTGCATCGTCACGATGCGCCGACTGCCGAATCTCGACACGAACGAGCGGCCGGGGATCGCGAAAGTCCAACGTTCTTGGGAGACGATAAATGCAGCAAAACAAACCGGGAGAGCGGCGCATTCTTGTTTGCCGTACCGCCCTGGCCACGGGGATCGCAATGGCATTGCACGCCGGCGCAGCGACACAGGTGTTCGCCCAGGATCCGCCGTCTCAGGATCAACAAGGCCCCGAAAACGAAGCCAGGGTGCCGCCGCCGCGACAGGAAGAAATCCGGGAAGACGATACGACCGAACCCGACGTCATGACGGTCGTCGGCTACCGCGGCAGCATCCAGCGCGCGTTGGATCGCAAACGCGCCGATATCGGGATCACCGACGCCGTCACGGCCGAGGAAATGGGCAAGTTCCCCGATCAGAACCTGGCCGAATCGTTGCAGCGCATTCCAGGAGTGTCGATCGACCGCAACAACAACGAAGGCTCGCGGATCACCGTTCGCGGCCTGGGGCCAGAATTCAACCTGGTGGTGCTCAATGGCCGGACCATGCCTACGGCAGGCAGCCGATCGTTCGACTTCTTCGACCTGGCCACGGCCGGGATCAGCGCCGTGGAAGTCTACAAGACGCCGAGACCCGACCTGCCCACCGGTGGTATTGGCGCCACGGTCAACATCCTGACTCCGCGTCCATTGGACCGGCCGGGCTTCCACGGCGTCGTGGCCGGCAAGGCGGTGCACGAAACATCTTCCACTGAATCCAATGTCGGCAACATCAACGAATGGACGCCGGAATTCGAAGGTCTGATCAGCAACACGTTTTTCGACGACAAAGTCGGCATCCTGATCAGCGGTGCCTACCAACGACGCGACAACCGCGAGGAAAATGCCTCGGTAGACAACTGGCAGCCGAACGGGCAGCTCGTGGGCGGAACCGTCGACAACAACAACCAGCGCGAGGACGGTGTGTGGTGGCATCCGCAGAATGTCGGCTTCGGCTGGTCGGATATCAAGCGCGTGCGCAAGAATGCCCACGCTGCACTGCAATATGCCCCGACTGATCGCTTCACCGCAACCTTCGATTTCACCTATTCCCGGGTGGATTTCGAAAAGGATTCCAACAGCGTCGGGATCTGGTTTGAATGCCCCAATATCGCGGCCACGATCAACGAAAGGGGAACCGTCACCCGGGTATCGCAGTCCTGCGGCGATTTCTCAACCAATATCGCGCGCGACGACACGATCAAGGAAAACGATCAATTCGGATTGAATCTAGACTGGCAGGCGACCGACAACCTGCGTTTTACCCTGGATGCGCACACCTCGACCTCCGAGTTCGGCGGCGACGACATCGCCGGCGAGCCGGCCAGCTCGATGAACCTGATTATCGGCAATACATCATGCGACTGGTGTGGCTTCGACCCGAACGCGGGCCCGTTCACGGCCACGATCGACGAGCAGATCGCAATGTTCTCGAGCAACGGCATCCCGTTGTTCGACGTCAGCTTCCGCAGCACAGGACCGGACGGCGGTCCGCAGGACGGACTGTTGCGTCAGGATATCGGGTCGCTGTTCGGTCAGGCATTCAATGTCAAGAACGAAAACGACATCGATCAGCTCCAGCTCGGTGGCGTTTGGGAGAATGCAGACAGGGGCGCACTTAGATCAATCGCGTTTGGCTATGACCGCACCGAACAGGAATTCGATCAGCGAAATGCCTTTTCCGGCCTGCTTCCGGCCGGCTTCTGGCTCACCTCGGCGCAATTCTGGCCGGACGATGCCTTCCAGGAAGGCGATTTCAGCGGACTGCTCAGCGGCTTCAACAACGGCGGCCAGTTTCCTTTCAGCCAGTTCTTCACCGCACCGTTCGGATTTGTTGTTGACCAGTTCGAAACCATCGGCTCTGACAACTTTCCATGCTGCTTCTGGCCCGACACCAATTTCTGGACCGAGGAATTTCAGGATCCATCGGGCACGCGCGGGCGATTCTGGCCGGGATCCCTGGGCAATAACGGCATCTCCAGGGTCGAGGAAAACATCGATTCGATTTACCTGAATGCAACGCTGGAAGACGAGTTCAACGGCATGCCGATCAATGCCACGTTCGGGGTGCGCTACGAGGAAACCGACATCAAGTCGACCGGCCAGGAAATCCCGGCCGAGGCGATCGTCTGGGTGGGCGGCGACGAATTCGCGTTCGATTTTGCCGACGAGCCCACGCTGAGGACAGCATCAAACAAGAACCGCTTCTGGCTGCCCAGCATGGCGCTGAACATGGAGATCTTGCCGGATGTCCTGTCGCGATTTGCGTACTCGCGGTCGATCGCAAGGCCACCTATTGGCGCGTTGGGTCCAAACCGCGACTTCTCGGCCACGGCCACGATCGGCAACCGAAACGTCAACACCGGCAATCCGGATCTCGAGCCGTTTGATTCCGACAACTTCGATCTGGCGCTGGAATGGTATTACCGGCCCGGCAGCTTTGCCGCTGCAGGTTTCTTCTACAAGCGAGTCGATAATTTCCTTGTCTCGACCACCGAAGAGCGAACCTTCGAAGGCATCGGCGCGCCGGAACGAAGCGCGATCGCCGAGCAGGCACGCCAGCAATTGATCGACGAGGGCATCTCACCGACCAATCAGGCGGTATTTCGACGGATCAACGAACTTCTCGGCCGCGAGGCCACGACACCGATTCGCGGAACCCCCGATGACCCATTGGCGGTATTTCGAGTGACCACCATCGACAACCTCGAAGTCGGCGAGCTTTGGGGCTGGGAATTCCAGATTCAGCACCTGTTCGGCCAGTCCGGTTTCGGCTTTCAGGCCAACGCCACGCTGGTCGACGGCGACATCAAGGCCGATCGCAATGTGCTCAATCAGGAATTTGCCCTGCCCGGTCTCAGCGACACCGCCAACATCATCCTGTTTTACGAAACCGACAAGGTGCAGGCGCGCGTTGCCTGGAACTACCGCGAGGAGTTCCTGAGCGGATTCGATCAGTTCAACGCGCCGGTATTCACCCAGGCGTTCGCACCAATCGACGTCAACCTGACCTACTTCATTACCGACGCATGGTCGGTGTTCGTAGAAGGATTGAACGTCAACGAGGAAACCCAGCGCGTATTCACACGCTTTCGCGAGCAGGTGTTGCGCGCCAACGAATTCGGCGCACGCTACAACTTCGGAATGCGTTATCGCTTCTGACCGATGACGGTCAGACCGGCAAAATGCCGTTGCCGCGGGCAGCGGCATTTTTCGTATTCACTTCCCCGGCTCAACCGAGTTGACGTCTGACTGACACGCAGAGTATGGTTTGACGATGCAGCATGACCATCCGAATTCCGTGCGCCGCGTGGTCATCGTCGGCGGCGGAACGGCCGGCTGGATCACCGCCGGGCTGATCGCCGCCGCCGCGAAGCGGGCCGACCGGCCGGTACGGGTCACGCTGGTCGAGTCGCCCGAGGTCGCCACGATCGGCGTCGGCGAAGGCACGTGGCCGACGATGCGCACCACGCTAAGCCGGCTCGGCATTTCCGAAGCCGAATTCCTCGGCGAATGTACGGCCGCATTCAAGCAGGGCACCCGCTTTGTCGGCTGGGTGGACGGCGGCGACGAGGACATTTATTACCACCCGTTCACGGCCCCGGCCGGCTATCCGTCCGAGGATCTGGCCTCGCACTGGTGGCCGGAACGCGAGCGAATCTCGTTTGCAGATGCGGTCACCGCGCAAGGCATGGTCTGCGACCGCGATCTTGCGCCCAAGCAGCCGGAAACCCCCGACTACGCCGGCATTCTCAATTACGCCTATCACCTCGACGCCGGCAGGTTCGCCGCGCTGCTGACCCGTCACTGCACGGCCCGCCTCGGCGTCGAACATGTGCCGGCCCATATCACCGGTCTCGAGTGCCGCGACAGCGGTGATATCGCGGCGCTGCAGACCCGGCAACGAGGCCGCATCGAGGGCGACCTGTTCATCGACTGCTCCGGCATGCGTGCGATGCTGCTCGGCGGGCATTACCGCATTCCGCTGATCGACCAATCCGGCGTCCTGTTCAACGACTCGGCCCTGGCCGTTCAGGTGCCGTACGCGCGGGACGACGCGCCGGTGGCGTCGCAGACCATTTCCGTGGCCCAGCCGGCCGGCTGGATCTGGGACATCGGGTTGCGCACGCGGCGCGGCGTCGGTCACGTCTACTCCAGCGCACACATGAGCGACGACGAAGCGCACGAACTGCTGCAGCGCTATCTCGACCGCTGCGGCGCGCCCCGAAACGCCCGGCCCGAACCGCGCAAGATCTCGTTCTCGCCGGGCTATCGGCGCGAATTCTGGCATCGCAACTGCGTCGCCGTCGGCATGGCCTCGGGCTTCATCGAACCGCTGGAGGCCAGCGCGTTGGTCATGGTCGAACTGTCGGCCCGCATGATCGCCGAGGAACTGCCCGCCAGCCGGGAGCTCATGAACATCGTTGCCCGGCGCTTCAACGAGCGTTTCGCCTACCGCTGGTCGCGGATCATCGATTTCCTGAAGCTGCACTACCTGCTGAGTCGGCGTAATGATTCGCGGTACTGGCGGGACAATCGTGCGGCCGGGACCGTGCCGGTGAATCTGCTCGAACTGATGCAGCTGTGGCGCCATCGGCCGCCGAACCAGAGCGACTTTCCGCATGTCGACGAGATCTTCTCGGCGGCCAGCTACCAGTATGTGCTCTACGGCATGAAGTTCGACTACGCGCACTGCCCCGTGCGCGATGCCGCCGCCAGGCCGGAGCGGGTGCGCGAATTGATGCGCGAAACGGTCCGGCTGGCCAACCGGTGCCTGTCGGCGCTGCCGTCCAATCGAACGATCCTCGAGCAGATCGCCCGAGCCGGCGAGCCGGCTGCAGTCTGAAGTCCCGAAACGCAATTCGCCCGTCTGGAGAAGCTCAATGGCCCGTCACGTCTTGCTGGACAACGTCTCTCACCGTGATCTGCGCATCAGGCGGGACTTTCGCCCCGGGCAAGGCTGGGACGTGAGCCTCGCGCGCGCATTCCCGGCCGAACTGGGTGCGCTGCAGAATGAATACCCGCTGTTTCTGCTCAAGAACACCGAAACCGACCAATTCGAGCCGATCGCCCTGTTCGGCTTCAGCGACGGCGAGAACCTGTACCTGAACGACGGGCGCTGGGACGCGGCGGCGCTGCCCCTTGCAATCGAGCGCCAGCCGTTGATGATCGGTTTCCAGGAACGGGACGTCGACGGCGTCCCGACCCGGGTGCCGGTGGTGCATATCGATCTCGATCATCCCGGCGTCAATACCGAAGAGGGTGAACCACTGTTCCTGCCGCACGGCGGCGAAAGCGAATGGCTGGAGCACATGACCTCGGTACTCAAGGCCATTCATGACGGTCACGAAGAGATCCCGCGCTTTTCGCAAACGCTGGTGGGCCTGGAACTGATCGAATCGGTCTCGCTGGAAATCGAGTTCGTCGACGGCTCGAAGCAGACCGTCCAGGGCCTGTACACGATCGACGAATCGCGCCTGGCCGCGCTGGGCGGCGGTGCCTTGGAGACGCTGAACAACAGCGGTTATCTGCGCCACGTTTTCATGATTCTGGCCTCGATGCCCAACCTGACCCGGCTGATCGAGCGCAAGAACCGCATCCTCGCCGAAGCCGGGGCATGAACCGGCCCGGAAGACCCATCGACGAACTCGACGCGGCGGACGTCGCCGCCGCGCTTCCGGCCATCAACGGCCGCGCCACGCCGGCGGTAATCCGGGGCTTGTGCGCCGACTGGCCGCTGGTCCGGCGCGCGGGAGACCCCGACGGCGCGGCCGACTACCTGCTGTCGCATTACGAAGGCGCACCGGTGACCGCGTTCATCGGCCAGGCCGGAGATGCCGGCCGGCTGTTCTACAACGACGACATCTCGGCGCTCAACTTCCGGCAGGTCAGGACGGGGCTGGACGACGTGCTGTCACGAATCCGCGAGGCACGGGACCAGACCGCGCCGCCGACCGTGTACATGGGCTCGATGGCGCTGGATCACTGCCTGCCCGGCCTCAAGGCCGACAACAGCCTTCCCGCCCACGGCATGCCCACCAGCATCCGGATCTGGATCGGCAACTGCTCGCGGGTAGCCGCACATCACGATGTTCTGGACAACATCGCCTGCGTGTGCATCGGCAAACGCCGTTTCATCCTGTTCCCGCCGGAGCAATTGCGCAACCTCTATCTCGGGCCCATGGACCTGACCCCGGCCGGCCAGCAGGTCAGCCTGGTCGATCCCGAGCAGCCCGACCTCGAACGCTTTCCGCGCTATGCCGAAGCGCTCGAGCACGCGCAAGCGGCGGAGCTCGAGCCGGGCGATGCGATCTACATCCCGAGCATGTGGTGGCACCAGGTCAGCGCGCTGTCGCCGTTCAACGTGCTGATCAATCACTGGTGGCGCGACCTTCCGGCCTGGATGGGCGCGCCCGGCGACGTGCTGATGCACGCGCTGCTGAACCTGCGCGACCTGCCCCGGCGGCAGCGCGACGCCTGGCGGCGGCTGTTCGACCATTACATATTCGATCCGCCCGCCGACGGCCTGGACCACATCCCCGAGGACAGCCGCGGCGTTCTCGGCGGGCTGGATGAAGACCAGGCGCGGCAGCTCAGAGCCATGCTCAGAAACAATCTCAATCGCTGACCACCGGACCGGACCCCATGACCGAGCAGGGACAATCGACCGGAATCGACAATATCGTCATCGTCGGCGGCGGAACGGCCGGCTGGATGGCCGCCGCCGCGCTGGCCAAGACCTTCGGCGCCCGCCTGGACATCCGGCTGATCGAGTCGAACGCGATCGGCACGGTCGGGGTGGGGGAAGCCACGATCCCGCCGATCCGGAACTTCAACCTGCTGCTCGAGCTCGACGAGGCCGAATTCCTGCGCGCCGTCAACGGCACGTTCAAGCTCGGCATCGAGTTCGAGAACTGGGGCCGGCTGGGGGAGCGTTATTTTCACCCGTTCGCACCGCACGGAACCGACACCTGGGCGGCCCAGTTCCACCATTACTGGCTGCGCGCCCGGGCGCTCGGAGAATCCGCCACGCTGGACGAGTTCAGCCTCGAGGCCTGCATGGCGCGGGCCGGCCGCTGCGGCAACAACACCGGCCGCCGCGCGAACTACGCCTATCATTTCGACGCGGCCGGCTACGCGGCGCTGCTGCGCCGGCTCGGCGAAGGCATGGGCGTGACACGCATCGAGGGCAAGGTTGTCGACGTGACCCGCAATGGCGAGGCCGCCCTGATCGAATCGTTGACGCTGGAGGACGGCACGCGCGTGCCGGGCGATTTGTTCATCGACTGTTCGGGCTTCCGCGCCTTGCTGATCGAACAGACGCTGGGCACAGGCTGGGAAGACTGGTCGCACTGGCTGAAGAACGATCGGGCCGTCGCCGTACAGACCGAATCGACCGCCCCGCCGGCGCCGTATACCCGCTCGACGGCGCGCAGCGCGGGCTGGCAGTGGAAGATCCCGCTGCAGCACCGGGTCGGCAACGGGCTGGTCTACAGCAGCGGCTACATGGACGACGACACCGCCACCCGGCTGCTGCTGGACAACCTGCAGGGCCGGCCGATCACCGATCCGCGCCCGATCCGGTTCCGTACCGGGCGGCGGACAAGCCAGTGGAACGGGAACTGCGTGGCGCTGGGACTGGCAAGCGGCTTCCTGGAACCGCTGGAATCGACCAGCATTCACCTGATCCAGAACGGCATCATCCGGCTGATCAAGATGTTTCCGCGCGAGCGCATCGAGCCGACGCAGGTCGAGCAGTTCAACCGCGAAGTCCGCAACGAAATCGAGCATATCCGGGACTTCATCATCCTGCACTACCACGTCAACCGGCGCGGCGATTCACCGTACTGGACCGACTGCCGCGAAATGGACGTCCCGGATTCGCTGCACCACAAGATCGAACTGTTCGCCGAAACCGGGCTTGTGTTCCGCGACGACAACGAACTTTTCTCGGAAGTCTCGTGGACCTCGGTGATGATCGGCCAGGGCATCGAACCGGCGGGATGGCACCCCGTCGCCGACACCGTCGAACCGTCGAAACTCGAAACGATGATGACGCGCGCCGGGGCCGAGATCGCGCGCGTGATCCGCGCAACCCCGGCGCACCAACGATACATCGACCAGCTCGGCGCGAAGAAACCGGTCGCGCGGCAATCCCCGACCGCGAGCGGCTGACGGCGCTATCGCGCGCGGCGGCTCAGTCTTCGCCCCACAGCGTCTCCAGCCGCGCGTCGCGACCGCAGTTGTAGCGGTAGAACTTGTAGCGGACGGGA
>JAVVDX010000072.1:0-14023 GCA_032251475.1 Wenzhouxiangellaceae bacterium | reverse complement strand
CACCGCCCGGCTTGCGCCGGGGGTTCCCCAATAACACCGCCCGGCTTGCGCCGGGCCGGCAATCACTTAGAATCGCATGATCGAGTCTACAGGGACGAACAATATGCATCGATTTGCCGGAGTGCTCGCCGCACTTTTGATCGTCGGGTGTGGTCCCGACAACGGCGCCGGAGACCCGGCGCCGGTCGGGGAAGGGCCCGCCCAGGAAAAGGAAACCCATCTCGAGGCGCCGGCATCGGTCGAGCCGCCGCCGCCCGAACTGCTGATCGACCGCGAGCGGCTGTTCATCTACCACCCGGTCACGCTGTCGCCGGACCTGTCCGGGCTGAGCGACGACCAGCGCGAGATGCTGAAGCTGATGATCGAGGCCGCCGGGATCATGGACTCGCTGTTCTGGCGCCAGGCCTACGGCGACCCGCAACCGCTGCTCGACTCGGTCGACGACGAGGCCGTGCGCAACTTCGTCGAACTCAACTACGGCCCGTGGGACCGGCTCAACGGCAACGCGCCGTTTCTGTCCGGCTACGTCGAAAAGCCGCCCGGCGCGCGCTTCTACCCCGAGGACATGACCCGGGCCGAGTTCGAGGCCTGGGACCATCCCGACAAGCGCAACCAGTACTCGCTGGTGCGCCGCGACCAGGACGACAACCTGGTGCTGGTGCCGTACCACGAGGCGTTCGCCGGACCGCTGACCGAAGCCGCCGCTCTGCTCCGGCGGACCGCGGCGCTGGCCGAAAGCGAGGCCTTCGCCGAATATCTGCAGCTGCGCGCCAACGCGCTGGTCAGCGGCGACTACCGCGCCAGCGACATGGCCTGGATGGACGTGCGCGACAACGACCTCGAACTCGTCATCGGCCCGATCGAGAGCTACGAGGATCAGCTGTTCGGCATCCGCACCGCGTTCGAGGCGTTCGTGCTGGTCAAGGACAAGGCCTGGTCCGAGCGCCTGTCGCGCTACGCCGGGCTGCTGCCGGCGCTGCAGCGCGGCCTGCCGGTGGAGGCGGCCTACAAGTCCGAGCAGCCCGGCACCGACGCCGATCTGAACGCCTACGACGCGGTGTTCTACGCCGGCGACGCCAACGCCGGGGCGAAGACGATCGCGATCAACCTGCCCAACGACGAGCAGGTCCAGCTCGAGAAGGGCACGCGCCGGCTGCAGCTGAAGAACACGATGCGCGCGAAGTTCGACCACATCATGGATCCGATCGCCGGGCTGCTGATCGACCCGGCGCAGCAGCCGAACATCACGTTCGACGCGTTCTTCGCCAACGTGATGTTCCACGAGGTCGCGCACGGGCTCGGCATCAAGTACACCGTCGACGGCGGGGTGCCCGTGCGCGAGGCGCTGGCCGAGCACGCCTCGGCGATCGAGGAAGGCAAGGCCGACATCGTCGGACTGCACATGATCCGCCAGCTCGTGGCGATGGACGAGTGGGACGGCGACCTCGCCGATCACTACGTCACCTTCCTCGCCGGCATCTTCCGATCGGTACGTTTCGGCGCCTCGTCGGCACACGGCCGCGCGAACATGGTCGCGTTCAACTGGTTCCTCGAGCACGACGCGTTCGAGCGCGATGCCGAAACAGGCCGCTACGCGGTCAACCGCGAGGCCTTCGAACGCGCCGTCGACAGCCTGTCGAACAAGCTGCTGACGCTGCAGGGCGACGGCGATCATGCCGCGACCGGCGCGTTCCTGGCCGAGTACGCGAAGATGCCGCAGTTTCTCGCCGAAGACCTGGCGCGCGCGTCCGAGGCCGGCATTCCGGTCGACATCCGACTCATCCAGGGTATCGAGCACGCGGGCCTGTAACGTGCCGCGGTGCCGGTTCGGCCCGGAGCGGGCGATTCCGTTCGGACTGCTGGCGGTTGTGCTCGGCCTGCTGCCGCCCGGCGCCGGTGCGCTCGCCGACGGTCCGCTGGGCCGGCCGGCCATCCAGCGCTTCAGCCCGGACATCGAGGTCTACCCGCGCAATTTCGCCGCGGTCCAGGGCCCGTCCGGCATCGTCTACGTCGGCAACGCCGAGGCCGTGCTGAGCTACGACGGCAGCGAGTGGTACAAGCACCCGGTCGGCCGGGAAAAGCTGGCGCGGACGCTGGCCCACGACGGCCGGGGCCGGCTCTACGTCGGCGGCTACAACGAATTCGGATATTTCGAAACGCCGGTCGCCCCCGACGGGGAATTCATCGACCTGACCGCCGAATTCGAACTCGAACAGGCCGATTTCGCCGACATCTGGCAGATCGTGGTCGCACCCGAGGGCGTGTTCTTCCTGGCGCTGGAGGACTTGTTCTTGTACCGGCCCCCGACCGACGGCAGAGCCGGCGAAACCCGGCACTGGCAGTACCCGGGCCGGTTCGGCGCGCTGGCGCGAATCGACGGCCGGCTGCTGCTGCAGTTCCGCGGCGAGGGCCTGCGCGAATTCGTCGACGGCGAGTTCGTGCCGGTCGACGGCACCGAAGCGCTGGCCTCGCAGCTTTATTCGCTGCTCCCGCTGCCCGGCGGCGGCTTCGTCGGCCTCGCGCGCGACGGCCGCTGGCCTTCCTTCACCGACGGCCGGGTCGGGGAACTCGCGCTTCCCGACGGCTTCCCCGATTCAAGCTACTTCACCGCCAGCACGGTCCTGGGCAACAGCCTGGTCGTGCTCGGGTCAGTCGACGGCTGGCTGTACTTTCTCGACCCGTCGGGTCCGCGCCACGACGCATTCCGGATATCCGAGGACTGGATCGCCGATCTGGAGCCCTCGGCCGAAGGCGGCCTGATCGCCCAGACCGACCACGAGACGCTCTACGTCGACTGGCCGGCGCGCTGGACGTCCTGGACGCCCGACCACGGCCTGAACGGCGGCGTGCTCGAGGTGCTCGACTGGCACGACCGCTGGCTGGTGATCTCGAACGCCGGCGCCTACCTGGGTACCGGTGCCGAGCCGATCGCGTTCGAGAAGCTGGACTGGACCGACTTCGAGGCCTGGGATTTCGAGCCGCTGGCCGACGGCACGGGCCTGCTGGCCGACTCCTACGCGCTCAGGCACGTCGGGCGCGCCGGAGTGGTCGCGGAATTCCCGTCGATCCAGTACCCGCGCACGGTCCTCCCGAGCCGGTTCCACCACGGGCGGTTCTACGTCGGTACCGAGGAAGGCCTGGCCGTGCTGGTGCGCGACGCCGACGGCTTCGAGGTCGTGCATCCCGGCGGCGACGGGCCGGTGGTGTTCTCGGTCGTCGAACTCGGGCCCGGGCGGCTGCTGCTCGGTACCCAGGGCAAGGGCGTCATCGCGGCCCGATTGCAGCAAGGCACGGTTCCCGAGTACGCCGCCGCCGGCGCCGGCATCGATTTCGGCGACTCGCCGTGGGCCGAGCTGCGCGAGATCGACGGCGAAATCCTGGCATTGACCGAGGATGCCGCCTGGCGACGAACCGGCGAGACCTGGACCGGCGCCGACGTTCACGGCCTCGACGCGCTTCGTCGCGAGGGCCGTTTTCTCGATATCCGGCAGGCGCCGGACGGCACGCTGTGGGCGTTCGAATACAACCGGCTGCTGCGGCTGGAAAACGGCCAATGGCGCGAGATGGACATCGGCCCGCTGTACCGGGGCGCGCTCACGGCGCTGGATTTCGGGCCGGACGGGCGCGTGCTCGCCGGCGCCTCGGGCAGCGTGGCGATCTTCGACCCCGACGCCGAGCGGCCCGGGGCCGCGGCGTTCGACGCGATGCTGCGCTCGGTCCGGTTCAAGCCCGAAAACGGCCAGGCGCGACTGCTTGCGCGCGGCCGCGAACACACGATACCGCCGGAGCCGTTCTCGATCCGCTTCGACTACACGCTGCCGGGCCTGTCCCGGCGCGACGAGATCCGCTACCGCGCGCGGTTGCTGGGTTTCGAATCCGAATTCAGCGACTGGGAGACGACTTCGCACTACACCTACCTCAAGCTCAAGCCCGGGCGCTACCGGTTCGAAGTCGAGGCGCGCGGCCCGAACGGGCGCGTCAGCGAGACTGAGCCGTTTCAGTTCGGCGTCGACCCGCCGTGGCACCGGTCCGGCTGGATGATCGCGCTGCGCTGGCTGGGGATCGTGCTGGGGCTGATGCTGATCGTCTGGTGGCTGATGCGCGTCCGGCTGAGGCGGCTGGAGCGCGAACGCACCCGCTTGAGCGAGCAGGTCGTCGAGCGCACCCGGGCGCTGGTCGAGGCCAACCGCAAGCTCAAGCGCATGGCCGAGATCGACGACCTGACCGGCATCGCGAACCGGCGGCGCTTCGACCAGTACCTTGCCGACCAGGTCGGGCAGTGCAATGCGACCGGCCGGGCGCTGTCGGTGGCCCTTGTCGACCTCGACCAGTTCAAGCCGTACAACGACCGCCACGGACACCTGGCCGGCGACCGGGTGCTGCAACGGATCGCGCAATGCCTGACCGAGGGCTTTGGCGACCGCGACGTGCTGGTCGCGCGCTTTGGCGGCGACGAATTCGCTGCGGTGCTTCCCGGCGTCGACGGCGACGCGGCCAGGGGTCTGGCCGAACGCACCCGCGACCGTTGCGCCAGAGCGTGCGGCGAGGTCGAGCTGTCGATCGGCATCGGCGTCGTGCCGGCGGGCCGCACGGCCGACGCGGTCGGCGTGCTCGAGGCCGCCGACCACCAGCTCTACCGGATCAAGGAAGCCGGCCGCAACGGGATCGGAGTCGGCGAGATGACGACCGGCGGCGATCAGTAGCCGGCCGTCGCCTCCAGCCAGTCGGCGACGGTTTCCGCGCAGGCGCCGGGGCGCTTCAGCCAGCCGAAGTGATCGGCCCGGACGCCCTGGGCGCGCGCATCGACGAGCTCCCGATCGACATCGCAGCCGGGCAGCTTGTCCAGCAACCACTCCAGCGATGCCGGCGGGGCAAAGCGATCGTCGGCCATGCGCACCGCCAGGACGTTGCACGTGAGCTGCTGCAACGCCGTCTCCGGGTCGAACCCGAGCGAGTCGAGATCGTAGCGTCCGGTGCGTCCGGTGCGCGCCCAGTCGCGCATCACCCCGGCCGATTCGTTGCCGGCGAACCCGATCCGCCGGCCCGGAAAGTGTCCCAGTCTCGAGGCCAGCCACGGAAACGCGCGCAGTGCAAAGCGCAGCACCGGCCGCATCGGCCACGAATAGGCCGCCGCGTACGGGGCGCCGGCCGCGATCAGGACCAGGCCCCGGCTGGCCGCCGTGCGGCGCGCCGCGGCCAGGCACGCCAGCTGCCCGCCCAGGCTGTGGCCGGCCAGCCACGTCCGGTCGCCGTTGCCGCGCTCGAGGACCGCGCGCAGCGAGGCATCGATGTCGAGTTCGAGCAGCTCCCTGTAACCCCACTCATCGCCATCGGTCGCCCGCCGATTCGAGGCTCCGGTACCGCGCCACTCATGGATCATGGTCCGGGTGCCCCGGGCCGCGAGCGCGCGTGCGAACGGAATGTAGTTGCGCGCGCTGATGCCGAGACCGGGCAGCAGCAGCATCATCCGGTCCGGCGCGTCCGGCGCAATATCGATCAGTTCGAACCGGTGGCCGTCGCCGGCCTCGACCATGATTGCGGGTTCGTCGTGCGCCACGTTACTGCACCAGTGAAACGCCGAGCCCGATCGTGGTCTGCTTGTGGTTGTAGTCGATCAGCGTCTCGCCGTAGCCGTGGAACAGCTGCAGGTAGGCCTTGAGATCGCCGATCAGCGGGTAGTGCCAGTCGAACTGCACCGCACCACGGTTCTCGTCGGGCACCCAGCGGGTGGTCAGGCCCAGATCGTGCCGGCCGCGGCGCCAGACGACCTTGAGGTCGCCGTGGCCGAGGAATTCCTCGATGTCGGGGTTGTCGTCGACGCCCGCAGGCTCGGCCCGGACCCACGATCGCAGGTAGACCTCCCAGGCGTTGCGCTCGAAGCCGAACAGCGCGTAGACGCGGTTCCAGCTCCGGGACAAGGCGTCGCCCTGGCCGTTGGACTGGTGGATGAAGCCGATGTTGAGCATCTGCCAGCGCAGGCCGAACAGGTTCAGGCCGGTGCGCCACGACGTGAACACCTCGGGCGAATAGTTGGTCTCGCGGAACGGCTTGGACTCGGTGCTGTTGTAGGCCTGCCAGCTCGACTGCTGGGTCATCCCGACCCAGACGTCGCCGTTGTCGGCGATCAGGTCGTCCCAGATCTTGGTCCTGAGGCTGAGCTGGAACTTGGCCTCGATGCTGTCGACATTGTCGGGTCGCGCCGGCGTGCCCAGCGTCGGGGTTTCGGGCAGCTCGTTCGGATTGCTGGACCAGCGCGCGGGCAGCGCGTAGACGGGCTTGTAGGTCCGGATTCGCAGCAACCCGCCGTGCGTGGCATCGTCCAGCTCCCAGCGCCGTACCATGCGCGAACGGTCCAGCGGCGTGGCCGGCGGCGGCGGAAAGATCCAGCGTTCCTGCGCCCGTTTCGTGTTCGATCCCTCGGGCTGTTCCGGTTCGGCCGCCGCGACCTCGGCCGGACCCCCGGTCACGTTCGCACCGGGAATCGCGTCGTAGCAGGCCAGCCGGCGCATCGGATTTTCGAGCGCGCGGCAGGCATCGATCGTGTCCTGAAGATGATCTTCAGGCACCGCAGTTGCCGATGTTTCGACGGAGCCGAAAAGCACTCCGGCGCAAATCCACAGGATCAAGCGCATCGCAAACACTCCCGAAAACCATGCAGCCAACGGCAAAGCATTGTACGCGTCCGGCCTGCGCCGGTTGGTATGATCGGGCCCGGTACCCGCAAACTCGTAGAAAGCCATGCCGCAGCCCGATCGCCCCCTGCCCGTCCCGGGCCTCGCCTGCACGAGAGTCGGCGCGATGGAAGCCAACGCGGCACCCTGCCCGGGCACGACGCAGTGAGCGACCGGCCGGCCTCGGACGTTCTGGTCGTCGGCGGCGGCCTGGCCGGCATCGTCACCGCGCTGGCGTGTCTTCGTGCCGGGCGGACGGTGACCGTGGTCGATCGCGACAAGCCCGAGCGGTTCGGTGGGCTGGCACTGTGGGCGTTCGGCGGCATGGCGCTGGTGGGCACGCCTCTGCAGGCGCGGATGAAGGTTCCCGACTCGCCCGAGATCGCGCTCGCCGACTGGCTGCGCTTCGGCGAGCTCGACCCGGCCGACCGCTGGTCTCGGGCCTGGGCCGAACGCTACGTCGAGCGCTCGCGCGCCGACGTCCACGACTGGCTGGTGCGCCACGGGCTGAGGTTCATGCCGGCGGTGAACTGGGTCGAGCGCGGGCGTTTCGGCGACGGCAACTCGGTGCCGCGCTACCACATCGTCTGGGGTACGGCGCGCGAACTGGTGCGGCGCCTGGCGGCCGCGATGCATGCAGCCGATACCGGCGGGCGCCTGACCGTGCTGCACGAACACCGGGTCGAGGCGCTGGAGCACGCCGCCGGCCGGATCACCGGCGCACGGGCCGTCGACGAGCGCGACGGCCACGAAGTGCGCCTTGCCGCGCCGGTGGTGGTGCTGGCCACCGGCGGGCTCAATGGAAGCCACGCCGAGACCCGCGCCAATTGGCCCGGGCACCGGCCGCGCCCGGCGCGCATGCTCAACGGCGCCCACCCGTTCGCCGACGGCCGGATGCATCGCTTCGTCGCCGAAAGGCTCGGCGGCAGGATCGTCAACGCCGGCGAGATGTGGAACTACGCCGCCGGCTTCCCGCATCCGTATCCCCACTTCGACGGCCATGGCCTGTCGGCCATCCCGTGCAAGTCGGCGCTGTGGCTGGACCATCGCGGCCGGCGCATCGGCCCCGAACCGCTGGTCACCGGCTTCGACACCCACTGGCTGTGCCGGCGCGTGTCCGAGCAGGAAAAGCCCTGGACCTGGCAGCTTTTGAACCGACGGATCGCCTTGAAGGAGTTCGCGATCTCCGGGGCCGAGCACAACCCGGCCATTCGCGACAAGTGTTTCCTGACATTTCTCAGGGAGCTTCTTCTGGGCAACAAGCGGCTGTATGCGCAGATGCGGCGCGAGTGTGCCGATTTTCTGGTCGACGACACACTGGCCGGACTGGCCGGCAGGATGAATCAGCTGACCTGCTCGCACGACGTCGACCCGGCCGTGCTCGAGGCCGCGGTCGACGCCTTCGACGCCAACTTCGCGCACGGGAATGCATTGCACAACGACGACCAGATCCGGCGCATCCTGCACGCCCGCCAGTGGCGTCCGGACCGGTTGCGCGCCTGCAAGCCGGCGCCGCTGAAGAAGAACGGCGCCGGGCCCTTCGTCGCGATCCGGATGCAGCTGGTCACGCGCAAGAGCCTCGGGGGTTTGCGCACCGATCTCGACAGTCGCGTGCTCGACGCCGGCGGCGCGCCGATCTCGGGGCTGTACTGCGTCGGCGAGGCGGCCGGCTTCGGCGGCGGCGGGGCCTGCGGCAGGCGCTCGCTGGAAGGCACCTTCCTGCCCGGCTGCATCCTGACCGCGCGCGCCGCCGCGCGATCGATCAACGAGAGCGCATCATGATCCGACAGCTTCCGGCGACCAGCGCCGACTATCGCGAACGGGCGCGCCGGCGTCTGCCGCGTTTTCTGTTTGACTACTACACCGGCGGCGCCGGCCGCGAGCGAACCATGGCCGCCAACGTCGCCGACTGGGCCGGTGTGCGGCTTCGGCAGCGTGTGCTGGTCGATGTCGACGGCATCGATACGACGTCCACGCTCGCCGGCGAGCACTGCGCCATGCCGCTGGCGCTGGCCCCGATCGGCCTGGGCGGGATGGCGGCGCGCCGCGGCGAGGTGCAGGCGGTGCGCGCGGCCAACACCGCCAGCGTGCCGTTCACACTGTCGACGGTCGGCCTGTGCGGGCTGGCCGAAGTCGCCGCGGCATCGAGCGCCCCGTTCTGGTTCCAACTCTACATGATCCGCGACCGCGGCGTCGTCGACGCCGTGCTCGAACAGGCCTGGGCGGCCGGCTGCCGGACGCTGGTATTCACGGTCGACCTGCCGATGCCGGGGCCGCGCCATCGCGACACGCGCAACGGCATGGCCGTGCCGGGGCTGCACTCGAAGTTCCTGAAGGCAAGCCAGGTCGTGGCGCGGCCGGGCTGGCTGTGGAACGTGGCGCTGCGCGGCGGCCCGATGAGCCTGGGCACGATGAACCCGCACGTGGCTGCCGCCAGCGATCCCGATTCGTTCCGGCGCTGGATCGACACCCAGTTCGACCCGACCGTGACCTGGAACGACATCGACAGGCTGCGCGCAAAGTGGCGCGGCCGGCTGCTGCTCAAGGGCATTCTCGACCAGTCCGATGCCCGCTCGTGCGTCGACGCCGGCGCCGACGGCATCGTGGTCTCCAACCACGGCGGCCGCCAGCTCGACGGCGTGGCCTCGACCGCGGCCAAACTGCCGGAAATCGTCCGGGCCGTCGGTGATCGCACCGAGGTGCTGGTCGACGGCGGTATCCGCGGCGGCATCGACGTGTTCCGCGCGCTGGCGCTGGGCGCCAGCGGCGTGCTGATCGGCCGCCCCTGGGTCTGGGCGCTGGCGGCCGCGGGCGCGCCCGGCCTGGAGCGCCTGCTGGCCGGCTTCCGCGACGAGCTGCGCCTGGCCATCGCGCTGACCGGCCGCAACCGCATCGCCGACATCGGGCCGGACTGTCTCGATCCCGATCGGGCGGAGCACGAATTGCCGTTCGTTGAAAAATCGAATTGAACCGCAGATGAACGCGGATGAACACAGATAAATGCGAATCATGGACTTAGAAACGCAGATATGCCGAGCAACTGGAGATCAACGAAGGGTCTTGATATCAAGGTGATTGAAAACGGGTTGATGAAACGATCTCGACTCATGGGCCAAGCGGTGCTGGCCCGGACGAACGAAAACCATTACTTCCTTTATCGGCTTTTATCTGCGTTCATCTGCGTTCATCTGCGGTTCCAACAAAAATGACCTTGCCTTAAACACCAACGGAACCGACCATGCCCAACGGCGCACACGCCCTGATCAAGACGCTGGCCGATGCCGGCATCGAGGTCTGCTTCACCAATCCCGGCACCAGCGAGATGCACTTCGTCGCCGCGCTCGACGACGAGCCGCGCATGCGTGCGGTGCTGACGCTGTTCGAGGGCGTGGCCACCGGTGCCGCCGACGGCTACGCGCGCATGGCCGGCAAGCCGGCCGCCACGCTCCTGCACCTGGGCTGCGGGCTGGGAAATGGTCTTGCCAACCTGCACAACGCGCGCAAGGGCAAGGTGCCGGTGGTCAACATCGTCGGCGACCACGCCACCTACCACCAGCCGCTGGACGCGCAGTTGCAATCCGACATCGAGACCGTGGCGCGCAACGTTTCGCCGGGTTTCGTGCGCAGTGCGCGTAGTACCGATGCCCTGTGCCGCGACGCCGTCGACGTGATTGTCGCCGCGCGCGGCCTGCCCGGACAGGTCGCAACGCTGATCCTGCCGGCCGACGTTTCCTGGAGCGACGGCGGCGAGCCTTGCGCGCCACCGCCGCCATTCGAACCCGAGCCGGCCCAACCGGCCACCGTCTCGAGGATTGCCAACGTGCTCCGGAGCGGCGGACGAAGCGCGCTGCTGCTCGGCGGCCGCGCACTGCGCGAACCGGCGCTCTTGGCCGCCGCCCGCATCGCCGAGCACGCCGGGATCAAGGTACTGGCCGAAGTGTTCCCGACCCGGCTCGAACGCGGCGCCGGGCTGCCGCCGGTCGAACGCCTGGCCTATCTCGCCGAACTGGCCGGCGTGCAGCTCGGCGGGCTGGACCATCTGGTGCTGGTCGACGCCAAGTCACCCGTGTCGTTCTTCGCCTATCCGGGCAAGCCCAGCAAACTGGTGCCCGAGGGCTGCCAGGTGCACGTGCTGGCCTCGCCCGAGCAGGACGGCCCGACCAGCCTCGAGGCACTGGCGCGCGAACTGGGCGCCGAAGGCATCGAGCCGGCGCTGCAACCCGCCGGGCGCCCGGACCGCCCGCGCGGACGGCTGACCGCCGAGAAGGTCTGCAAGGCCGTCGGTCATCTGTTGCCCGACAACGCCGTTATTGTCGACGAGGCGATCACGTCGGGCCTGATGCTGCCGGCGATGACCACCGGCGCGCCGCGCCACGACCTGCTCACACTGACCGGCGGCGCGATCGGCCAGGGCCTGCCCAACGCCGTCGGCGCGGCCATCGCCTGCCCGGACCGGCCGGTGCTGGCGCTGGCCGGCGACGGCGCGGCGATGTACACCATCCAGGCGCTTTGGACGATGGCGCGCGAGCGGCTCGACGTCACCGGCATCATCTTCAACAACGCCTCGTACTCGGTGCTCAACGTCGAGCTCGAACGGGTCGGCGCCGAACGCATCGGCCCCAGGGCCCGGGCCCAGCTCGACCTGTCCGGCCCCAACCTGGACTTCGCCCGGCTGGCCCAGGGCATGGGCGTGCACGCCGTGCGCGCCGAGACGGCCGAGGACTTCTGCAAGGCACTGGAATACGCGCTTTCCATGCCCGGCCCGCATCTTATCGACGCCGTCGTCCCCGAGTCGCTCGGCGGCGCCAAACGCCGCATCCTGCCGTGGCTGCTGCGCGCCGTTCCCAGCCTGCCGAAGCCCGTTGCACAGGCGCTGAAGAAGAAGCTGGCGCCGTAGCGTCGTACCGCCGTGCCGATCCGAGGTCAAACGAAACTTGCCCGGACAGCGCCAATGTCAGAATTCAGTCGGTAGCACCCAGAACACTGAAGCCCTCGAGCTCTGCAGCTTCGGTCAGCCGCCGGTCCAGGCAGGCAAAACGCCCGCCGGCCGGATCACCCCCGTAATATATGATTGCCGCACCGAGCTGGGCCGCGTCGGCGGCGCGCAATGGATGGCGCGCCAGCGCGCGTATTGCTTGCCTGCGAACCGCTACTGAATCGATGATCTCGTCCCATTGCCGGGCAAGTGCATCCAGGCGTGTCAGCAGGTCGCGGCGTTGCCGGCGCGTCAGGAGGCCTTCGCGATGGCGCCTTTCGATCGCACTGGTGATCTCGACGCGGGTCCAGACCCAGGTCACCACCATCGGATCATCGTTGAGCCATGTCTGGACGCGCGACGTTTCCGGCTCGCGCACGAGCAACGAAACCAGTGCCGAGGCATCCCAGTAGGTCAAAGCCGGTCTTCCCGATCCTGCTCCAGCGCGCTACCGAGATCCGGATCGATATCGATGGGCGCGCCCGGATCGAGTCTCCCGGTCCCGGGACGCAGCGTGCCGGCAGCAATCAGCTGCCGGCGACGCTGGGCGATAGCATCGGGCAATGCCGGGTCGGCGGCACTGATCGCGGTCAGACGAGCGATCGGAACGCCGCGTTCGAGCACCTGGACCTCGCCGCCGCGCTTGATTTCGCGCAGGTATTCAGACAGCCGGGCCTTGAGATCGGATACGGACGCAGTACTCATATGACCAGAATAGTTAGATCATCATGACCTGTCAAGTATTATTGACCCATCGTCCGAAGGCCGTGGCTGGTTCAAGGACTGGCCGGCAGGCGCTTGCCAATAAGCTCGATGAGCTTTTCCGCATCGCGCCAGGCATCGCCGCCGTCGGTGTTGTTGAAGAACGCCCAGACCGAGCGACCCTGTTTCAGCCAGCCGGCGATACGGCGGGCTTCGACGCCGAGTTTCTGCGGGGTGTAGCCGGATGAGTAGAGTTCTTCGGGGCCGTGAAAGCGGAGATAGACATCGCCTTCGACCGCGACCTCGGCGCTCGGCCAGCGCCCGCCGGAATCGGCGCGCACCGGTATCGCGCCGTTCTCGACCAGCATCTGCCGGGCGGCGGGCTCGAGCCAGCTCGGGTGCCGGGCCTCGATCGCCAGCGCCCAGGATGCGTGCCTTTGCCAGTCCTGGAGGAAACCGGCGACGCGTCCGGCGTCGAATGCCACCGAGGCCGGCAACTGCGCCAGCACCGGGCCCATCCGCTCTGCCAGCGGCGCGAGCCGGTCGACGAACCCGGCAATGGCCCCGTCGCAGTCGACCAGCCGTTTGAAATGCGTGATCAGACGGGACAGCTTGACGCAGAAACGAAAACGCGCGGGCGTGCGCTCGAGCCAGCCGGCGATCGTCTTTTGCGTCGGCAGGCGATAGAAGCTCGCGTTGAGCTCGGTGGCCGGGAAGCGGGTCGTGTAGTATTCGAGGAACTTGCGTTGCGGCACCGACTGCGGGTAGAAGCTGCCCTTCCAGTCCGGGTAGCTCCAGCCGGAAGTCCCGGCCAGCAGTCTCCCGCATCGTGCAGGCTTCGATCCACGCCTGGTATCTTCGGCCGGAGACACGAGTCTTGCTCCCCCCGATCGAGATGGACGATCGAGATTGACCACCTTGCACTCTACAACGCCCGGCTCGGCATGTGTCCGTGCCCGGCGTGGCCGGCGGTGTTCGCCCGGCCCACGGACCTGACCGGCGCGGTCGACGCGCTGCGCCGCTGGCCGGCCGGGGCCGTGGTCTCGCTGATGGAAGCTCATGAATTCGAGCGCCTCGGCCTCGGCGAGCTGCCGGGCCTGCTGCGCGAACGCACCCCGTTATGGCTGCACCTGCCGATCCGCGACGGCGACATCCCCGGGCCGGCCTGGCTCGAGCGCTGGCGCTTGGCGCGACTCGTCATCGCCGGCCTGCTCGCCGAGGGCGACAACGTTGCCGTCCATTGCCTGGCCGGCGTCGGCCGGACCGGTCTGGTCGCCTCGCTCTGCCTGATCGATGCCGGCGCCCGCCGGGGCTTCGAGGCCATCGAGCGGGTGCGCCGTGCGCATACCGTCCACGCGGTCGAAACGCCGGAACAGCAAAACTTCGTCGAAGCCTACCGCCCCGAATCCATCCTCACCGAACATGACGTCCACGCCGAACTCGCACAGGTTGCCGCGGAGTTCGGCGCAACCGAAATCGTCGACGGGACCGGTCGAATCGACAAGGCCGTCGCCGCCACGGCGCTGAGCCGGGCGTAGCCGGGCCCGACGCAGGCCAACGCCTGCCGAACAGGAGTCCGGCCCGCGCCCCGCAAGCGGGGGCGGGGTTCGGGAGGGGATGGAAATCGGGTGGTGGGCGATGCTGGGTTCGAACCAGCGACCCCTGCCGTGTGAAG
>JAVVDX010000071.1:9465-14114 GCA_032251475.1 Wenzhouxiangellaceae bacterium | reverse complement strand
TTGCCGATGTTGGCGTTGACCTTGACCCGGAAGTTGCGGCCGATGATCATCGGCTCCGATTCCGGGTGGTTGACGTTGGCCGGCAGGATCGCCCGGCCGGCGGCGATCTCGTCACGCACGAATTCAGGCGTGACGAGTTCCGGCAGCTGCGCGCCCATCGGCTGGCCGCGGTGCCGTTTCAGCAGCCCGGCGGCCGCGTATGCTTCGCGCATCTCGTCGATGCGTGCGTTCTCGCGAATCGCGACGTATTCCATCTCCGGCGAGATCTCGCCGCGCCTGGCATAGCGCAACTGGGTCGGGCAGGCACCCGGCCGGGCGCGCCGCGGCCGTCGCAGGTCCGGAAACCGCTGCTCGCCGTCGGTGACGGCTGCGCGCTCGCGAGCGAACGCCGAACTGCGACCGTCCAGCACCTCGGTGTCGCCGCGCTCGTCGATCCAGCCGGCGCGCACCCCTGGCAGACCGGCCGCCGGGTCGGGCCGGTTGTCGCGGTCCATGAACGGCGCGGCGGTCTCGTAGACGTAGATCGGCGGGTTGGGCTGCGCGCCGAACGTCGCCGGCGTGTCGTGCTGGCGAATCTCGCGCATCGCAACGCTGAGGTCGGCACGGCTGCCGGGAACGTGAACCAGGCGCGAGGCCGGCGGCAACTGCAGTAGTTCGCTGTCGAGGCGGCGCGCCATTTCGGAAGCGGTTCTGGACATCGGCAATCCGGGGTGAAATCTGAACGAAGATTCAGAATGGTAGCAGACCCCGCGCGCACTGCCCGAGCCCGGCTCATGAATAATCCGGGTTCATGACGTTCGGCACCTTCGTCGTCACGGCCGCGCCGGTACAATACGGCGGATCGGAAAAAGAGGCCCGGCGATCGCGATCCGGGCAACGCAGCGAGGAGCCGTGCCGTGAATCTCGAACAGGCAAGAACGAACATGATCAAGCAGCAGTTGCGGACCTGGGAAGTCCTCGACAGTCGGGTTCTCGATGTTCTCGGGACCGTCGCGCGCGAGGACTTCGTCCCGACCCGGCACCGCAGGCTGGCGTTTTCCGACATGCGGCTGCCGCTGGGCCATGGACAGGTCATGATGAAGCCGTCGGAACAGGGCAGGCTGCTGCAGAGCCTGGCGCTGGAAGGTGGCGAACGGGTGCTTGAAGTCGGAACCGGTTCGGGCTTCCTGACCGCATGCCTGGCGAAACTGGGCGCCGCGGTCACGAGCATCGAGATCATCGAGTCGCTGGCCCGCCAGGCTGCCGACAATCTGGCCGCACACGATATCGAAGACGCCGCGCTCGTGACCGGCGATATCCTGCAATCGAATTTCGAGCCAGGCAGTTTCGACGCGGTCGTCGTCACCGCGTCGGTCGCCAGCGTCCCGGAAAACCTTGCCGCGCTGCTTCGGCCGGGCGGGCGCATGTTCATCGTGCGCGGTAAATCGCCCGCGATGGAGGCGCTGCTGATCACGCGCACCGAATCCGGCAAGCTGTCCGAGGACAGTCTGTTTGACACCGATCTGCCGCGGCTGATCGGTGCCGAGGACGCTCCCGAATTCCGGTTTTGAATTCAGCCCGGACGACCCATGATCCGAGCCCGGCCCCGGCGGCAGGGCACGACCGACGAATGCTGGAACCTCTCATGCGAAAAATCATTCCGGCGGCGGTACTCGCCGCCACGTGGACCTCGGCCGGTGCGGTCGACCTGATCGCCGTCTACGAACTGGCCTCGAAGAACGATCCGGAAATCCGCTCCGCGGAATTGCGCCTTGACGCCGCCGAGATCGAACCGAAGATCGCACGAGCCAACTTCCTGCCGCAGATCGAATCGACGCTGCAGCGCACGCCGATCGGCAACAGCCAGCCGAAGATCAACGGCGTCGACCTGGACGAAAACGACATCGACAGCGAGAACTACTCGTTCAACCTGACCCAGAGCCTGTTCGACTACGGCAACCTGGTCGAAATGCAGCGCGCCCGCCAGATCGTCGCCCAGGCCGACTCGCAGTACAACGTCGCCTGGCAGGATTTTCTGCAACGCACCGCGCAACGCTACTTCGACATGCTCAACGCGATCGACAGTCTGCGCTTTGCCGAAGCCGAGGAAAAGGCGCTCAAGCGCCAGTTCGAACAGGCCGAGCAGCGCTTCGAGGTCGGACTTTCGGCGGTCACCGATTTTCTCGACGCGCAGGCCGCGTGGGACGCCGCGCGGGCGCGCGTCATCGTCGCCGACAACGCGCTGGAAAACGCCCGCGAGGGATTGCGCGAGCTGACCGGGCAGACTTTCGAGACGTTCAAGCCGCTGACCGAGGAATTGCCGCTGAACCCGCCCGCGCCGGACAACTCGCGCGACTGGGTGGCCACGGCGCTGAGTTCGAACCCCGAGCTCAACGTCGCGCGCGAGGCGCTCGACATCGCCGACGCCGACCTGCGCATCGCCCGCTCCGGTCACTACCCGACGCTGGACTTCACCGCCAACTACAACCGAAGCCTGAACAACGAGTTCGCGCTGCGCGCCGACGACCAGACCCAGATCGGCACGACCACGTTCCAGATCGATCAGTGGTCGGCGACCGTGCGCCTGAACGTACCGATCTTCTCCGGCCTGGCGGTCCAGTCGCAGAGCCGGCGCGCGAAGATCAACCGCAGCGTGGCCAGCGAGGAGCTGGACCTGAACCAGCGCCAGGTCGTGCGCCAGACCGAGAACGCATTCCGCGCCGTGCTCGCCGGCATCCGCCAGGTCGAGGCGCTGAAGCAGGCGCTGGTTTCGGCCGAGAGCGCGCTCGAGGCGACCAACGCCGGGTTCGAGGTCGGCACCCGGACCATCGTCGACGTGCTGCTGGCCGAGCAGGCGTTCTTCCAGGCCCAGCGCGACTATTCCAACGCCCGCCACCAGCTGATCCTCGACCGGCTCGCGCTGCGCCGCGCCGCCGGGGTCATCGATCCGGACGACCTGCAGGCGGCCAACGAACTGCTTGAAGGGCCGGAACGGGGTTAGCGCATTGGCTGTAGGAGCGGTCTCCAGGCCGCGATGGGGTCATGGCGTCAAATGGCCGCTGGGACGCGGCTCCTGCGCGCGGCCTCGAGGAGACGATGGATTCATGACGCCGAATCGCCGCGTGGACGCGGATCCTGCGCGAGACGGGCCAGCGTTCGGGCAAGCGCACCGCGTCGTGATTCGGCCCAATCGCGCGCCCGCTCGCCCAGCGCGCGGCGGCGCTCTTCGTCGCTGAAAAGATCGATCAGCGTTGCGGCCAGCGCAGCGGCCGAGTCCACCTCGATCAGTGCGTCGGCCCGGCGCAGGCCTTCGACCATTTCCCGCTGCTTGCCGGTCCACCGGCCGGTGATTACCGGCTTGCCGGCCAGCGCCGGCTCGACGAGGTTGTGGCCGCCGATGCCCGGCACCAGGCTGCCGCAGACGACGGCCAGACCGGCGACCTGGTAGAGGCCGGCCAGCAAGCCGAGCCGGTCGACGACGATCGACTCGACATTCCGGGCGTCGACCCCGGGCGACGCCGTGAGCCGGTCGATCGGTACGCACGACACGCCGGCGCCTTCGAGCGTGCGCAGCGCCGCGCCGGCACGTTCCGGATGCCGCGGCACGCAGATCAGCAGTGCATCGCCGATCGCGTCGCGGATCTGCCGGTGGGCGGCGGCCAGGACGGCCTCCTCGCCTTCGTGGGTGCTGCCGGCAACCCAGGCCGGACGTCCGTTCCAGGCCGCCCGCCACGATGCCACGATCGCCGGGACCGGCGGCAAACCGGCCGCGTCGAGTTTCAGATTGCCGGTCACGGCCAGCCGGTCTGTCGGGACGCCAAGCGCCGCGAAGCGATCCCGGTCGCCCGGCGTCTGGCACAGCACCGCATCGAGCGCGGCCAGTTCCGGTGCGAACAGCGCCCGCCAACGCCGATAGCGTGCGAACGCCCGCTCGGAAAGCCGCGCGCTGACGACCGCGACCGGAATCCCGCGCCCCCGGCATTGCGCCAGCATTTCGGGCCAGATTTCGGTCTCGACCAGCACCAGCTTTTCGGGCCGGGTGCGCGCCAGCCACCGCCGGACCCGCCGGCGGGTGTCCAGCGGTGCGAACAGGTGGCGGACGCGATCGCTGTCGCCAAACCGGCGTGCGACCTCCGCGGCTCCGGTGGCGGTAAGCGTCGTAACGACGACGCGCCGTTCCGGATCGGATGCGAGCAGTGCATGGATTAGCCCTTCGGCGGCGTTGACCTCGCCGACCGACGCCGCGTGCAGCCACCACTCGCCTCGGCCCTCGGGCACATCGCCGTCGCGCTCGCCCCGGCGGGCGCGCAGTTCCGGGTCGCCGGCCGCGCGCCCCAACCGGCGCCCGGCCAGCGGCGCGAGCACCGCCGCGGCGAGGCGGTAAACTCCAAGCGCGATTGAACCCGGCTTATTCATGACCCGGTCTACTACGACGACGCCAAGCCCCGCATCTGCGAAGTTTCACTCGGTCGCGCATCCTCACCCCTCCGTTATTTGCGATCGGGGCAAGTACGCCTCCGGTGCGCTCGGTCGCGAAACGGCGCATCTGCGAGACCCCGGATCGCGTCCGGGGCGGGCTCTGGCGCCATCTCGCTACGCCCGGGTCTTGAATAAGCCGGGTTGAATCCATCGGCGCAAGGATAACCGCGCGTGAAAATCAAGAGCGGGGC
>JAVVDX010000071.1:0-9365 GCA_032251475.1 Wenzhouxiangellaceae bacterium | reverse complement strand
CGGGGCGGGAGCATGACAGATGATATGACCATGATCAGGAATACCCTTACACGCGCCGCGCTGCTGCCACTCAAGTTCTTCGGCCGGCGCCCGCTGGCTACCGCGCGGCGGGCGACCGGCTGGCTGGCCGGGCCGATGCGCCTGCTGATGAGACGCCGGCGGGCGATCGTGGACCGGAACCTGGCGCTGTGCTTCCCGGATCTGAAGACGCGCCGGCGCGAGCGCATCGCGCGAGCGCACTTCCGCCAGCTCGCCGAAGCGCTCGGCGAGATCGCGTTCGCGTGGAACCGGCCCGGCGCGCTTGGCGACGATATCGGCGAAGTCGTCGGTCTCGAGCATATCGAAGCCGCGCGCGCCGGCGGGCGCGGGGTGGTGCTTTTGACCGGGCACTGCACCTGCCTCGAACTCGGCGCGCGGCTACTCGGCGAGCGGCTGCGAAGCAGGGAGATCGGCGCCCGGGCGATCTATCGGCCGCTGAGAAACGATGTGCTGGAGGCGTTCCAGAACTGCGGTCGGGCGCGCTACGCCGAGGCAATGATTGCGCGCAACGACTTGCACGCGATGGTCCGCTACCTGCGCGCCGGCGGCGTGCTGTGGTATGCGCCCGACCAGGACCTGGGCCCGGACCGCTCGCGCTTCGCGCCGTTCTTCGGCATCGAGAGCGCGACCGCGACGGCCATCGTCGACCTGGCCCGGCTCGGCCGGGCCCGGGTCGTGCCGATGTATCCGCTGAAGGATCCGGCCGCCGGGCGCGTGACGGTGTGGCTGGAACCGGCGTTCGAAGATTTCCCGTCCGGCGATCCGGTCGCCGACCTGACCCGCTACAACGCCTTCCTCGAGCGTCGGATCCGCGAGCATCCGGCCCAGTACTGGTGGCTGCACCGGCGGTTCAAGACGGCACCGCCCGGCGACCCCGCGCGCTACCCGGGCTGACGCCGTCATGCCGCCGTCCGCGCCGCGAATCCTGTTCGTCCCGGCCAGCGGTCCGAGCGGCTCGGGCGAGGTATTCCGGGCGTTGGCGCTGGCCCATGCGCTCCGCCGCATCGACCCCGAGTCGGAACTCCACCTGCTGATCAGCCGTCAGGCGCGGATCGCGCACGACCCGGTCGCCCATCATCACCTGCTGGATGACACGCCGGCGCGCGCCGGCGACCAGGCGAAGGCGGTGATCGAACGGCTCGACCCGGCGCTGGCGATCTTCGACGGCTCGGGGCGCACCCGCCAGCTCGGGGCGGTCCGGCGTCGGGGCGGCCGGGTCGTGTGGGTATCGAATCGCCCGGGACGCCGGCGGCGAGCATTCTGGCCGCAGCGCATGCGCTTCATCGACGTGCACGTGATGGTCGGTCAGCCTTTCCCGCACATCGGCCGGCTGGCGCGCGCGCTGGCGTACATGCACCGCGTCGAACTGATCACGGCAGGCGCGATCACGATGCCGCCGGGCACGCTGCCCCCGGATCTCGCAGAGGCGGTCCGGCTGCGCCCGGCGGTGTTCGTTGCCGGCGGCGGCGGGCAGGTCCACGCCGGCCGGCCGGTCACCGAGATCCTTCACGACGCCGCCGAGCGCTTTCAGGCCGAAACCGGGCGGCCGGCCTGGGTGGTTTACGGTCCGCAGCATCGCGGCACGCCACGCCCGGACAGTGCCGTGCGTACCATTCCGGCGCTTCCGTCGGAGACGCTCGCCGCGTTGCTCGAACGGGCCGAACTGGTCGTGGTCGGCGCCGGCAACATGCTCAGCAATCAGGCGCTGCTGGCCGGGCGGCCGTGCGTGATGACCGCCACCGGCGGCCACGACCAGCCGGCCCGGCTGAAGCGCCTCGCCGCCGCCGGGGCGGTCGTGGAGGCGGCGCTGGACGCCGGCACGCTGGCCGACGCGGCCATCCGGCTGGCGCAAGACCGGAACCGCCGGAAACGGCTGATGGAAGGCGTGCAGCGCCTGGCACTGAGCGACGACACGGCGCGCGTCGCGCGCATGCTGTCCGCCCTGGCCGCATCTCGCGCAATTCGCAGCTAAGCTCCGCGCCTACGAACGCGACAGGCGCGCCAGTTCCCGGTACTTGGCCAGCGTGTAGCGCGCGTACAGCCAGCACATCCGCCAGCCGGCACGGCCATCGAGGAACGCGCCGCGAAGGATGAAGTTGTCGAAGCCGTTGAACGTGGCCCGCAGCCAGGCCCCGGCCCGGGTTGCCCGGCGGGCGCTTTCGGCCCGCTCGGCGGCCTGCAATCTTGCGTAGCCGGCAAGCTTGACGCGCGCGTGTTCGAAGTCGCGGAACACGTCGTGGCACAACCAGCCCTCGAGCCGCCCGGTACGGCGGTTGGGGCCGGTCATGACAAGCTTTTCGTGCACCCGCACCGGCGTGAAGCGGGCCGTGCCGCGCCGGACGAGCCGCAGCGGCGTGCGCGCCCAGTGGCCGAAGTGGAGTTCGGCGCCGAACGCCCGGGTCAGCCAGCGCACCCGGTAGCCGTCGAAATGCGGCTGCGGCCGCGACAGCACGAGGTCGATTTCGCGCTTCAGGTCCTCGCTGACGACCTCGTCGGCATCGAGGCTGAAGACCCAGTCGCCGGTCGCGCGCTCCAGCGCGCGCTGCTTCTGGATCCCGAAACCGGGCCAGTCGGTGATCTCGACCCGGTCGGTGTATTGGCGGCAGATCTCGGGCGTGCCGTCGCTGCTGCCCGAATCCAGCACGACAATCTCGTCGGCCCAGCCGGCCACCGATTCGAGGGCGTTTTCGATCCGCTCGGCCTCGTCGCGGCAGATCATTACGACGCTGAGCGTGTGCAGGCGCGGCGTCGAGGTTCGCACCAGTTCCCGGCGGTGGCGGGCCCGGACCAGCGCGCTGCTCGCGGCGACCAGCAGCGCGAACCAGACGATGCCGCTGTTGCGCTGAAAGATCGACTCGCCCAGGCTCATCACGGCCAGCACCACGACCGCGGTCAGGCCGCACCAGCCGATCATCCGGGTACGCTCGAGTCCCGAGCGCCACAGCATCGCGAAGCGCCACGCCGGGACGGCGAGCAGCAGCAGAAATGCGGCCAGGCCAGGCAGGCCGGCGATCATCCAGACCGACAGATACTGGTTGTGCGGGTGGTGGTATTCGAGGTAGCGTTGCGGCAGCCGACCGTCGGCCACAGCCGCTTCGAGCGCGGCGCGGAACCCGTCCGGACCGGTCCCGACCAGCCAGGCCTCGCCCAGCCGGTCGAACGTGGCCTGCCAGAGTTGCCAGCGGATCGCAAGCGTGTCGTCGGCAGCCGCCACCGGCTGCGAGCCGGTCAACGAGTGCCACGCATCGGCCAGCCGTTCGCCGAGCGGGACGCCCGGCAGCAGCGCAAGCAGCACGGCGACGATCAGCAGCGCCAGCGGCACGCCGTAGCGCCACGACGCGGACTGGCGCGAACCGAGCGTGAGCCAGTACAGCACCAGCAGCGGCGGCAGCGCCAGCCAGGCGCCGCGCGAACCGGACAGCGCGCTGGCTGCGAGCCCGAGCACGATCGCGACCGCGACCGCGGTACGCAGGCGCAGCGACAGTTCCGGGTCGGCCACGCGCGGCAGCAGCATCAGCGCAAAAGCCAGCACGATACCGCCGAAGTAGATCGGGTTGGTCGGCCCGCCCACCCGTTCGGCCCATTCGCCGGGTTGCCCGGCCAGCGCGAACCCGATCGCGTAGACACCGGCAATGACCGTGCCGGCAACCAGCCCGGTCCACCAGCCGCGCTCTAGCCCGTCGACCCGGCGCAGGAAAAGATAGGCCGGCACGATCAGCAGCAGGCGCAGGATGCGGCCGACATCGTCGAAGCCGATCGGACCCAGGCCGTGCCCCAGCCAGGCCAGCAGCCAGACGCCGACGAACAGCACCACCGCAAACGCGAGCAGGCGCTCGTGGGCATCAAGCTGCCAGGAACGGCGCGCCAGGCCCGGTTCCAGCCAGATGATGCCGAGCAGCGCGAGCAGCAGGAACGCGCCGCCGGCCACCTTGGGCACGACCAGGCCGAACGCCAGCGCGACAAACAGGATGAGTACGGTGATCCGCGCCAGCCAGCTCGACGCCGGCACCAGCGCATTGCCGCGCGGCGTGGGCAGCGACTCGGGTTCAGCCTCGCGGTCGGGGCCGATCACGTGCTGGGGGATTCAGTCTTCGAGGTCGAGGTCGAACTCGGCGCCGCAGTACGGGCACTTCGCGTGTCCGGTAGCCTCGACCGCCAGGTACACGCGCGGGTGCGAGTTCCACAGCGTCATTTCCGGGGTCGGGCAGCTCAGCGGCAGGTCGCTCCGGCTCACGGTATACCGGCGCTTGGTGTTGGCGGGTTTTTGCGCGCTGCTGGTCTCGATCAGTCCGTTCACGGGAATCCCTGCCGTTGTCGTTGGGGCCGCGACTATTCTAGCGGCAATGGGCCCGGCCCGAGCGCTACCCGAACAGGTTGCGCCAGACCTCGTCGACAGTATCGCGCGCGGCCGGCGGCAGCGAGTCGCTGCATTCGCGTTCCAGGTACAGCCGGTCGCGCAGGTCGGCGGCCTCGTTGAAGATCGCCGTCAGCCGTTCGGCCGTGGCATCGGTCAGCCAGCCGCATTCGGCCAGCCGTTCGAGCTGGCCGATCGTCGCGCGTGCCTCGATCACCCGCGGACGGCCGGACGCCGTCATGAGCACACCGAATTCGGCGATGAACTGGATATCACCCAGAATCCGCTTCTCGGTGCCCTCGGAGCGCTGCCCGAGCTGGCGGCGGCGCATGTCGGCCAGCGTGCGCGCCACTTCAGCCTGTTCGCGCGGCCGCGACAGCACGTCGGCGCGGATCGCGTCGAATCGATCCCGGAACGATTCGGATCCGACCACGCAGCGCGCCCGGATCAGGGCCTGGTGCTCCCAGGTCCAGGCGTGGCGCTGCTGGTAGTCGGCAAAGCTGTCCAGCGACGAGACCAGCATGCCGGCGTTGCCGTTGGGCCGGAGCCGGGTGTCGATCTCGTAGAGCTTGCCGCCGGCCATCGGCAGCTGCATCGCGTTGATCAGCCGCTGCACCGCGCGCAATGGGGCCTCGTCGCCGGAATGCAGGAACACCAGGTCGAGATCCGACGTGTAGTGCAGCTCGGCCGCGCCGAGATTGCCGTAGCCGATGACCGCCGGGAACGGCCGGTCATCCGGCGCGAACAATTCGGTCATCTGCGTCAGCACGGCCTCGGCCAGTTCGGTCAGCCGGGCGCGCGCGCCGGCGCGGTCGATGACGCCGTCGAGCTGGGCCAGCGCGGTGCGCACGAATCCGGCCTGGCGGAAGCGGGCCAGCGCGTTGAGACTGGCCTCGATGTCGTCGGCCTGCAGCGTCGGCGCCAGCGGCAGCTGCGGATCCTGGTCGGGTGCGAGCAGGTCGTCGAGCAACTGCGGACTCGCGGTCACCCAGCCGGCCACGCGCGACGATTGCCGGAACACGCGCACGCAACGCTCCAGCGTCTGCGGGCGCTCGTGCAGCAGCGCAAGATAGGCCGAGCGCTGCGCGATCGTCTCGATCAGTGCCAGCAGATCCTCGAACCCGGTGTCGGGCGGGCGGTGTGCGACGACCTCGTCGAGCAGTTCGGGCATGACCCGGCCGAGCCGCCGGTGCGCCTCGGCCGACAGCGGCCGGCGACCGACGCGTTCGGCCAGGCGCCGGAGCAGCGCGGCCGCGCTGTCGGCGTGCTCGAAGCCCAACGCCCGCATCGGCTGTATGACGTCGTCGTCGGGCGGCCACAATGCGGCGGCGCGCCGGCCGCGTTCATCCGGCGGCTCGAAGCGCTCCTGAAACAGGGCCCGGACCTCGCCGCGAACCCGTTCGACCTCGTTGGCCAGCGCGTCCCAGGATTCGGCGCCCGTCAGCACCGCGAGATGGTCGCGAAGCGACGGCAGCGTCGGCAACTCGTGCGTCTGGCGTCCGGTCGCGAGCTGGATGCGGTTTTCCAGCGCGCGCAGGAAACGGTAACAGCGATCGATCCGGCGGGCCTCGCCGGCCGCGAGCAGGCGGGTGCGGCGCGCGGCCCTGAGCGCCGGCAGGAAGCCCGGCCGGCGCAGCGCCGGCTCGCGTCCGCCGCGCAGCAGTTGCAGGCTCTGGACCAGGAACTCGAGTTCGCGAATTCCGCCGGAGCCGCGCTTGATGTCGTCGGCCAGGTCTTCGCGCTGCGACTTGCGGTCGATGTCGGCGTGAAGCGCACGCAGGCTGTCGAACAGCCCGTAATCTAGATAGCGCCGGAACACGAACGGCTCGATGCGCGCGAGCAGCCGCCGACCGGCCTCGACGTCGCCGCCGACCGCGCGCGCCTTGAGCCACGCGTAGCGCTCCCAGGTCCGGCCCTCGCTGATGAAGTACTGCTCCATCGCGTCCAGCGACCAGACCAGCGCGCCGGCCTGACCGAACGGCCGCAGCCGGGTGTCGATCACCCAGGCGCGGCCTTTGCTGGTCACCGTCTCCATCAGCTGCGTGAACTCGCGTACGACGCGGCCGAAGTACTCGCGTGCCTCGAGCGGACGGCGACCGTCGCTGTGGCCCGACGCGGCGTGGCAGAACACCAGGTCGAGGTCCGAGTTGAAGTTCAGCTCAGTGCCGCCGAGCTTGCCCAGCGCCAGCACCGCCAGGCGCACCGGCCCGCCGTCTGCGCGGCGCAGCACGCCGTGGCGCCCGGCTACCGCTTCCTCGGCCGCGCCCAGCGCCAGCCCGATGCAGCGCGCGGCCAGCGCCGAGAGCTGCCGTCCGGTTTCCTCGACCCCGTGTCGGCCGGCGCATTCGTGCCACTGGATGCGCAGGCCCTCGAGCTGGCGCAAGCGGCGCACGCGTTCCTCGGCCGGCAGTTCCGGGTCGTCGGCCTCGTCTTCCGAGCCCAGCCATTCGGGCTCGATGCGCCAGCGTCGGAACGACTCGGTGGCGAAACGGCTGGCCGCGACGAATTCGTCCAGCGCGACGGGCTTGCCGGTATCGATGCCGGAATTGTTTCGAGAATCGCGGCTCATCGGCCCGGCTCCCGGCGCGCCTTGGCGACCAGCGCCCGGAACAACGCGCGCTGCTCGGCGCGCTGCGGCAGATATTCGGGGTGCCACTGCACGCCGATCAGCCAGCGCGATTCAGCCTCGAAGCCCTGGATCACGCCGCTGGGCTCGCGTGCGACCGCGACCAACCCGCGCCCCGGGCGGTCGATGGCCTGCCGGTGCAGCGCGTTGACGCGGCACGCCTCGACGCCCAGCACCGCCCGCAGCCGCGAACCCGGCTCGAGTTCGACGCGCTTTCGCGGCAGCACCGAACGGATTTCCGGGTATTCGTCGTAGAACCCGTCCAGCGACTGGTGCAGCGAACCGCCCAGCGCGACGTTGACCAGTTGCATGCCGCGGCAGATTCCGAGCATCGGCAATTCGTGTTCGAGCGCGTGTTCAATCAACCGATTTTCCAGTTCATCGCGCGCCGGGTCCAGCCCCCCGCGCTTCTTCGTCAGCAGCCGGCGCAGCAGCCACAGCAGCGGGAACAGCACGTAGCCGATCGCGCGCCGCCAGCCGGCCGCGCCGCGATCGGCCAGTTCGCGCACCGGCACGTGGCGGTGCTGGCCGTACAGCGCCGGGCTGACGTCGGCGCCGCCGCCGATGATCAGCCCGTCGAGCCGGCCGCCGTCGACCGGGCGCTTCGGCCGGATGCGCACCGGCCGGCCGCCGGCAAGGCGCACGAGACTGGACGTGAACAGCCACGCCGCGAGTCCGCCGCGGTCCGGTCCGGTCACGCCGATGCACGGTCGCGTCACCGGCGCCCCGCCAGCCGGGCGAGGCCGTTCTTCACCCCCCGGAACGCGCCGGACAGCCAGCGCCGCACAACGCTCGAGCTCTGCAGCCGGGCGCGCGCGGAGCGCGCGAGCCGTTCCGGGTCCGCGGCCAGCCGCTCGACCCGGACCCACTCGGCCCAGGGCGCGTGCAGCGACCAGTCCGGGTCGTCGATCAGGCAGTTCGGAAGCCGGTAATGCCAGGTGGGCCGGGGCTTGATCAGGTGGCGCTCGACCGGCGCCGCCATCACGCGCTCCTCGTCCAGCCACGCGAACAGCGGCAGCAGATCCAGCGGACGATTGCGGGTCGGGGTGCTGGTGAGAAAATCGTCGATCAGCCGGTCGCGGTCGGGGCGGTAGTCCGGGTCGAGGACCCGCGCGACGTAGTCGGCCGGAAACGGCTGCACGAACGGCGTGAGCTTGCGCGAGAAGTCGATGTTCTCGCGCTCGACGATGCCGGGAAAGGCCAGAAAGAACGCGCGCAGCACCGACAGCAGGTGGCCGGCGCCGGTGTCGTGGACCTCGACGTTGAACTGCAGCCCGAACGCGTAGAGCGCCGACGAATGCGTGCCGCACGCACCGGCCTGGTGCAGGCGCGCCCGGATCGCATCGATCCGGGGCAGGCGGTCGACGGCGACCGGCGGGCAGACCAGTTCGTGCGGCACGACCAGCCCGGCCAGCCGCGACAGCACCGACTCGAGATTGTCGCGCAACTCGCCCGGCTCGATCTCGATGCCGAGCTTTTTCAGCGTGTCGAGGTAACCGCGCGAAGTCAGCAGGCTGGCGTCGAGTTCGATCCGGAAGTCGCCGAGCCGAGTTCCGTGCACGTTGCCCGAGAACGCGCTCTCGGATTCGAATTCACCGCCGAGTTCGGCGACCACGGCCGCGGCGATGCGCCCGGCGTCGAGCCCGGCCATCTCCATCTCGACGCCGACCCGGCGCGGCTCGCCGGCGTGGTTCTCGCGCCATGGCAACGACTCGAATTCGGGCACATGGACCCCCGCGGGATCAATCAGCGACCATTATGCCCACGAGCGGTCGGAATCGTGCATGCCGGCACGGGCGGATTTCTTGCGTTCCCCCTTTCAAATGCCCCCATCCCGACCTTCCCCCGCAAGCGGGCGAAGGAGCACAATCCGGCCGGCCCGCACGATTACATGACGCGCCCAAAAGAAAAGCCCCGGAAGAACCGGGGCTTTCTCGAACCGGCTGCAAGGCAGCCATGGGCATTGAGCCAGGGACTCGGGCACGAGAAACCCGAGCGGCTAGCAGATTCCGTTTCAGGGCGGTGATGAGCCGCGGTGAGCGAGCGCAGTGTACATGTCGAGTACATGAGCATCGCGAACCGCCGCGAAGCGCCGCCCTGGAGCGGAAGATGCGGTCGCCGGCACTTACATCATGCCGCCCATGCCGCCCATACCACCCATATCCGGCCCGCCGCCGTTGTCGTCCTTCTTCGGCAGCTCGGCAATCATGGCCTCGGTGGTGATCATCAGGCCGGCGACCGATGCAGCGTTCTGCAGTGCCGTTCGCGTGACCTTGGTCGGGTCGAGGATACCGGCTTCGATCATGTCGACGAACTCGCCGGTCGCGGCGTTGAAGCCGTAGTTGC
>JAVVDX010000070.1:0-14142 GCA_032251475.1 Wenzhouxiangellaceae bacterium | reverse complement strand
CCGCGCTTATTTTTCCAACTGGGGCACATGCGTCGACCTGTTTGCGCCAGGCGTAGCCATCGTTTCGGTACCGTCGGCGGATGCTAGTGGCCAGTGTGCATCCGGCACGTGCAAAGGCACGTCCATGGCGGCGCCGCATGTCTCCGGGGTTGCTGCGCAGCTTCTGAGCGAGAATCCGACCAAGGACCAGGAAACCATCGAGCTTTACCTGAGTTGCTGTCTGAGCACCGAGGGTGTCATTATGAACCCGGGTCCCGGATCTCCCAATAAACTGGTACACGCGTGGAAATATGAATAGCTCGAACAGATTGCAGCAGAAAAGGTTCACCGGGATGAAAATTCGAAGTTTGATAAGCAATATATTGACCACAGTCTGTTTGGTGCTGGCCGGAATTTCCGCCCAGGCCCAGGAGACCATTTGGTTTGTGGTCGACATACACCCAGACTTGGCAGACCAGTCAATCCATTCAGATTCGTTCCTTCTGCCAATATCCAGGCCGGCGGACATCGCCACGGCCAGGTCCATCATCGATCAGGGACCAGGCCAAAAGAGCGTTGCAGCGGCGGTCGCGCCAGGAGGGGATGGCTTTAACAGGGATCTGCGAAGCCCAGGCGCGCCCGCATGGTCATGGCATGTTACCGAGTTCGATGGTTTTCCCGAGGCCAGCTTAGGTACGTGCGATGCGTCGCCCACAGGTGTGGAATTGGGCAGAACGCTTGCACAAGGCAATGGATGCACTGTCTTCGTATTTTTAGGTTACACGATAGTCGACGAATTGGATGAAGCACCGAAATTTCGTATCAGCGAGGGCCTGAGCGGCGCATGGCACAACAGGGAAATCTGGGGGCAGGCCGGGCAAGGTCTGTTCATCGACGTGTTCCCCGATCGCGGTGAGATCTTTCTGGGCTGGTTCATCTATGGCGAGGGCGGCCCGACCGGCCGGCCAAACGATGAGCATGCCTGGGTGACGGCGCAAGGCCCGTTCACGGACAACATCGCATCGCTGGACGCGTTTCTGACGACCGGCGGCAGGTTTAATGGTCCGGCGCCAGTGACCACCGGCAAGATCGGACAGGTCGAGCTGGAATTCAGCGACTGCGACCACGGCACCCTGCACTTTTCGTTCGAAGATGGCCAATCGGGAGAATTTCCCATCCGGCGAACCGCCAGCCGGCCAGGTTGCGTCAGCCGCATCGGCGACAGGCGAGCGACGGAGGCGCAGCAGTAAAAGCACGGGACAGGTTGATCACGGTGGCAGCGTCGGATATTGATGATAGCCGCGCTTATTTTTCCAACTGGGGTACTTGCGTCGACCTGTTTGCGCCCGGCGTATCCATCGTTTCGGTACCGTCGGCGGATGCTAGCGGCCAGTGCGCATCCGGCACGTGCAAAGGCACCTCCATGGCTGCACCGCATGTCGCCGGAGTGGCGGCGCAGCTTCTGAGTGAGAACCCGACCAAAAACCAGGAAACCATCGAACTTTACCTGAGTTGCTGTCTGAGCACCGAGGGTGTCATTACCAATCCTGGGCCGGGATCGCCAAACAAACTCATACACGCATGGAAATATGAGTGATGCGACTCAATTTCAAATGACAAGGTCGAATCGAGCCATGAAAAAGTTCATTTCATCGTTAGGCTGCATGACATTCGGAGCCCTGTTGTCGGCCAGTGCCGCGGGCGAAGGGATCGTCATTGATACCGACACCACGGGCAACTGGTTCAACCCGGATCAGCCCGGATACGGATTGCAGATCGAGGTGCTCGACCGAAACCGTGCCGTGATCGCCTGGTTCACGTTCGACAGCGACGGCAATCCTGTGTGGCTGTTCGGTAGCGGCCGTACCGAAGGCGCTATTGTCTCCATGGAATTGCAGCGCTTCAAGACCCCGGGCTTCCCCCCTTTCGATCGTGAGGACCTGCAACGGGAGTTATGGGGTACGATCGAGTTCGAGCTGCTCGGATGCAACGAGGCGAACCTGCGCTGGGCTCCGGAGGCGCCCGATTTCATGCCCGGTGAATCGCCCCTGCGGCGCCTTACCAAGATTGACGGACACCGCTGCGGCGAGCAGGCATCATTCGACCGCACGTTCGCCTTCCTGCTGGACCGCGGCCCATTGGAATTCGAGGCGCAGATTTTCCCTTCCAGCGATCTCGAATTTCTGGAATTCGGCCATGAACCCCTCCCGCCACCGCTATCGGCACGCAGCGGGCTGAAAATCAGCGGTCCCGGCCCGTCATCGATGCGATTGATCGCGCCGCTCGCCGGCCTGGAGCCGGAGACGACCTATCGGCTGGAGATGGAAGTGCAGTTCGCGACCGACCTACCGTCGGGCTGCGTCGGGCTCGGGGGCTCACCGGATGGGGCCATGGGTCTGGGTGCAGCAGACCAGCGTCCGGATCCGGACAATCAAATCGAAAACCGCGTCATTGTCGGTGATTTAACCAACGGGTTAAGCGATGCATATTGCCCAAATCCGTCTCGACCCTGGATTCTCAAGCGCCTCTCCACGCGGGGGCAGGCGCTAGAAGCTACCACCAATGCCGATGGCGTACTGTGGGTCTACGCGGTTTTCCTTGCCAGCGCGGAATCCAGACGAACCTGGTACCTGACCGAACTCATCGTGCGACTGGCCGACGACCCGCAGGGTGGCCAGGAAACTTCCGGTTAACCCTGCGTTGGAGCTGCGGTAGAACGCGCAATGAAACGATCCGCTTCAATCCCGGCGAAAGAATCCTCCGGAATGCCGGGTCGAGTGTCTGTCGGCAAAGGGACCGCAAGGCACATGGGCGACATTCTCACAACCGTCATGATCCGCACCCTGCGGCGCCAGGGCGCGGCACTTCAGAGTGCGTGTCTGCTGGTGCTCGTTGCACTTGTTGTACCACCAGCTACATCGCAGGCAGCTGACACTCAGGGTACGGAAACCAAAACACCGCCTCAACAGATCGACGCGGTTACTGCGGCCTTTTCCGAGTTTGATTCGCATTCGAAGATCGAGCTGGATCACAGCATGTGGAGCGATTTCCTGTCGAAGACGGTGGTCTTTGCGGGGCACTCTGCCAGGCGTATCAGTAGGGGCAAAAAAAGGACCTGGCCCGGCTCGAAAATGCGCTTCGGCAACGTCCTGCCCTCGCGCTACGAGAACAACCGGGTCATCCTGTCGGGCTTCGAGGACGAGCATTTCGCTGCGTTAACGCAGTATCGGGAGGCACTGGAGTCGGTGCCCGATCAGCTCCCGCTGGCGAAGCTGAACCGGGCCGAGCAGTTGGCCTACTGGCTCAATCTCTACAACGCGCATGCGCTCGAGCACGTGGCGGCGCATTATCCGGCCGAGACCATGCACGCATTGCGCAGCGCGCCGGGCGACGAACCGGACGGCGTGTGGCATGAGCGAACACTGAAAGTGGCCGGCGTGCCGCTGTCGCTCGTGGATATCGAACAGAAGATCCTGTTTCCGATCTGGGACGACCCGCTGGTGCTCTACGGCCTGTGGCAGGGAGCGATCGGCGGGCCGCGGTTGCCGCTGAAAGCCTATACCGGGTCCGGGGTGTGGAAAGCGCTGCGCGAGAATGCGTCGGAATTCGTCAACTCCAACCGCGGCATGAAGCCGAACGGCGAGGTGCTGGAAGTCTCGCTGCTCTACGGCTGGGGCGCGCCGCTGTTCGACGGGGACGAAGGTCTGCGACGGCATATCGCTTCGCTTGCACGTCCACCTTTCTCGAACGGAATCGAGGCGGTTCAGCGGGTCGAGACCGGGCGCTACGACTGGCATCTCGCCGACCTCTCGGGGGGTACGCATCACCAGGGGCAGTGGAACAATACTGCGGCATTGGCGTTGATGGGTAATGGCAACAACGAATTCTCGAATATAGCGATGCAGACGGATACCACACGGGGAAGGCTACCCCCGCAGACGATCGAACTCCTCACGAACATGGAACGGTTCAACGTCCGCACACGCCGAACCCGAGTCACGATCAGGGATTGTCCGCCGGGTAGCGATTGTGCCGCAGTCTCCGCTGACGATGATCGCGAAGCCACTGAGGAGGAGTCCGACGATCAGCCTGACCCGGATGGCTGACCGGGCGTCAACCTTCTTGCTCTTCCCAATCCTCCAACCGCAATCCGGCCACCCGCCCGAACTCGCCGACGTTGTGCGTAATCAGGGTTGCATCATGGGCCCGGGCGATCGCGGCGATCAGTAGATCGTTCGGCCCGATCGGCCGGCCCTGCGCCGCCAGATCGGCGCGAATCAGTGCCGCATGCTCGGCGCACGCGTCATCGAACGGCAGGCTTTTCAGCGGCGCGAAGAACAGACGCAGCCGTTGCAGGTTGGCGTCCACCCGGCCGCTGCGGTACGCGCCATAAAGCAATTCCCATTTGACCACGCTGCACAGCGCAATCTGCGTGGGGCCAAGCGTGCGGAAACGCTGTTCTATCCCTGGATGCGCCTGGTTGAGCAAACGGATACATACATTCGTATCCAGCAGGACCATTACGAAAAATCTTCGCGGCGCTCGAATTCGCCTTGCGGCTCGCGTTTCAGCGGTGCCCCCTGCCACTGTCCGAAGACCTGCTCGAAATAGCCCGGCGGCCACTCCGCCTCGAGCCGTGCCTGTTGCTTGACCAGATCCGCCAGGTAGCGCGACAACGATTTTCCCTGCTGCCGGGCGCGCTCACGAAGCTGCGCCTCGATCGAGTCCGGGACGTAGAAATGGAGCTGAGACATTGCTATTTGATAAATATATGTGGTATATGTTTCGATCGTACCCCCACGACACCACAGCGTCAATCACCAGGTTGCCTGAACAGATTTGCGTCCATTTGCGTCCATTTGCGGTTCAATACCGTTTTTTCGGGGCGTTCGATGGCCCGATCCAGGCGTTGGCTGAGTCATCCGCGTACTCCGATATCGAATCGCCGCATGAACCGGGCGCGGTCCGAATGCATAATGAACCGGGCTCAATCGACCCGGAACCGGTATGCGCAGGTTTCCGATCAGACGCATCCTCGCCACCAGCCTCATATCGGTCGTGGCCCTGCTCGCCGCGGCCTGGTTCGGCGGGCGCTTCTGGCTGGCCAGCAGCCTGATGCCGCTGGAGGGGCGGGTGGACGTGCCCGGGCTCACCGCCCCGGTCGAGGTGCTGTTCGACGGTCGCGGTATTCCGCAGGTCTACGCCGAAACCGACGCCGACGCGCTGACCGCACTGGGCTGGCTGCACGCCTCGGAGCGGCTGTTCCAGATGGAGTTGCTGCGCAAGGTCGCGCGCGGCGAGATCTCGGAAATCGTCGGCGCCGCCGGGCTCGAAAGCGACGTGCTGCACCGCCAGTACGGCTTCGCGCGCCGGATCGGAATGGACCCGCCCGAAATCGAGCCCGAGACCCGCCGGCTGATCGCTTCCTACGTCGACGGCATCAACGCGCGCATCGCCTCGGGCCGGGCGCTGCCGCCGGGCTTCGTGCTGCTCGACCACGCGCCCGCGCCGTGGACCGTCGACGACGTGTTGACGCTGGCCTACTACCAGACCTGGTATCCGACGACGCTGGTCCAGCGGCTGGCCGAGGCCTGGCGCGACGCGGCGCGGGCCGATGACGACGCGCCGGATTGGCTTGAACGACTGCCGCGCTGGGGGCTGCCGACGATTGACTCCCCGGCGATTGATCGCGGCGTGGACGCCGCTCCTGCGAGGGGGGCGACGATTCGGCCGTCCATTGCATCGAAAATACCGGCCCTGCGCATGACCGAGGCGTCGAACACCTGGGTCGTGGCACCGGCAAGAACGGCCAGCCGAGAAGCGCTGCATGCGTCCGACCCGCACCTGGACTACACCGGCGCGCCGGGCTTGTGGTACGCGGCCGGCATCCGGTCCGAAGAAACGCTGAACCTGGTCGGCGTGACCGTACCCGGACTGCCGTTCGTGACGATGGGCCACAACGGCCGGATCGCATTTGCATTTACGGTCGCACCGGTCGACATGTTCGAGATCTACCGCTTCGCGCTCGACGACAGCGGCCACCCGATCGGCCCGGACGGGCCGTTCGAAATCGTCGAGCGCGAAGAAACGTTCGCCGTGCGAGATCGTCCCGACCCGGTGCGCCGCACGGTCGCAACGACGCGCTACGGCATCGTGACCGGGCGTGCCGAGAACGAAATCGAGGTGCTGCACTGGGCCGGCTTCGACCTGCCGGTCGGCGACCTGATCGAGAATGGTCTTGCGCTGAACCGGGCCGGGGATTTTGACAGCTTTCGCGCCGCCGCCAGCGACATGGGCGCGCTTTCGGTCAACTGGAGCTATTCCGATCGCGAAGGAAACATCGGCTACGTCCAGTCGACGCCGATCCCGCTGCGCCGGCACGAGGATTTCTACACGACGCTGGCCGGCGCCGACCCGGAAAACCACTGGGCCGGGTTCGTGCCGCCGGAGCGGCGCCCGTGGGCGCTGAACCCGGAGCAGGGCTGGCTGGCCAATTCGAACAACCACGCCGCCGAAGATGCACCGTGGCCCATGCCCGGCTTCTACAAGCACCTGCGCATGCGCCGCTCGGCGGCCTGGCTGGAATCGAAGCCGGTGTTCAACGCCGGCGACATGCACGCGATGCAGATGGACTACACCTCCGACCGGGCCCTGGCCTGGAAGGACTGGCTGGCCGACGTCGCCGCCGGGACCGGGCGAGCGGCGCTGGCCGAAGAACTGCGCGGCTGGGACGGGGTCATGCGGGCCGACTCCGAGACCGCGGGCCTGTTCACGCTGTGGTGGCAATTCCTGCCCATGCACCTGTTCCGCGACACGGCGCTGGCCGACTGGCGCCACGGCCGCACGCTGCTCGACGAGTGGATGCACCTGCCGCCCGAGGAGTTCGAACTGGCCGCCATGCCGCGCGACCAGGCCGCCGAGCGCGCGCTGGAAGACGCGCTGAAGCAGCCGCGCATGCCGCTGGGCGCGATCCAGACGCTGACGATCGAGCACCCGCTGGCCGCGGCCGGCATTCTCGACGCCTGGCTGAACCTCACGCGCGGCCCCTACCCGATCGGCGGCGGCCCGGGCAGCCTCAACGTCACCTACCACAGCTTCGACGAGAGCAAAGTCCGCCTGCACGCCCGCGCCGGTGCGTCGATGCGCTTCGTCATGGACTGGGCCGAACCGGATGCGTTCACCCTCAACCTGACGCTGGGCCAGTCCGGCCACCCGTCCAGCCCGCACTTCGACGACCAGCTCGGCGACTTCTTCGCCGGCACGCCCTGGAACGTGCCGTTCGGCCGCGAAGCGGTCGAGCAGCGGGCCGGATCGCGGCTGGAACTCGTGCCCTGAGCGCCGGCCTCCGCGCGCTGCCGGCCAGGCTCTTGACACGGCCCGGCGGCGGGAGGATGCTGGGGCGACGGGGCACTTCGATACGGAGGTAGACATGAAACAGATGCAACAGGCCACCCCGGCCACCGAACTGGAATCCGGCCAGTTGGACACGTCGCCGTTCAAGGCGCGCTACGACAATTTCATCGGCGGCGACTGGGCCGCGCCGGTCACCGGCGAGTACTTCGAAAACGTCGCGCCGATGACCGGAAGGAAAGTCTGCGAGATCGCCCGCTCGGGCGCCGACGACATCGAAAAGGCACTCGACGCCGCCCACGCCGCCGCCCCGGCCTGGGGGGCGACGTCGACCACGGAGCGGTCCAACATCCTCAATCGCATCGCCGACCGGATGGAGGAAAACCTCGAACTGCTGGCCCAGGGCGAGACCTGGGACAACGGCAAGCCGATCCGCGAATCGCGCGCCGCCGACCTGCCGCTGGCGATCGACCATTTCCGCTACTTCGCCGGCTGCATCCGCGCCCAGGAAGGCGGCATCAGCATGATCGACGAGAACACGGTCGCCTACCACTTCCACGAACCGCTGGGCGTGGTCGGCCAGATCATCCCGTGGAATTTCCCGCTGCTGATGGCGACCTGGAAGCTGGCGCCGGCGCTGGCGGCCGGCAACTGCGTCGTGCTCAAGCCGGCCGAGCAGACTCCGGCAAGCATCATGAACTGGGTTGAATTGATCGGCGATCTGCTGCCCGACGGCGTCCTCAACATCGTCAACGGTTTCGGCCTCGAGGCCGGCAAGCCGCTGGCGTCGAACCCGCGCATCGCCAAGGCCGCGTTTACCGGCGAGACCACGACCGGCCGGATGATCATGCAGTACGCGGCCGAGAACCTGATTCCGGTGACGCTGGAGCTGGGCGGCAAGTCGCCCAACATCTTCTTCGCCGACGTCATGGAAGCCGACGACGCGTTCTTCGACAAGGCGCTGGAAGGCTTCGCGATGTTCGCGCTCAACCAGGGCGAGGTCTGCACCTGCCCGAGCCGGGCGCTGATCCAGGAATCGATCTACGACGAGTTCATGGACCGCGCGCTGGAGCGCGTCAACGCGATCAAGGTCGGCAACCCGCTCGACGCCGACACGATGCAGGGCGCGCAGGCCTCGAGCGAGCAGCTCGAGAAGATCCTGAGCTACCTCGACATCGGCCGCCAGGAAGGCGCCGAGGTGCTGGCCGGCGGCGAGCGTGCCGTGCTCGACGGCGAACTGGCCGACGGCTACTACGTCCAGCCGACCGTGTTCCGCGGCCACAACAGGATGCGCATCTTCCAGGAAGAGATCTTCGGCCCCGTGGTCTCGGTCACGACGTTCAACGACGAGGCCGAGGCGGTCGAGATCGCCAACGACACGCTCTACGGGCTGGGCGCCGGCGTCTGGAGCCGCGACAACGCGACCTGCTACCGGATGGGCCGGGCCGTCAAGGCCGGCCGGGTCTGGACCAACTGCTACCACGCCTACCCGGCGCACGCGGCGTTCGGCGGCTACAAGCAGTCCGGCATCGGGCGCGAAAACCACGCGATGATGCTCGACCACTACCAGCAGACCAAGAACATGCTGGTCAGTTACGACCCGAATGCACTCGGCTTCTTCTGAAGCCGCGTCACGATCACGACAAGCCGTCGTCCCGGAATCGCCCCTTTCCACACCCTCCCCCGCTTGCGGGGGAGGGCCGGGGTGGGGGCAGATTCCAGGCTAACGGATCCTCCATGAAAAACGATTGCGCCAATCAAAAGCGGGTCACCGCCACCGAAGCCGCGCTGGCGTTCATCGACGAGCTGCGCGGGCGACACGGGGAGGTACTGTTCCACCAGTCCGGCGGCTGCTGCGACGGATCGTCGCCGATGTGCTACCCGGCCGGCGAGTTCCGGGTCGGCCAGCGCGACGTGCTGCTCGGCGAGATCGGCGGGGCGAAGTTCTACATGTCCGCGCCGCAGTTCGAGTACTGGAAGCACACGCAGCTGATCATCGACGTCGTGCCCGGCCACGGCGGCATGTTCTCGCTCGACAACGGCACCGGCCGGCGTTTCCTGGTGCGCTCGCGACTCCTCGACGACAGCGAACTCGAGGCGCTGGAAGCCGGAGGCTGAACCCGACGCGGGGCCGCCCGCACGCGCCGCCGCACGCGGGCTTGACAGGCTCTTCGCGTAGTCATGTGGGTAACCCGGTATCCATTCCTTCCCCCGCTTGCGGGGGAAGGTTAGGATGGGGGCATGCGCAACCGAGGAGCTCAAGCCAACGCCGCTGCGCTCCGCAAACAGATGACTGACGCCGAGCGTCGTCCCTGGTACGGCTTGCGTAAGCGGCAGTTGCATGGATTCAAGTTCCGTCGGCAGCATCCAGTAGGTCCTTTTATCGCCGATTTTGCCTGCCTGGACGCGCGTTTGATTGTCGAAGTCGATGGCGGACAACATGGCCTACAGCGTACTTAGGATGAAGAACGGACCCGATTCCTGCAGCGCCGCGGATTCAAAGTGCTTCGATTCTGGAACAACGATGTTCTGCAGGAGATAGATTTGGTGTTGGAAGTGATTGTCCAGGCGCTTTGCCCCCACCCCGACCCTCCCCCGCAAGCGGGGGAGGGAGACCATTCGTGCCCTCCTCGGCTTGCGGGGGAGGGAGACCGTTCGTGCCGTCCCCCGCTTGCGGGGGAGGGAGACGATTCGTGATGTTACCTTGCACATAAACCCATGCGATCCAGTAATGAGCGGCTTGGTATTCTTGCGCCTTGCCCCGATCGATAGTGCGGCCGGAAGCGCATGAAGGAACGACTCAACCAGTGGCTGGAGACGCTCGGCCTGGCCGGCAGCGACGTGGTCTACGTGCTGGCCGTCGTCGGCCTGATCGTCGTCGTCTCGCTGGCCCTGCACCTGGTGCTGCACCGCGTCGTGCTGCGCTTCGTCGAACGCAGCCGCAAGGCCGGGCAGAGGCTCTGGCAGCGTGCGTTCGTCGGCCACAAGCTGTTCGGCCGGGTGGCGCTGGCGCTGCAGGGCGTGGTCGTCTACGTCATGGCCGCGGCGTTTCTCGACGCCGAGGCGCTGTCGCTGCAGATCATCGAGGCCGTCACCCACCTGTGGATCATCCTGTTCGCGCTGCTGGCGGCGTTCTCGCTGCTCGACGCCTTCGAGGAGATCTGGCGCACGGCCGGCCGGTCGGCGCGGCTGCCGATACGCGGCATCTTCCAGAGCCTGAAACTGGTCGCCACCACGGTCGCGCTGATCTTCGCGGTCGCAATGCTGATCGGCAAGTCGCCGGTGATCCTGTTCAGCGGGCTGGGCGCGATGACCGCGGTGGTGCTGCTGATCTTCCGCGACCCGATCCTGGGCCTGGTCGCCGGCATCCAGCTTTCGGCCAACAACATGCTGGCCATCGGCGACTGGCTGGAGATGCCGAACTACGGCGCCGACGGCGACGTCATCGACATCAACCTGACCACGACCAAGGTGCGCAACTGGGACAAGACGATCACGACCATCCCGAACTACGCGCTGGTCTCGGACTCGTTCAAGAACTGGCGCAACATCGAGGTCGTCGGCGGCCGGCGGATCAAGCGCGCGATCCGCATCGACGCGAGCAGCGTGCGCTTCGTCGACGACGCCGGCCTCGAGCACCTCCGCAAGGCCCGGCTGCTGTCGGAATACATCGAAAACAAGGTCGAGGAGATCGCGAAGTACAACCGCGAGCTCGGCGTCGACCCGGCCTCGCCGATCAACGCGCGTCACCTGACCAATCTCGGGATCTTCCGCGCCTACCTCACCGCCTATCTCGGCGCCAACGAGAACATCAATACCGAGCTGACGTACATGGTGCGCCAGCTCGAGCCCGGCGAGCACGGCATCCCGCTGGAGCTGTACGCGTTCGCGCGCGAGACGAGCTGGGTGCCGTACGAAAACATCCAGTCCGACATTTTCGACCACGTCTATGCCGTCATTCCCGAGTTCGGACTGCGCCTGCACCAGGCGCCCTCCGGCTTCGATGTGCGCCGCATCGGGCTCGGCGAAACGCCCGATGCCGGAGCCGCCCGGAAGACACCAGCCGAAAGTCCCGAATAGGCTAGTATTGGCGCACCGCGCCCGGCGACGGACGCCGGGAAAACGCCGGAACCAGGACAACAAGAAAAACGGGAGACGCCTCCATGCTGGACTTGATCACCGCGGTCAACGACTTCGTCAACGGCATCGTCTGGGGCCCGCCGTTCATGATCCTGCTGGCCGGAACCGGGCTGTACCTGACGATCCGGCTCGGGTTCTTCCAGTTCACCCACCTGGGTCACGCCTGGCGCAACAGTTTCGGCCGGTTCTTCCGGCGCGAGATGGATACCGGCGACGGCGCGATCTCGCCGTTCGAGGCGGTCAGCTCGGCGATGGCCGCGACGATCGGAGTGGGCAATATCGCCGGGGTGGCCACGGCCATCGCGCTCGGCGGGCCCGGCGCGATCTTCTGGATGTGGGTCATCGCGCTGGTCGGCATGGCGACCAAGATGGCAGAGGTGACGCTGGGCCTGAAATACCGGCACATCAACGAAAAGGGCCACGTCTCGGGCGGGGTGTTCTACTACATCGAAAAAGGCCTCGGTCCGCGCTGGCGCTGGCTGGCCGTGCTCTACGCGCTGTTCGCCGGCATCGCCGCGTTCGGCATCGGCAACATGGTCCAGTCCAACACGCTGGCCCAGGCGATGGAAACCGGCTTCGGCGTGCCGAGCTGGGTCTCGGGCGTCGTCATTCTCGGCGCGGTCGGCGCGGTGACGCTGGGCGGCATCTCGCGCATCGCGGCGACCGCGTCGAAGATCGTGCCTTTCATGGCGGTGATCTACGTCGCCGGCTCGCTGATCATCCTGTTTCTGCACTTCGACGCCATCCCCGGCGCGCTGAAGATGATCGTCATGCACGCGTTCGAGCCGGCCCCGGCCGCCGGCGGCTTCGCCGGCGCCACCGTCGCCGAGGCGATCCGCTACGGCGTGGCCCGGGGCATCTTCTCGAACGAGGCCGGGCTGGGCTCGGCCTCCATCGTCCACGCCCAGGCGCGCAACAAGCCGTTCGTCCAGGGATTCTGGGGCATCTGGGAGGTCGTCATCGACACGCTGGTGGTGTGCACGATGACCGCGCTGGTCATTCTGACCACCGGCGCGATCGAGACCGGCGAGACCGCGGCCGACCTGACCGCGACTGCGTTCTCGACCGGCCTGCCCGGCCCCGGCGGCTATATCGTGCTGATCTCGATCGTGTTTTTCGCCTACACCACGATGCTGACGTGGAATTTCTACGGCGAGAAGAGCTGGGAATACCTGTTCGGCGAGCGCGTCGTGCTGCCGTACCGGCTGGTCTTTTTGGCCTTCCTGATGGTCGGCGCGGTCGGCGGGCTGGAGCTGATCTGGAGCGTCGCCGACACCTTCAACGGCCTGATGGCCGCACCCAACCTGGTCGCGCTGGTGCTGCTGGCCGGGGTCATGGCACGCGAGAAGATGGCCTACTTCGACGACCTGCGCGGCGGCAGAATTTGACCTGGATTCGGTTTCACGCGCCGGCGGCTTGCGTTATGCTTCGGCCGATGGCATTCAGGCGGCGCCGCCGCGCAAGGGTTGAGGATGAAGCCGACCGATACTCGCGACCCCGATTACTTCCACAAGGTCGTCGACTGCCAATGGGCCTGCCCGGCCCATACCGACGTCCCCGAGTACATCCGGCTGATCGCCCAGGGGCGTTTTTCCGACGCCTACATGGTCAACCGCGAATCGAACGTGTTTCCCGGCATTCTTGGCCGGGTCTGCGACCGGCCGTGCGAGCCGGCCTGCCGGCGCGGGCGCACCGATGAGAAGCCGGTTGCAATCTGCCGCCTGAAGCGCGTTGCCGCCGACCACCGCGACGACATCACCAACCGGCTGCCGGATGTCCCGAAGCACAAGAACGGCAAGCGCATCGCACTGGTCGGCGCCGGCCCGGCGTCGCTGACCGTGTGCAACGACCTGATGCCGCTGGGCTACGAGTGCACGCTGTTCGAGAAGCTCGACAGGACCGGCGGGCTGATGCGTTCGAACATCCCGGCCTTCCGGCTGCCGGCGAAAGTGCTCGACGAGGAGATGGACTACATCCTCGACATGGGCGTGGACCTGCGCCTGAACTCCCCGGTGAAGTCGATGAAATGGCTGCTCGAACAGGGCTATGACGCGGTCTTCGTCGGCTCCGGCGCGCCGAAGGGCAAGGAACTCGATATTCCCGGGCGCAGCGAAGGCGACGCCAACATCCACATCGGCATCGACTGGCTCGAGTCGGTCGCGTTCGGCCACACCAAGGAGATCGGCCGCAAGGTGCTGATCATCGGTGTCGGCAACACCGCGATGGACTGCTGCCGAACCAGCCTCCGGCTCGGCGCCGACGACGTCAAGGTCATGGCGCGCAAGCCGCGCGAATTCTTCAAGGCCTCGGACTGGGAACTCGAGGACGCCGAGGAGGAACAGGTCGAAATCGTCATCAACCACAGCCCGAAGGAGTTCGTCGTCGAGGACGGCCGGCTCAAGGGCATGGTCTTCGAACTCATGGAATACGACATCGACGGCGGCCGCATCACCGACACCCGGGTCGTCGGCGAGAAATTCTTCGAGGCCGACGACGTGATCCTGGCGATCGGCCAGGAAACCGCGTTTCCGTGGATCGAGCGAGACATCGGCATCGAGTTCAACAAATGGGACGAGCCGGTCTGCGACCGGACCACCTACCAGTCGACGCTGCCGGGCGTGTTCTTCGGCGGCGACGCCGCGTTCGGGCCCGAGAACATCATCTGGGCCGTCG
>JAVVDX010000069.1:0-14224 GCA_032251475.1 Wenzhouxiangellaceae bacterium | reverse complement strand
GGCGGCCGACATCCAGTCGGCGGCCGTGGCCATGCCGTTGGCGATCGGGTGCACGTGCTTGCCGGCGACGTAGAAGTCGCCGGTGCTGTGCGCCTGCGACCAGAGCGCGATGCCGATGTAGAGCGCGAACGTGGCCCCGACGACGATATAGGTTAGCGTTTGAAGATCCATGTTCTAGCTCCCTTACTCCTCGTGGAAGTCGTGTTCGCGATCGAGCTGGTTCATGCGCCAGGCATAGAAGAAGATCAGCACGAGGAATGTATAGATCGAACCCTGCTGGGCGAACCAGAAGCCCAGCGGGTACCCGAAGATCTGGATCTTGTCCAGCGGTCCGGCCAGCAGGATGCCGAATCCGAATGAGACGACGAACCAGATCGCCAGGCAGATGACCATCAGCCTCAGGTTGGCCTTCCAGTAAGCGTCACGACGTTGTTGCTGCGTCATGCTTGTTCCCTCCGGCTTGCATTTCAAAGGTGCACGGCAATGTAGCAAGCGGCCTGCGGAATTTCGCTTCGACTTTAGTCGAGCAGGTCGAATGCCCCCGCCTGCTATGATTCGGGCACATCACGAGCCGATCGGACCATGTTCTCGACGCCGCTGATCGCCACGCTTTCGCTGCTGTATGTCGGCCTGCTGTTCGCGATCGCCTTTTTCGGCGACCGGCTGGGCGACCACCAGCTCGGCGGGCGCCTGCGCGCGGTCATCTACAGCTTTTCGCTGGCCGTCTACTGCACGTCCTGGACGTTCTTCGGCGCCGTCGGCAGCGCCGCCTCGAGCGGCTGGCTGTTCGCGGCGATCTACCTGGGGCCGATCCTGCTGGTCGTGCTCGGACACGACCTGATGTACCGGATCCTGAAGCTCAGCCGCGAGCACCGGCTGACCTCGATCGCCGACTTCATCGCCCACCGGTTCGGCAAGTCGCGGACACTGGCGGTCGTGATCACGCTGGCCGCCGTGCTGGGCTCGATTCCCTACATCGCGCTGCAGCTCAAGGCCGTGACCACCGGCGTGGTCGTGATCACCGACCGTCCGGTGCTGTCCGAGGTGTGGCTGGCGCTGGTGCTCGCGCTGTCGCTGGGCGTGTTCTCGATCCTGTTCGGCGCGCGCCGACTCGAGGCCAGCGAGCACCATCGCGGCATGGTGCTGGCGGTGGCGTTCGAGTCGCTGGTCAAGCTGGTCGCGTTCGCGGTGCTCGGTCTGTGGGCCCTGTTCGGTCTGCTCGGCGGCCCGTCGGGGCTGGCCGAGACCATCCGTTCCGACGCCGGTTACCGGGAACTGTTCATGCCCGGAGCGCTTCCCGAGGGGTTCTGGGTCCAGACGCTGCTGGCCGCTGCGGCCATCGTCTGCCTGCCGCGCCAGTTCCAGGTCGCGTTCGTCGAGAACGAACGCATCGACGATCTCGATACCGCGCGCTGGCTGTTTCCCGGCTACCTGCTGCTGTTCACGCTGCTGGTGGTGCCGATTGCCGTGGCCGGGCTCCAGATTCTCGGCAGCGGGGCCGGCGCCAACGCCGACACGTTCATGCTGACGCTGCCGATGAGCGACGGCCACGCGGGGCTGACGCTGCTGTCGTTTCTCGGTGGTTTCTCGGCCGCCACCGGGATGGTGATCGTTGCCACCGTCGCGCTCGCGACGATGGTCAGCAACGAGCTGATCGGTCCGATACTGATGCGCATGGGCGTGCACCGCGGGCGCGACTTCGGGCACGTGCTGCTGCAGAGTCGGCGGATCACGATCATCGTGCTCGCGATCGCGGCGTGGATCTACTACCAGACACTGCAGGAGACCGACGCGCTGGCCTCGATCGGGCTGATGTCGTTCGCCGCCGTGGCCCAGTTCGCCCCGGCGCTGGTACTGGGCGTCTACTGGAAGCGCGCCAGCCGTACCGGCGCGCTGGCGGGGCTGGTGCTGGGACTCGGCGGCTGGTTGCTGCTGACGTTCCTGCCGTCGATTCTCGATGACTGGCCGGCGTGGCTGAGGCCCGGGTTGAACGTCGCGACGCTGATCAGCCTGACCGCCAACGTCGCGGCGCTGGTGACGGTTTCGCTGTGGGTCCGGCGGCGCCGGCCGACGCTGCCGATGCTGCTGGGCCGGCGCGCATCGGCGCGCCCGGTCACGGTCGGCGAGCTGCGCCGGCTGGCGATGAGCTTCATCGGCCACGAGCGGGTCGACCTCGCGTTCGCCAACGTGATCGATGCCGGAGCGTCGGCAAACATCGAGATGCTCGAAAGCACGCCGGCCGAGGCCGAGCTGGTCAGCTTCACCGAGCGTCTGCTGTCCGGCTGCATCGGTTCGGCGTCGGCGCGCGCGGTGCTGACCGCCGGCCTCAGGCGCACCGGCATGGCGCCCGACGAAGCGCTGGCGCTGCTCGAGGAGACGTCCAGCGCGATCCAGTTCAACCGCGACCTGCTCGAGGCCACGCTGGACCACATCAGCCAGGGGGTCAGCGTCGTCGACGCCGACCTGCGCCTGGTCAGCTGGAACCGTGCCTACATCGAGCTGCTCGGCTACCCGCCCGGGCTGGTCTACCTCGGCCGCCCGGTCGAGGAGCTGATCCGCTTCAACCTCGAGCGCGACATGGGCGGCAAGAGCCCGAAGGTGGAAGCGGCGATCAACCGGCGGCTGCACCACATGCGCCGGGGCACCCCGTACATGTTCGAGCGCCACCACGACGACGGCCGGGTCATCGAGATCCGCGGCAACCCGATGCCGCACGGCGGCTACGTGACGACCTACAGCGACATCACCGGCTACAAGCAGACCGAGAGCGAGCTCAAGCAGGCTTACGCGACGATGGAGCAGCAGGTCGCCGAGCGCACCCGCGAGCTGCACCAGACCATGCAGGCGCTGGATGCAGCCAAGCGCGAGGCCGAGGACGCCAACCGCAGCAAGACCCGGTTCCTCGCCGCGGCCAGCCACGATCTGCTGCAGCCGCTGAACGCGGCGCGGCTGTTCGCGGCCAGCCTGAGCCAGGGCATCGACCGGATGGATCCGGACCAGGCCCGTCTGGTCCGGCGCGTGGATCACAGCCTGGCGGTGGCCGAGGAACTGCTCTCGGCGCTGCTCGACATCAGCCGGCTGGATCAGGGCGCGCTGCAGCCGAAATGGGCCGACGTTTCGGTGCGGCAATTGCTCGAGAAGACCGAACGCCAGTTCTCGGAACTGGCCGAGCGGCGCGGCCTGCGCCTGCGGGTGCGCGTGCGCGACCTGTACGTGCGCACCGACCCGAAGCTTTTCCAGCGCATCCTGTTCAACCTGGTCAACAACGCGCTTCGCTATACCGACGCCGGCGGCGTGCTGGTCGGCTGTCGGGTGCGCGCCCGGCGCCTCAGGTTCGAGGTGCGCGATACCGGACCGGGCATCGTGCGCGCCGACCAGGAACGGATCTTCGAGGAATTCCAGCGCCTGGGCGGCGACGAGGAAAACGGTGAGTTCGGCCAGGGTCTGGGGCTGGGACTTTCAATCTGCCGACGGATCAGCCGGATGCTGAACGCGCCGCTGGAACTGGCCTCGGAGCCGGGGCGCGGGAGCATGTTTTCGGTGACCGTGCCGCTGGCCGCCGGCGCCGGAGCGTCGGCGAGCGAACCCGTGCCCGAGCCGGTCCGCGGCCGGGCGGCCGGTTTCGACGGCCTGTGTGTTCTGTGCATCGACGACGACCCGGAAATCCTCGACGGCATGGTCGGGCTGCTCGGGCGCTGGGGTTGCAGGGTGCTGACCGCCTCGTCGCGCGAGCAGGCGCTGGCACGGGTCGACGACGCACCGGAACTGATCCTGGCCGACTACCACCTGAACTCGGGCGAGGACGGATTGTCGGTCGCCGGCGAGATCCGCGAACGCGCCGGCCGCCCGATTCCGGTTCTGGTGCTGACCGCCGACCGCAGCGACGCGCTCGGCGAGCGCATCGCGGCCGGAGGCTGCCAGCGTCTGGTCAAGCCGATCAAGCCGGCCGCCTTGCGCGCGCTGATGAAGCACGCCGCCGCGGCCCCGGCCGAGACCTGATGCCGTGACGGGCGCCGGACGAGCCGGGATACAATACCTCCTCCGAATTCCCCGGGTCTTGACCGCCGGACCGCCTTGCCATGTGGTGCCCGTTCTGCAATCACACCGACACGCGCGTGGTCGACTCGCGCCTGACCTCCGACGGCTTCCAGATCCGCCGGCGGCGGGAATGCGCCCATTGCGGCGCCCGCTTCAACACGTTTGAGGCGCCGGCGCTGAAGGCGCCCAACGTGATCAAGTCCAACGGCTCGCGCGAGGCTTTCGACGAGGAAAAGCTCCGGCGCGGAATGTTGCGCGCACTGGAGAAGCGGCCTGTCGAAACCGCGCAGGTCGAGCGTGCGATCCGCGACCTGCTGCGCAAGATCCGGACCCTGGACGACGCCGAGATTCCGAGCCAGGCGATCGGCGAATGGGTCGCAGCCGAACTGGCCCGGCTCGACCAGGTCGCCTACGTGCGCTTCGCATCGGTCTACCGCCGGTTCGAGGACGTCCAGGCCTTTCGGGAGGAGATCGAGCGCCTCGAACGCGAGAGCCCGGGCGGTCTCGACACGCGCCAGATCTCGCTGCTGGGCCGCCGGGAGGAATGAATGCCCGTAGTCGGCTCCGACGCGTTCACCGCCACTGACCATGCCATGATGGCCGAGGCGCTGCGGCTGGCCGAGAGGGGCTTGTGGACCACCGATCCGAATCCGCGCGTCGGCTGCGTGATCGCGCACGGCGACGAAGTCGTCGGGCGCGGCTGGCACGAACGCGCCGGCGGGCCGCACGCCGAGGTCGCGGCGCTGGCCGAGGCCGGCGAACGCGCCGCCGGGGCGTGCGCGTACGTGACGCTGGAGCCGTGCAGCCACCACGGCCGCACCCCGCCGTGCGCCGACGCGCTGATCGAGGCCGGCCCGGCGCGCGTGATCTGCGCGATGCGCGATCCGCACCCGCATGTCGACGGCAACGGCATCGAGCGCCTCGGGCGCGCCGGCATCGAGGTCGCCGTGGGTTTGATGGAGCCGGCCGCGCGCGCGCTCAATCCCGGTTTCGTCAGCCGCATCGAACGCGGCCGGCCGTGGGTGCGCGCCAAGCTGGCCGGCTCGCTGGACGGGCGAAGCATCGGCCCCGACGGCAAGTCGCAATGGATTACCGGCGAGGCCGCCCGGCGCGACGGCCGCCGCTGGCGCGCGCGCGCCGGCGCCGTGCTGACCGGCATCGAGACCGTGCTCGCCGACGACCCGGGGCTGGACCCGCGCATCGACGACGCGGCGCGCAAGCCTCTTGTCGTCGTCGCCGACAGCCGCGGACGGCTGCCGCCGACGGCCCGGCTGCTCGGCACCGGCGCCGGCTGCCTGCACGCGGTCGCGGCCGGCGCGCCGGCCTCGCCGGCGTCGTGCGAGCGGCTGGAGATCGAGGCCGGCCGCGGCGGCCGGCTGCGGCTGGACCGGCTGCTGGCGATGCTGGCCGAGCGCGAGATCAACGAACTGCACGTCGAGGCCGGCGCGACGCTGACCGGCGCGCTGCTGGCCGCCGGCCTGGTCGACGAGCTGCTGGTCTACCAGGCCGCGACGCTGATCGGTGCCGACGGCGGCGCCATGGTCCGGCTGCCGGGCATCGACACGCTGGACCGGCGGCTGCGCCTGTGCGAAATCGAGCGCCGCCGGGTCGGCGACGACTGGCGCATCCGGTTCCGCCCGGCCGACGAGTCAACCATAACCTAGGTCGGGGCGGCGTCCCCGACGCATTCCAACCAGCCAACGAGCCAACGAGCCAACGAGAAATGTTCACCGGAATCATCAAGGCCCGCGGCCGGGTCGCAAGCCTGACGCCGACATCGGCCGGCCGCCGGCTGGTCGTCGAGTGCGGCGCGTTGCCCGAATTCACGCTGGCGGTCGGCGACAGCATCGCCGTCAGCGGCGTCTGCCTGACCGCGCTCGAACCCGAAGACCGCCGGTTTGCCGCCGACGTCTCGCCCGAGACGCTGGCGCTGACGACGCTGGGCGGCCTGGCGCCGGGCGATGCGGTCAACCTCGAACCGGCGCTGCGGGCCGGCGACCCGCTCGGCGGGCATCTGGTCTCGGGCCACGTCGACGGGCTGGCCGAACTGCTCGACGTGCGCCCGGAAGGCGACAACCGGCGGATGCGCTTCGAAGCGCCCGCATCACTGGCGCGGTATATTGCGCCCAAGGGCTCGGTGACGCTCGACGGGGTCAGCCTGACGGTCAACCGCGTCGAGCACAACCGGTTCGAACTCAACCTGATTCCGCACACGCTGGCGGTCACGACGCTGGGCGCGCTCGAGCCGGGCGACAAGGTCAACCTCGAAGTCGACCCGATCGCGCGCTACGTCGAGCGCCTGGCCGGCCCCTGGGTGGAGACACGGAAGTAGCCGATGCAATTCGATTCGATCGAATCCATTCTCGAAGACATCCGCAAAGGCCGGATGGTCGTGATGCTCGACGACGAGGACCGCGAGAACGAGGGCGACCTGATCATGGCCGCGAGCCTGGTCAAGCCCGAGGACATCAACTTCATGGCGCGCTACGGCCGCGGCCTGATCTGCCTGTCGCTGACCCGCGAACGCTGCAAGCAGCTCGGGCTGCAGTTGATGGTGCGCGACACCGACCGTCACCACAAGACCAACTTCACCGTCTCGATCGAGGCCGCCGAGGGCGTGACCACCGGCATTTCGGCCTACGACCGCGCCCATACCATCCGCAGCGCGGTCAAGCCCGACGCCCGCCCCGACGACCTGACCCAGCCCGGTCACGTGTTCCCGCTGATGGCGCAGCCCGGCGGCGTGCTGGCGCGCGCCGGCCATACCGAGGCCAGCATGGACCTGGCGCTGCTCGCCGGCCTCGAACCGGCCGGCGTGCTGGTCGAGATCCTCAACGAGGACGGCACGATGGCCCGGCGCCCGGAACTGGAGCGCTTCGTTGCCGAGCACGGCCTGAAGATGGGGTCGGTGGCCGACCTGATCCGCTACCGGCTGGGCACCGAGCAGAATATCGAGTGCATCCACAGCCAGACCGTCGGCACCGCGCACGGCGAGTTCCGGCTCAAGGTGTTTCGCGACCGGATCAACCAGAAACTGCACTGGGCGATGCTCAAGGGCGAAATCACGCCTGGCGAGCCGTTTCCGGTGCGCGTGCACGTGCCCGAGCTGCTCGGCGACGTCGTCGGAATCACCGAGCCGGCGTTCGGCATGCCGCTGGATGCCGTGCTGGCCGACATTGCCCGGCGCGGCAACGGATTGGCGCTGGTGCTGGGCTACGACGAATCCGACGCCGACCGGCTGGCCGGGCTGCGCGGCCCGTCGGCGGACGACGCCGGCGGCAAGGACCGCGCCGCCAGCGAACTTCGCAGCTACGGCATCGCCGCCCAGATCATCGCCGAGCTCGGCATCCGCCGAATGGAGGTGTTCGGCGCGCCGAAGCGGCTGCACGCGCTGGACGGCTTCGGTCTTGAGATCACCGCTTATACAGTGCCCGACGACCAGCGTCAGCAGGGAAACGATCGATGAGCGAATTCAACCCCGAGCCGGGCAGCGGCCCGACGATCGCGATCGCGGCGGCGCGCTTCAACGCCGGCGTTACCGATATGCTGCTTGAAGGCTGTACCGTCGCGCTGGCCGACCAGGGCGTTGCCGACGGCAACGTCATGACCGTGCGCGTTCCCGGCGCCTGGGAGTTGCCGCTGGCATGCCGGAACCTGGCCGCGACCGGGCGCTTCGATGCGGTCATCGCGCTTGGTGCGGTCGTGCGCGGCCAGACGGCGCACTTCGAGTTCATCAGCGCCGAGTGCGCGCGCGGGTTGCAGCAGGTGCAGCTCGAGACCGGCGTGCCGGTCGCGTTCGGCGTGCTGACGACCGAGAACGGCGACCAGGCCCGGCACCGCGCCGACCCGGCGCGCGGCAACAAGGGCCGCGACGCGGCGCTGGCCGTGCTGGAAATGATCGCGCTCGATCGCCTGATCGCCGGCGCCGGACGGGACGCCGATCGTGACGTCTAGCCGCCGCACCAGCGCGTTCGAGCCGCGCCGCCGCGCCCGCCGGCGCGTGCTGCAGGCGCTGTACCAGTGGCACCTCAACGACGACTCGGCCGCGGCGATCATCGAGCAGTTCCGAGAAGAACAGAACTTCGACGGCGTCGATGCCGACTACTTCGAGCACCTGGTGCGCGAGGTCATCGCGCAGGGCGAGCTGCTGGATGCGCGCCTGACACCGCACATCGAGCGCGCCGAGGCCGGGCTGGACCCGATGGAGCGGGCGATCCTGCGCATCGGGGCGCTGGAACTGCTGCACCACCCCGAGATTCCGTACCGAGTCGTGCTCGACGAGGCCATCGAACTGGCGCACCGTTTCGGCGCCGAGCAGGGCCACGTATTTGTCAACGGCGTGCTCGACCGGCTCGCGCGCGAGGCCAGACCGATCGAGTACGGCAGGACCGACGAGAGCGGGGCCGGCACGTCCGGCTGAACCCCGGTGCACCGGTGTGGATTTGCTGCGATGCGGCCTGAGATGGAAGGGATATGGAGCCGGCGCTGGCGGCGGCTGGCGTTGGCGGCCGGGCCTCTGGCCGGCGCACTGCTGGGCTCGCTGGCGTTGTCGGGTGGGCTGGCGTGGCCGGCGGCGGCGACTGCCGCGGTGACCGGCTGGTGCGCGGTCTGGTGGCTGACCGAGGCGTTGCCGATTCCGGTGACCGCGCTGCTGCCGGTCGCACTGCTGCCGCTGGCCGGCGCGCTGACGCCGTCGCAGGTGGCCGAGAGCTACGGCAGCCCGCTGATCCTGCTGATGCTCGGCGGGTTCATGCTGTCCGGGGCGCTGGCCCGGTGCGGCGCGCACCGCCGGATCGCGCTGGCGATGATCCGCGCCTGCGCGGCGTTCGGCCGCCGCGGCCTCGTGCTCGGGTTCATGCTCGCCGCGGCATTGCTTTCGATGTGGATCTCGAACACCGCGACGTCGCTGATGCTGCTTCCGGTCGCGTTGGCGGTACTCGAGGACGAGCGTCTGAAGGCGCTGACCGTGCCGCTGCTGCTGGGCATGGCCTATGCCGCCAGCACCGGCGGCGTAGGCACGCCGATCGGAACGCCGCCCAACCTGATCTACATGCAGGTCGTGTCCGACCAGTTCGGCATCCAGACCTCGTTCCCGCTGTGGATGGGCTGGGCCCTGCCGATCGTCGCCCTGATGCTGCCGCTGATGTTCCTGTGGCTCACGCGCCGGGTCGAGGGCGGACCGTTGCCCCAACTCGATGCAGCCGGACCGTGGTCGACCGCCGAGCGGCGCGTGATCTCGCTGTTCGTGCTGATCGCGCTCGCATGGATGACGCGCACGGCGCCTCTCGGCGGCTGGCAGACCTGGCTTGGGCTGCCGTACGCCAACGACGCCGCGATCGCACTGCTGGGCGTGATCGCGCTGAGCGCGTTTCCCGACGGCCGCGGCGGCCGGCTGCTGGACTGGGAAACCGCCGCCGATATCCCGTGGGGCGTGCTGCTGCTGTTCGCCGGCGGCATCACGATCGCGCGCGGTTTCGTCGAGACGGGCCTGAGCGATTCGCTGGCCGCACATCTGACGGTGCTCGCCGGGCTGCCGACCTGGCTGATGGTGCTGGTCATTTGCCTCGGTGTGACCTTCCTGACCGAAATCACCAGCAACACCGCGACGACGTCGCTGCTGATGCCGGTACTGGCGGCGACCGCGACCGCAGCCGATATGCGCCCCGAGGTGCTGATGGTGCCGGCGGCGATCAGCGCGAGCTGCGCGTTCATGCTGCCGGTCGCAACCGCGCCGAACGCGGTCGTCTACGGTTCGGGCAAGGTCGGCATCCGGACCATGGCCGCCGAAGGGCTGGTGATGAACTTCATCGGCGCCGTCGTCATCTCGCTGGTCGTGACGCTGCGATTCGGCTGACGGTCCCGTCCGCCGGTCCCGTCCCGGCGGACGTCAGTCGTGATCGACGCGGAAAGCCTGGAGGTCGCGCCCGTCGCCGGTTTCGGCGATCCAGCGCGAATCGCTGATGTCGGCAGGCCGGGCCGTGAACATGAGCATTCCGGCCTGCGATTCGAGCTCCAGCGTGCATAGCGGCCCAAAACTCTGGGTACCGACGCACTCGAAGACGCCGATCGACGGCGGCGGGGGCGGCGTACCGATGCAAGGCGAATCCGGCGGGCAGAACCCCGCGACCGGGAAGATGCGGTAGCGGACCGCCGGCGCGTCGGCCGCGCCATCGTCGCGCTGCAGCACGACCAGCTGGGTCGCGCCGCGAACGCGCGAGCGGGGCATCTGGGCGCTCTGCGACTGCAGCACCACCACCCAGCGGCCGGACAGGTCGGGCAGCGGCAGATCGCTGACGGCTGCGAACGGGTTCCCCACCGCCGCACCGAATGCAAAGCTGATCAGCTCCTGCCAGGCCCCGCCGTCGACCCGGAAGCGCGCGTGGTTGCGCGAGAGAAACTCGAATCGGACCGTTCCCGCCAATCCGTCGACGAGCGGCGTGCTGCTCGGGCAGTCGATGCACGGACCGCCGGAAAAGCGCGTCAGGTCGGATTCGACCACCCACAATGCTTCGGAGTCGTCGGCCGGCATTTCGAGCGTTCCGGCGATCAGGAACCAGACCGGTTCGCCGGCGTCGTCGTAGCCGAAGTGAAAGCCGGCCACGCGCTCGCCCTGCACCTCGAGCATGAACCCGGTGCCGGTCGGGTCCAGCGGGTTGTTCCACAGCCCGGTCTCGGGCCGGGGAGAAAACACCCGTTCCGGGCAGTCGATGCACGGCACGCGCGGCTCGGGCTGCGCCTGGGCGAGACCGCAGACGGCAAGCAGCACCAGTGCCGCGGCGGCCCGGCCCGCCCGGCGGACGGTTTCCCGGCGCGCCGGCGCCGGTCTTGCGCCATGAATGCCAGAAGTCCTGGAAAATTCCGTCATTGCCTGACCCTGCAACGCAACAGCCGATATCGAGCCTACCCCGGATCCGCCCGCGGCGCAAGCCGGCTCAGCCGGGCCGTGGATCATGCGTCAAGCATCGCCTTCAGCGCCGCGATGTTGCCGCGGGCCTGATTGGCCGAGGGGGCTTTTCGCCCGTCCTTGCCGGGCCAGTCGAGCAGTTCCATCGGCAGATCGGCGACAAACCGGCTGGGTTCGCGCTTCGTCGTTTCGCCGAACTGGCGGCGGGTGGTGCAGAACGACAGGCTCAGCCGGCGCTCGGCGCGGGTCAGGCCGACGTACATCAGCCGGCGTTCCTCCTCGACCCGGCCTTCCTCGAGCGAATGGCGATGCGGCAGCAGCCCTTCCTCGAGACCGGCCAGCCACACGCGCTTGAACTCCAGCCCCTTGGCCGCGTGCAGCGTCATCAGCCGGACCTCGTCGGCACCGTCGGTGCGGTCGTCGTCGGGACTGGCGGCGAGCGCGATCCGGGCGACCAGTTCGTCGGGCGAGGCAACATCCCGGCCCAGCCGCTCGACCCAGCCGATCAGGTCCTCGAGGCTCTTGCGGCGCCGGCGCGCCTGCTCGGGCGTGTCGGCCTGCTCGTCGATCCACTCCATGTAGTCGATGTGGTTGATCAGCTCGCGGTACAGCGCGCCGGCCAGTTCCGGCTCGCTTCTGCCGGCGCGGTCGTTGACCTCGATCAGCATGTTGGTGAACGCGCGCAGGCCGCGCGCGGCGCGCTCGGGCAGCTCGCGCTGGAACTGCGTATCGCACGCGGCCTCGAGCAGGCTGGAGTTCGACCCGCGCGCGAAGTCGAGCAGCCGGGCCATCGAGCTGGACCCGATGCCGCGCTTCGGCGCGTTCGCCACGCGCAGGAACGCCGGGTTGTCGGACGGGTTGAACAGTAGTTTGAGATAGGCCAGGCCGTCGCGGATTTCGCGCGCGTCGAACCAGCTCGGCCCGCCCGAGACCCGGTAGGGAATGCCGTATTCGCGCAGCGCCTTTTCGATATCGCGGGCCTGGAAGTTCGACCGGTACAGCACTGCGGCATCGCCCCAGCGCATCGAAGAACCGCCTTGGGCCTCCATCAATGCGTGCGCGATGCCCTCGGCCTCGGCGGTCTCGTCCGGATACTCGCGCACCGCGATCCGGTCGCCCGGACCGTGCTCGCTCCACAGCCTTTTCTCGTGTGTGTGCGGGTTTTCGGCGATGACCGCGTTGGCGGCCTTGAGGATATTGCCGACCGAGCGGTAGTTCTGCTCAAGCTTGACGACCTTCAGCTTCGAATAGTCGACGCCGAGCTGGTCGAGGTTTTCGGGCCGCGCGCCGCGCCAGCCGTAGATCGACTGGTCGTCGTCGCCGACCGCCGTGAACGACCCGCCCTCGCCGGTGAGCTTGCGCAGCAGCCGGTACTGCGCCGCCGAGGTGTCCTGGTACTCGTCGACCAGGAAATAGCGCAATTTCACGCGCCAGCGGGTTCTCGGCTCCGGTTCGTCGAGCATCTTCGCCGGCAAAGCGATCAGGTCGTCGAAATCGACCGCGTTGAGTTCGGCCAGGCGCTGCTGGTAGGCCTGATAGACCGAGGCGATCTGCGCCTCGCCCTCGCTTTCGGCGCCGGTCATCGCCCGACCGGGTTCGATGCCGGCGTCCTTGAGCCGGCCGATCGCGGCCTGGGCGATGTAGACCTGCTCCGACTTGACCGAGCCGGGCAGCAGCTCGCGCACCAGGTCGGCCGCGGCGTGCTGATCGAGAATGCTGATGCCGCGTTTCAGGCCGGCGGCTTCCGGGTCCGAGCGCAGTATCAGCCAGCCCAGCGAGTGGAAGGTGCTGACCGTCAGCCCCTCGGCGGCCTTGCGCCGCACGCGCTTGCCGACGCGCTGGCGCATTTCGCGCGCGGCCTTGTTGGTAAACGTGATCGCCGCGATCTGCCCGGCCCGGAAATGGCCCTGCTCGATCAGCCAGGCGATCTTCTCGGTTATGACCCGGGTCTTGCCCGACCCGGCACCGGCCAGCACCAGCAGCGGCGAGTCGATGTGCGTGACGGCGGCACGCTGCTGGGGGTTCATTTTCGACATAGGCGCGCGATTCTACCCGGTCGTCGATATTCTCGTCGGCCGGGGCGCTCTGGCGGGCCGGCGTCTTTGGTTGCTTGCCGTCGGGCGTACCAGGCCGTCGTGGCGATCGGGGCCGGTGGCCACACCGCCGCGGGCGACCGAATGCTTATACTGCCCGGATGCGAAACCTGACCCCGGCCCTCGCGCTGCTCGCGTGCCTGTCCGCGCCTGCAGCGGCGGTCGAATTCGAGCTGACCCAGGATCCGGAAGCGGTGCTGGAACACCAGCGCATGCCGGGCAACGCGCGCGCCCAGGCCGAGCGGCGCGGCGTCATCCGGTCGGTGCCGCACCTGTTCGTCTATCATCCCGACCGATCCCCGGCGTTCCACATGCAGGGGCTGCGGCGCGGGTTCGAGCGGCAGCTTTCGATGATGCTCGACGATTTCCGGGTCCAGCGTTCGATGGTGCCGCTGGAGGTGCTGCTGTCGCGCGCAAAAAATAGCGACGGGGAGCGCGTCGCGCTTGAAGATTTGCCGGTACGACGGGTGGCGATCGTGATCTACCGGCGTGAGGATTGCCCCGAGTGCGATGCGGTCGAGCAGGCGCTGGACGATTTCCTGGCCGGGCGCGACGATCTCGACCCGGTACGTATCCGGATTACGCTTCGTTAACCCTGATGGCCAAGCTCTATTTCTACTACTCGACGATGAACGCGGGCAAGACCACGGTCCTGCTGCAGTCGGCCCACAACTACCGCGAGCGCGGCATGCGTCCGCTGCTGCTGACCCCGGCGCTGGACGACCGCGCCGGGAAGGGCGTGATCCGCTCGCGCATCGGGCTCGAGGCCGACGCGCGAGCGTTCGATCCTGATGACGACCTGCTGTCCATCGTGCGCGCCGAACTCGGGCGTGGCCCGGTCGCCTGCGTGCTGGCCGACGAGGCCCAGTTTCTGACGCGCGACCAGGTCTACCAGCTCAGCGAGGTCGTCGACGAGCACGGCATCCCGGTCCTGACGTTCGGGCTGCGCACCGACTTCCGAGGCGAGCTGTTTCCCGGCAGCCGGTACCTGATGGCCTGGGCCGACGAGCTCAAGGAGCTCAAGACGATCTGCTCGACCGGCAAGAAGGCGACCATGGTCGTGCGCGTGGACGAGTCCGGCCGGGCGTTGACCGAAGGCGACCAGGTCCAGATCGGCGGCAACGAGCGCTACGTCCCGGTCAGCCGCGCCGAGTTCAAGCGCGTGTTCCACCGCGGCGAAAAGGCCGAG
>JAVVDX010000068.1:11017-14308 GCA_032251475.1 Wenzhouxiangellaceae bacterium | reverse complement strand
GCCCCGCCGCTGGTCGCGGCCAGCATCAAGGTGTTCGAGATGCTGGACCAGTCCGGTGAACTTCGAGCCAGGCTGATGGAGAACACCCGGTTCTTCCGCCACGCCATGACCGAGGCCGGCTTCGACATCAAGGAAGGTTCGCACCCGATCGTGCCGGTGATGCTCTACGACGCCCCTATGGCGCAGAAGATGGCCGATGCACTGCTGGAGGAAGGCATTTACGTGATCGGTTTCTTCTACCCCGTCGTACCCAGGGGAGAGGCCCGCATCCGGCTGCAGATCTCGGCCGCACACGAGCGCGAGCACCTCGAGCGCGCGGTCGACGCATTCACACGGATCGGAAAGAAGCTCGGGGTGATCCAAACACCCGCGTAGGAGCCTGCCCTGCAGGCGAACAATTGGCTACGGTGCTGGCACGATTTTCGCCTGCATGGCAGGCTCCTGCACCAGTCCTACGGCAGCTGCCTTTCCCATCAAGCCAGATTGATTTCGCGTATCCGCTGCCGCAGGTAGTCGTCCGACGAGATCGGCTCGGGATAGCGGTTCGGGTTGTCCGGCGTGATGCACTGCACCAGCGTCTCGATGACGAAATCCGGGTTCGGGTGCAGGAAAAACGGGATCGAGTAGCGCGAACGCTTCGCGGCCTCGCCCGGCGGGTTGACGACGCGGTGGGTGGTCGACTGGTAGACGTGGTTGGTCAGCCGCTGCAGCATGTCGCCGACATTGACGACGATCGTGCCCGGCAGCGTCGTGACCGGCACCCAGTCGCCGCGCTTGTTGAGGATTTCCAGCCCCTGCTCCTTCGAACCGATCAGCAGTGTGATCAGGTTGATGTCCTCGTGTCGCGCGGCGCGCACCTGGCCGGGCTTCGCGTCGCGGATCGGCGGGTAGTGGATCGGGCGCAGGATGGAATTGCCGCGGTCGACCTTGTCCGCAAACCAGTCGGCCGGCAGGTCCAGGTCCAGCGCGATCGCCGACAGCATGCGCCGGCCCAGATTGTCCAGCGCTCCGTACAGCGCCAGTGCGGCAGCGCGGAACCCGGGCACCACCTCGGGCCAGACGTTGGGCAGCAGGATGTCCGGATGCGGGTTGTCGCCCTGGACTTCGCGCCCGACGTGCCAGAACTCCTTCAGGTCGGGCACGTCGTGGCCCTTCGCCTGCTCGACGCCGAAGCCGGTGTAGCCGCGCCGTCCGCCGCCGCCGGGCTGGTGGTATTCGAGCTTGGCTTCCTCGGGCAACGCGAAGAATTCTCGAAACCGTGCGTAGGCCTCGTCGACGAGTTCATCCTCGAGCCCGTGACCGGTGATGCCGACGAAGCCGTAATTGCGGTAGGCGTGCCCGAGCGCCTCGGTGAACCCGTCGCGGGCGCCCGTGAACTCACCCAGGTCCAGAACCGGGATGCCGTAACGATGGGTCGCATCTTCAGTGGTCAACCGTCTCTCCCTGTCGAACCGCGCCGGCCAGTTCCTCGGCCAGCCCGCGCACCTGTTGCTCGTCGCGGCCCTCGACCATGACCCGGACCACCGGCTCGGTGCCCGACGCCCGCAGCACGACCCGGCCGGCGCCGTCGAGCTCGCGCTCGACCCGGCGCACCGCCTCGGCGATCCGGCCGCGGCCGTCGATCGCCGCGCGGGCCCGGCCGGCTACCGGCACGTTGATCATGATCTGCGGGTACTTGCGCATGCCGGCGGCGAGCTCGGCGAGCCCGCGGCCCGATTCGGCGACGACCCGCAGCACCTGCAGCGCGCTGACGATGCCGCAGCCGGTCGTGGCCCGGTCCAGGCAAAGGATGTGGCCCGAGGCTTCGCCGCCCAGCAACCAGCCGCGCTTGACCAGCTGCTCGTGAACGTAGCGGTCGCCGACTCTTGCGCGCGCGAATTCGATGTCGCGCTCGGCGAACGCCTCCTCGAGCCCGAAATTGCTCATGACGGTGCCGACGACGCCGCCGCCGAGCTCACCGTCGGCTGCCCGCGCAGCGGCAAGGATGAACAGGATCTGGTCGCCGTCGACCAGATTTCCGGCGTGGTCGACCATCAATACCCGGTCGCCGTCGCCGTCGAATGCAACACCGAGGTCGGCGCCGTGCTCGACCACGGCGCGTGCGACCGTATCCGGGTGCGTCGAGCCGCACTCGTGGTTGATGTTCAAGCCGTCGGGCCGTTCGGCGACCGCGACGACCCCGGCGCCCAGCTCGCGGAACACGTCGGGCGCAATCCGGTAGGTGGCGCCGTTGGCGCAGTCGACGACCAGCTTCAGCGCGTCGAAACGGGTGCCGTACGGCACCGTGCCCTTGCAGTATTCGACGTAGCGGCCGGTGGCGTCGTCGATGCGCCGCGCCTTGCCAAGCCGCTCGGGCGCGACGTGCGTTATCGGCCGTTCGATCATCTCCTCGATGCGCGCCTGCAACCGGTCGGGCAGCTTCTGGCCCTCGCCGGAGAATAACTTGATGCCGTTGTCCTCGAACGGATTGTGCGAGGCCGAGATCACGATACCGGCGGCCGCGCCCATCGAACGCGTCATGTGCGCGATCGCCGGCGTCGGCATCGGCCCGAGCAACAGCACGTCGGTGCCGGCCGCCGACAGCCCGGCCTCCAGCGCCGACTCGAACAGATAGCCCGAGATCCGGGTGTCCTTTCCGATCACGACGCTGGCGCGTTCGCCCCGTTCCTCGGCCAGCACCCGACCCGCGGCCCAGCCGAGCCGGAGCGCGAAATCGGCGGTAATCGGCGTCTCGCCGACCCGGCCTCGGATGCCGTCGGTGCCGAAGTATCTGAATTTCATCGGCGCCATTCTAGCCGCGTCGGGGACGCCGCCCCGACCTACTCTTCAACGTGTTCGGCGTACGCGTCGGCGTCCATCAGTTCGTCGAGATCGCCTTCATCGGACGGCTTGACCGTGAACAGCCAGCCGTCGCCGTACGGGTCGTTGTTGACCGTCTCGGGCGCGTCGGTCAGCGCGTCGTTGACGGCGACGACCCCGCCCGAGACCGGAGCGTAGACGTCCGAGGCGGCCTTGACCGACTCGACGACGGCGCACGCCTCGCCGCGCGTGACCTCGGAACCCTGTTCCGGCAGTTCGATGAACACCAGGTCGCCCAGCTGTTCCTGGGCATGATCGCTGATGCCGATACGCACCAGACCGTCCTCGAGCCGTTCGACCCACTCGTGGCTCTCGGCAAAACGCAATTCCGACGGGATCTCGCTCATTTCCGTTTCCTTGGTATGGGTTCCGGGGCCAGGATTGTTGGTCAAAATTCTAGCCGCAATCCGCACGGGCTGTCACGGCCGCGGC
>JAVVDX010000068.1:0-10917 GCA_032251475.1 Wenzhouxiangellaceae bacterium | reverse complement strand
TCATGGTCGAGGCAGATCCTCGCGCGGCTTGCCATTGCGCACGAACGGCATCTTCGAGACCTTCGCGTCAAGCCGGCGGCCGCGCAGTTCGACTTCGACCTCGTCGCCGGCACCGGCCGGCACGCGCGCCATCGCGATCGGGCACCCGACCGTCGGCCCGAAGCCGCCGCTTGTGACGATGCCGTCGCCGGCGCCGGTGATCACGCGCGCGCCGCTCCTCGGCACGCCGCCGGTGCCCAGCACCAGCCCGACCAGCTTGCGCGTCACGCCTTCGCTCTTCTGTCTTTCCAGCGCTTCGCGGCCGATGAAATCGCGCTCGGCCGGCTCGAACGCCACGGTCCAGGCCAGGTTGGATTCCAGCGGCGTCGTCGAGCTGTCCATGTCCTGCCCATACAGGTTCAGGCCGGCCTCGAGCCGGAGCGTGTCGCGGGCGCCGAGCCCGCACGGCACGACGCCGCGTTCGACCAGACTGCGCCAGGTGGCGTCGGCCAGCCCGTTGGGCAGGATGATCTCGCAGCCGTCCTCTCCGGTATAGCCGGTGCGCGCGACGAAGCAGTCGCCATGGGTCAGCGAGCGGAACGGCTTGAGTCCGGAAATCTTCGGCGCACCGAGCAGTTCGACGACGTGGTCGACCGCATCGGGGCCTTGCACGGCGATCATCGCCAGGTCATCGCGCTCGGAGTTCCGGGCTTCGAATTCGGCCAGCTGCCGGCCGATCCAGTCGAGGTCCGACTCTCGAGTGGCGGCGTTGACGACCAGCCGGTAGAAACCGTCGTCGACCCGGTAGGTGATCAGGTCGTCGAGGATGCCGCCGTCGTCGGCGAGCATGCAACCGTAGATCGCCTGGCCGTGCTCCCGAATCTTGTCGACGTCGTTGGCCAGCAGGCGGCGGAGGCCGTCGCGCGCGCCGGCGCCCTCGATGTCGACGACGGTCATGTGCGAGACATCGAAGATGCCGGCCCGGCCGCGCACGGCCCGGTGTTCCTCGACCAGAGAACCGTAGCGGATCGGCATGTCCCAGCCGGCGAATTCGACCATTCTGGCGCCGGCGTCGACATGCGCCTGGTACAGCGGGGTCTTGCGTGCCATGAAAATCCGGGCCGTGGTTTGGACAGACTGGCTAGTGTACCTTGTCGCCATTCCACCGCAGCGGCGTCCGCGTTACGGCTCGCGTATCGCCAAAAGCCGGATCTCCGTCATGTCCTCGATCGCGAAACGGATGCCCTCGCGCCCGAGGCCGGAATCCTTGACGCCGCCGTAGGGCATGTGGTCGACACGGAAGCTCGGCACGTCGTTGATGATCACGCCGCCGACCTCCAGCAGGTCCCAGGCCTTGCGGATCCGGCCGATGTCGCGCACGAACAGCCCGGCCTGCAGACCGTAGCGCGAGTCGTTCATGACCTTCAGCGCCTCGTCGAAATCGTCGAACGGCTCGATCACCATGGCCGGTCCGAACAGTTCGCTGTCGTAGATCCGGCAATCGCGATCCACGCCCTCGAGCACGGCCGGGCGCACGACGGCCCCTTCCCGCTCGCCGCCGACCAGCAGCGTGGCGCCCTTGTCGACCGCCTCCTCGATCCACTCGACGACGCGTTTGGCGTCGTCCTCGGTGATCAGCGGGCCGACGAAGGTTTCATGATCGTACGGGTCGCCGCCCTTCAGCGCGCCGACCTTTTCGACAAGTTTCTGCCGGACCTCGTCGTAGATCTCACGATGAATCTGCACCCGCTGGACCGAGATGCAGCTCTGGCCGGACTGGTAGAAACCGCCGAATACCAGCCGGTCGACGGCATCGTCGATGTCGGCATCGCGATCGACCAGGCAGGCGGCGTTGCCGCCCAGTTCCATGACCACCGGCTTCTTGCCGGCCTTGCTCTTGAGCATCCAGCCGACCTTGTCGGAGCCGGTGAAGCTCAGCAGCTTCAGGCGCTCGTCCTCGGTCAAGCGCGCCGCGTCGTCGCGCGGCACGTTCAGGATCGAAAACGCGCCCTCGGGCAGGTCGCACTCGGCCAGAACCTCGCCGAGCACCAGCGCGCCCACCGGCGTCTTCTCGGCCGGCTTGAGCACGAACGGGCAGCCGGCGGCGATCGCCGGCGCGATCTTGTGCGCGACCAGGTTGTACGGGAAATTGAACGGCGTGATGAATGAAACCGGCCCGATCGGCACCCGCTTCCACATGCCGATGAACGACTCGGATCTCGGCGCGATATCCATCGGCATCACCTCGCCGCCGACCCGGGTCGCCTCCTCGGCCGCGATCCGGAAGGTATCGATCAGCCGCTGCACCTCGCCCTCGGCGTCCTTGATCACCTTGCCGCCTTCGACGACCAGGATCTCGGCCAGCTCGTCGAAGCGCTCCCGAAACCGTTCGGCGCAATGGTTCAGCGCGTCGCGCCGCTTGTGCGACGGCAGCTTCGCCATCGCCGGCGCGGCCCGCTCGGCCGCCGCCACCGCCTGGTCGACCACCGCATCGTCGGCCAGTGCCGCGCGTGTGGCGAGTTCGCCGGTGTGCTTGTCGAACACCTCCAGGTCTTCATTGGCGTACACGGCCTTGTTGGCCAGGAAGTACGGATAGGCGGATTTCAGGCTCATAGAAACACCTCGGCAATGGATTCGATCGAAGTGACCCTGAGGGTAGCAGGAATCGTGCAAATGAAAAGTGCCGATCCCGCTACAATTTCCGGACGCTTACCGAGGATTGTGCACATGGGCCACCGCCTTTCGAAGATCTACACCCGCACCGGCGACGACGGCACGACCGGTCTCGGCGACGGGTCGCGCACGCAGAAGGATTCGCTGAGAGTCGAGGCCTTCGGCACCGTCGACGAGCTCAACAGCGCCGTCGGCGTCGTGATCGCCAACTGCGGCGACGACGACCTGTGCAGCGTGCTGCTCGACGTGCAGCACGACCTGTTCGACCTCGGGGGCGAGTTGTGCATGCCCACAACCGAACTGCTCGGCGACCGCCACACGGAACGACTGGAAAAGGAGCTCGACCGGCTCAACGCCGACCTGCCGCCGCTGAAGGATTTCATCCTGCCCGGCGGTGGCGTCGCGGCGGCGCACGCCCACCTTGCGCGCACGATCTGCCGCCGCGCCGAGCGGCGCGTGATCGCGCTGGCCCGTCACGAGGAAATCAACGAGCCGGCGATTCGCTACCTCAACCGGTTGTCGGACCTGCTGTTCGTCGTCGCACGCACGCTCGCGCGCGCTTCGGGCGACGGCGAGATCCTCTGGGAACACGACCGCGACCGGTAGCAGCTTGCGGAAAGCGTACAATCGGCAATTCCGGCGAAAGACGTTTCGGCCGTGTCGGATCCAGCAAACTTGGAGCGGGCGAACGGAATCGAACCGTCATCTCCAGCTTGGGAAGCTGGGGTGTACCATTTTTAGTGAAAGGAGCTTTGGCCGCCCCGCAGGCATCCTGACGGTTCGATATTTCAGGGTCTGAACCCGGCACGGATCTCGAGCCACCCCGAAAACGGGAAATTGGAGCGGGCGAACGGAATCGAACCGTCATCTCCAGCTTGGGAAGCTGGGGTAATCACCGTTATACGACGCCCGCGTCGCAGAACACTGCAGGCCGGGATTATGCCCGATCCGCCGCGGTTCGGGCAAGCGATGTCCAGCTACCGCACGACAAACACCGACACATCCGCGTGCCGGACGATATGGGCCGCGTTCGAACTCATCAGGTGCAGCCTGTCCGGCACACCCGGGACGTGCGAGGCCATGACCACGAGATCGGCGCCGATCTCGTCGATCGCCCCGAGGATCTTGTCGTCGAGCTCCACCGGAACATCGACGCTGGACACGACCTTGTATTCGGTCTCGATGCCGAACCGGTCGCGCTGCTCGTGCGCGAACATGTTCATTTCGACTTCGAACTTCTCCGGGCTGGGCGCCACCCGATTGGGCACACGCCCGGTGACCGCGACGTAGCAGACGACGGAGTCCCAGATCCCTGCCAGTTCGGCCGCGCATTGCAGCGACTTGTCGATCTTTTCGATGTGCTGGAGATCGACCGGTACCATGATTTTCGAATACATGTTGCCCCTCTCAGGAACCCTGAATCACATCGGAGTATTGCATCAGCTTGCGCTCGTGGTGCAGGCCGCGCGCCAGGCTCACGCACATTGCCATCAGCACGAGCGTGAACGGCAGGCCGGTGCTGACCGCGCCGGCCTGAAGCGCCTGCAGGGCCGCGCTGCCGCCGACGCCCAGAAGCACCGCCGCGACCACGCCCTCGGTCGTGGCCCAGAAGATTCGCTGCGGAATCGGCGCATCGGTCTTGCCGCCGGAGGTGATGCTGTCGATGACCAGCGAACCCGAATCCGACGAGGTGATGAAGAACACCAGCACCAGGCAGATCGACAGGAACGAAGTGATCGCGGTCAGCGGCAGGTGACTGAGCATCTGAAACAGCGCCAAAGACGAGTCGCTGATGCCGTCGGCCAGCTCGCCGACGCCGTTCTGGGCCTGGTCCAGCCCATTGCCGCCGAACGCGCTCATCCAGACCACGGTCACCAGCGTCGGCACGATCAGGACTGCGGTCAGGAACTCGCGCACGGTGCGCCCGCGCGAGACGCGGGCGATGAACATGCCGACGAACGGCGACCACGAAATCCACCAGGCCCAGTAGAAGATCGTCCACGAGTGATAGAAGGTCAAGTCTTCCCGACCGACCGGATTGCTCAACGGCAACATGTATTTCACGTAGCCGCTGACCGTCTCGCCAACGTTGGACAGGAAACCGGTCAGCGAGCCGGCAACGATGACGAACACCAGCAGCAGAGCGGCCAGAACCATGTTGATGTTGCTGAGCAGCTTCACCCCGCCCTCGATGCCGCGAACCACCGAGATGACCGCGACGCTGGTGACGCCGGCGATGATGACGATCTGCGTGTTCAATCCGCTGCCGACATCGAACAGGAAATTCAACCCGCTCGCGGCCTGCTGCGCGCCGAGGCCCAGCGACGTGGCCAGACCGAACAGCGTCGCGAGTACGGCCAGCGTGTCGATCAGGTCGCCGAGCCAGCCCCACACCCGTTCGCCCAGCAGCGGGTAGAACGTCGAGCGCACCGTCAGCGGCAGGCCCTTGTTGTAGGCGAAGAACGCCAGCGACAGCGCCATGACGCCGTAGATCGCCCACGGGTGCAGGCCCCAGTGGTACATCGTCGCGCCCATCGCGGCAACACGGGAGTCTTCGGTGAAACCGGGCGTGTTCAGCGGCGCGCCGAACCATTCGGTAAAATAGCCCACCGGCTCGGCCACGCTCCAGAACATCAGGCCGATACCCATGCCGGCAGCGAACAGCATCGCGAACCACGAAAGGGTAGAGAAATCAGGCTTCGCATCCTCGCCGCCGAGACGGATCTTCCCGACCGGCAGCACGATCAAGGCCAGACAGAAAAGCACGAACAGATTGCCGGTCGACAGGAATACCCAGTCGAATACTTGCTGGATCCAGTTGCGCGTCGCCTCGAGCAACTCCTTCGACACGCCGGGAAAGCTCAGCGACCCGATCACGAACAGCGCGATCAGGATCGCGCTGTTCGTGAAGACGGTCTGATGCATGTCGAAGCCCCATTTCTCGACGTTGTCCTGGCCGATCTCGTAGTCGGTGTCGTAGATCTCGTTGATCCGGTCGACCTCCTCCTCGGCCTGGGCGATTTCCTCCCGATTCCTGTCGTTCAAGACTTGACTCCCGTGTTCAAAAGTAGAAACCGATGTTGATGTTGAGCCGCGAACGCCATTTGCCGGCCGATGCCGCGTCGCGCCCGATGCCGTCCCCGCCGGCGAACCACATGTTCTTGCCGGTGATCCAGTCGAAATAGGCGAAGATGCCGCCGACGACGACCGAGCAACCGGTCACATTCTGGATCGACTCGTCGCTGTTGCGCACTTTCGGATCGATGAACGTGAAATCGTTGTAGCAGGTCGTTCCGGAGATCGGGCCGAGCGACATGTTGAAAGAGCGCGCCACGTTGAACGAATATACGTTGGCTTCGGCCGCCATCAGGAATGGAAATTCGAATGCGCCGGTCTGTACGAAATTGTCGAAGACACCGTCCGGATTTTCGGGGTCGAAATCGTACCTGAGGCCCTGCATCTGTACGTTCCATGGCCCGAAGTCCGCGTTCGCGTGCGCGGCGATCGCGTAACGCTGGCCCTTGTCCTCGGTAATCCGGTTGTAGATCTGGCCGGCCTCCAGGCTGATGCCGAGATCCAGCGTATCGTTTTCGGAAAAGCGCAGCTTGCGCTCGCCGCGCAGGTTGATCTGGTTGATTTCAGCGTTCTGCTGGTCGCCGCCGGTGACCAGGTCGAACGAGTAGCGGCCAAATCGATCGTCGTTGGCGTACTCGGGGTTCTTGTAGAACGCGTAATGGAACAGCCAGTCGTCGTTCGGCTTGTGGACGAACTTGACGCCGGTGTCGTAGTCGTCTTCGAAGCCGAGATAATAGGTTCCTCCGAACCAGAAGCTGTGGCTGGCGAACGGCAGCAGCCCGAACGGCACCTGGCTGATGCCGAGCTGCCCCTGGAGCGCGTCCGTGAAGTCGTAACCGACCCAGGCATGATGAATGGCCTGAAAGTCATTGTAACGCCGCCACTCCGTGCTCAACAGCACGTTTCCGATCGCGCCGTCGGCGTTGATCCGGAACAGCTCCAGCTCGAAGTCGCCCACGCGGTCCTTGTTCCGGTCGTCGAAATCGCGCCAGGCGTAATTCAGCCGCACCGCGCCGCCGAGGACAATGTCGCGCGTCCAGTCGTCGGCGATATTCTCGAGCGTCGAGATGCGTCGATCGAGCTCGATCCGCGTCGGCGCCTCTTCGTCCGGCGCTTCGAGCACGGCCTGGGCGACCTGGGCATCGGTGCCGCCGGCTGCAGATTCCTCGCCGGTGGCGGACCCTTCATCGGCCCTGGTAGATTCCAGTTCATCGAGCTTGACCCGCATGTCCACAAGCTGGCGCTGCATCTGTTCGATCTGGCGCTTCAGCGCCTCGATCTCTGAATCGGCATCGGCATCGTCCTGCGCGAGACCCGGCATTGCGCCCCCTGCAAGCCCGCAGACGAGCACGAGCCGGCAACCGATGCGGCGCCAGGATTCGATTTTTTCCACGTGCATGAAGCGAACTCCCGATCATTCCCCAAACGGAGTTTACTTCAGACGGCGTGAACGGAGTCACAACACCGGGGTTTGAATCCGTTCAGACCAGGCCGCGCGGCCGAAACCAGTGGTCGTGCAGGTTCAGTGCATAGCGGTCGGTCATTCCGGCAACGTAGTCGAGCACCCGGCTCTCGGGATCCTCTTCCTCGCGCCGATAGCCATCCGGGATCCGCTCGGGGTATTTTTTCAGGTGCGCGACCAGGTCGTGGATCACGTGCCGTGCGCGCTCGGCCTGCGCGCGCGCCTCGGGCCGGAGGTAGACGCGTTCGAACATGAATTCCCGCAACGTGCGCATTGCCTGCAGCACGTCGGCGGCCATGACGACCCTGCCGCGGCCCACCGATTCCTCGATGGCGCCGCGGATCATCTGGCCGATCCAGCGACCGCCGGAGAACCCGCCGAGCACGGAGACGACCTCGCCGGGCAGGTCGGCCGCCGTCAGAATGCCGGCGCGGACCGCGTCGAGCAGGTCGTGGTTGAGGTAGGCGATGCGGTCGGCGAACCGGCACGCCCAGCCTTCCGGCGTGTGCGGTGGCGGCGTGACCCGCCAGGTATGCGCGCGGATGCCGTCGAGCACTTCCCAACTCAGGTTCTTCGGCTCGAGCAGCCGGAAGATCCGGACGCCCTGTTCCGAGTGCAGCCATTCGCCGTCTTCGATGTATTCCGACAGCGCCGCTTCGCCGGTATGCCCGAACGGCGTGTGCCCGCAGTCGTGGCCCAGGCAGATCGCCTCGGTCAGGTCCTCGTTCAGATCGAGCGCGCGGGCGATCGAGCGCGCGATCTGGGTGACCTGCAGCGTGTGCGTCATCCGGGTCACGAAGTGGTCGCCTTCCGGGTTGATGAACACCTGCGTCTTGTGCTTGAGCCGCCGGAACGTCTTCGAGTGCGTGATCCGGTCGCGGTCGAGCTCGAACGCGGTGCGAAGCGGGTCCGGTTCCTCGGGCTCGGCGCGCCCGCGCGAGTCGACCGCGCGGGTGGCCAGCGGAGAGAGTTCGCGCTCGCGCTGCTCGCGCAACTCGCGCGCCACGAGGTGCAGCGGCGCGGACCGGGTAGTGGACTCGTTCATGCGCCGGATTCTAACCGTTGGCTCGGTGCTGCAATCGATCTGCGGTGCGGCGGGTCCGGAAACCCATGGCGCACCGTTTCGCTTTCATGCTTTCGCTACTGGCAGCGCTTGCCGGCGTCCGGGCCGGCGCCTGGGCCGGGGTCCGCCCCGAGGCACGGGCCGGGCAAGTCGACCGGATCGTCGAGCGGGTCGCCAGAATCCGCGAATCTTCGGGGATGGCCTCGGCGTGGCTGGTCATGGTCGAAGGCGAACGCACTCTCGTCGACCGCGGCTTCGGCATCCGCGCCTGGGACGACCCGCGGCCGGTTTCGGAACGCGACTACTACCGGCTCGGCTCGATCTCCAAGGCTTTCACCGGCCTGGCACTGCTCGAGGCCGCCGAGCTGGGCTGCCTGGACCTCGACGCCCCGGTCCGCACCTACGTCGACAATCCCCCGTTGACCAACCGGTGGTCGGCCTCGCGACCGGTCACGATCGCCATGCTGATGGAGCAGACGGCCGGCTGGCACGACATGAGCGGGTTCGAGTTCAAGTACAACGACCCGGTTTCGCTGGATGAGGCGCTGGCGCTCAGGCCGGAATCGCGTGCCAGCCGCTGGCCGCCGGGCCGGCACCACTCCTACACCTCATCCGGCCCCGGCATGGCCGCCTGGGTGTTGGAGAAGGCCTGCGGCCGCGATTTCGAGGCCTTCGCGCGCGAGCGCGTGTTCGAGCCGCTGGGCATGCCGTCGGCCGCGTTCACCCGGACGGCGGAGGTCGAACGGTACCTGGTCGGCGGTTACGACACCGACCCGAAGCAACCGATCCGGTACTGGCACTTCCTGTATCGCCCGGCCGGCGCGCTCAACGTCCGTCCCGGCGAAATGGCGAAATTCCTGAAGATGCTGCTCCAGCGCGGCCGCCTCGACGGCCGGCAGGTTTTTAACCCCGGGCAGATCGAACGGATGGAAACGCCCGCGACCACGCTGGCCGCGCGCGCCGGCATGGACTACGGCTACGGGCTCGGGATCTACGCCGACATCGAGGACGGCCGGCGCTACTTCGCCCACGGCGGCGACGCCGACGGCTACCTGACCCGGTTCGGCTACAACCCAGAGTCGAAGCGCGGATTCTTCGTTGTCATCACGATGTTCGACCACGATCCGCTGCGCGAAATGCGCGAATCGCTCGAAAGCTGGGTCGTCGAACCGCTGCCGCGCACGACGCCGGCGCCCCACGCCCCGGCCACGGGCGCGCTGGAAAAACTGGCCGGCAGCTACAGACGCGCGACGATCCGCTTCCCGCGCGACGGCTGGCGCGAGGACCGGATGCAGATCCGGGCCGACGGCGACCGGCTCGAATACCGCACCGGCCGGCGCTGGCGCCTGCTGATTCCGGTCGCCCCGAACCTGTTCCGCCGCCCGGGCGACCCGGTCGCGACCGCGTTCATCGGCGAGCACGACGGAAAGGTGTACGCCCAGGGCGAGTTCGGCAACTGGGTCAAGGATTCGGGGGGCTGAAAGGCAAAGGCTTGGTCCACAGATAAACCGGTTCTTCAAACCGCCGCCAGCGCGGTTTCCAGGTCGCCGATCAGGTCGTCGACATCCTCGATGCCGACCGACAGCCGGATCAGCGTGTCGGTGATGCCGAGTTCGGCCCGGGTCGCGGCGGGAACGCTGGCGTGGGTCATGATGGCCGGGTGGTTGACCAGGCTCTCGACGCCGCCCAGCGACTCGGCCAGCGCGAACAGTCGGGTGTTCTCGAGAAAGCGGCGCGCTGAAGCCAGGTCGCCGTCGAGATCGAAGCTGACCATGCCGCCGAAGCCGGCCATCTGGCGCTCGGCCAGCGCCTTCTGCGGGTGGCTGTCCAGGCCCGGGTAGATCACGCGCTTGACCCTGGCCTGCCGGGTGAGCCACTCGGCGATCCGTCCCGCGTTGTCGCAGTGGGCCTTCATCCTCAGCGCCAGCGTCTTGACCCCGCGCATGACCAGAAACGAGTCGAACGGGCCCTGCACGCCGCCGGCCGAATTCTGGACGAAGCCGATCTTCTCGGCCAGCGCGGCGTCGTCGACGACCAGCGCGCCGCCGACCATGTCCGAGTGGCCGTTGAGGTACTTGGTGACCGAGTGCAGCACGATGTCGGCGCCGAGCGCGAGCGGGCGCTGCAGCACCGGCGTGGCGAACGTGTTGTCGACGACCAGCAGGCAGCCGTGCCGGCGCGCCAGTTCGGCGACGCGTGCGATGTCGACCAGGTTGAGCATCGGGTTGGTCGGCGTCTCGACCCAGATCAGCCGGGTGCTGTCGCGGATCTCCCCGGCCAGTGCATCCGGGTCGGTCATGTCGGCGAACGTGAAATCGAGCCCGGACGAGCGCCGGCGGACGCGCTCGAACAGCCGCCAGGTGCCGCCGTAGAGGTCGTTTGTCGCCAGTACGTGGTTACCGGGTTCGAGCAGATGCATCAGACAGTCGGCCGCGGCCATGCCCGAGGCGAACGCGAAACCGTGCCTGCCGCCCTCGAGATCGGCGATGCACGCCTCCCAGGCCTTGCGCGTCGGGTTGTGCGTGCGCGAATACTCGTATCCCAGGTGGTCGCCCGGGCTTTTCTGGACGTAGGTCGAAGTCGTGTAGATCGGCGTCATGATCGCGCCGGTGCTCGGGTCCGGCGCCTGGCCGGCGTGGATCACGCGCGTGGCGAGCCTGTCGTG
>JAVVDX010000067.1:5889-14814 GCA_032251475.1 Wenzhouxiangellaceae bacterium | reverse complement strand
GGCGGCATGAAGGGCATCACCTACACCCAGGTCGCCCAGTACTGCGTGCTGATCTTCGCCTACACGGTGCCGGCGATCTTCATCTCGATCCAGCTCACCGGCAACCCGCTGCCGCAGCTCGGGCTTGGCAGTTCGATCAACGGCGCTGATTCGATGTGGCTGCTCGAAAGGCTTGACCAGGTCGTGACCGATCTCGGGTTTACCGCCTACACCGACGGCAGCAAGGCGATGATCGACGTGTTCGCGATCACGCTGGCGCTGATGGTCGGAACCGCAGGGCTGCCGCACGTCATCGTGCGCTTCTTCACCGTGCCCAAGGTCTCCGACGCGCGCCGCTCGGCCGGCTGGGCGCTGCTGTTCATCGCGATCCTGTACACCACCGCCCCGGCAGTGGGCGCGATGGCGCGGCTGAACCTGATCGACACGATCTGGCCCAACGGTGCGGCGGAGGAACCGGCCCTGGCCTACGACGAGCGGCCCCACTGGTTCCAGACCTGGGAACAGACCGGACTGCTTGGCTTCGAGGACAAGAACGGCGACGGCCGGATCCAGTACTACAACGCGGGCAACCCGCAATTCCAGCAAAGCGTGGCCGCCTCGCAGGGCTGGGAAGGCAACGAGCTGACCGTCGACCGCGACATCATGGTGCTGGCCAATCCCGAAATCGCGGGCCTGCCCAACTGGGTCATCGCGCTGGTCGCCGCCGGCGGCATCGCCGCGGCGCTGTCGACCGCCGCCGGACTGTTGCTGGTGATCTCGTCGTCGGTCTCGCACGACCTGGTCAAGAACGTGTTCGTGCCGGACATGAGCGAGAAGGGCGAACTGCTGACCGGCCGCCTCGCCGCGGCGGTGGCGATCTGCATCGCCGGCTACCTCGGCTACAACCCGCCGGGCTTCGTCGCCCAGGTGGTCGCCTTCGCGTTCGGCCTGGCCGCCGCGTCGCTGTTCCCGGCGATCATCATGGGCATCTTCTCGACCCGGATCAATCGCGAAGGCGCGATCGCCGGCATGCTCACCGGCCTGTTCTTCACGTTCGGCTACATCGTCTACTTCAAGGGCGTGTTCTTCGAGCCGTTCGCGGCCAACGTGCCGGAAAATTGGCTGTTCGGCATCTCGCCGGAAGGCATCGGCGTGGTCGGCATGTTGCTGAACTTCGCCGTCGCCTTCGGGATCAGCCGCGTGACCAAGGCGCCGCCGGTGCATATCCGCGAGTTCATCGAGGATATCCGCGTGCCGCGCGGTGCGCCCGAGGCACCGCCGACCCACTGAGAAACCTCGCACGTTCGAGTCGGAGGTTTCCAAACCCCGAGCCGGCCTCGATCCGAGGCCGGTCCGTTCCGGCGGCACCCTGGCGGTGCCGCCGCTTTTTTGGCCCCGAGCTGCGCGTATAGAATCCGCCCATGAACCAGCCGCCTGCCGATATCACCGCCTTCCTGCACGGCGTCGCGCCGTTCTCGACGCTGGACGCCCCGGAGGTCGAGCCGATCGCCGGCAGGCTGACGATCAGCTACCACCCCGAGGGCGGTGAAATCGGCGCCTTCGACCCGCCCGGGGAAGACGGGCTCTACATCATCCGCAAGGGCGCGGTCAAGCTGGTCGATCCCGACGACCGCATGCTCGAGCGTCGCGGCGAGGGCGAGATCTTCGGCCACCGCATCGGATTCGCCGGCGACGTAGAGTCCTACCGCGTCCACGCGATCGAGGACAGCCTGGTCTGGCATCTTCCGGCCGCCGAGTTGGCGAAGCTCGTCGCGCGCAACAAGGCGATCGCGACATTCCTGCAGTCCGGCCACGGCGCCCGGCTGCGCCAGCACGCGGCGGGCCGCGGCACGGCCAGCCGGCTCGGCGAACTGCCGCTGCGCGAGCCCGTGACCGCCGCCCCGGACGAGGATCTCGCCACCTGCGCCCGGCGGATGGCCGAGCGCAATGTCAGTTGCCTGCCGATCGTCGAGCAAAACAACCTGGTGGGCATCATCACCGATCGCGACCTGCGCACGCGCGTGGTGGCGAAAGGCATCGCAGCGGACACGCCGGTCGCCGACATCATGACGGCGAATCCGTCGACCATCGGCCTCGAGGCCCGGGTCGAGGATGCACTGGTCGAAATGATGCGCATGGGAATTCACCACCTGCCGGTCACCAACGCCGAGGGCCACCTTGCGGCGGTGATCAGCTCCGGCGATCTGCTCGCGGTCCAGTCGCCGCATCCGCTGCGGCTGGTGCGCGACATTCACCGTGCCCGGGGCACCGACCAGTTGACCGCGCTGGCGCGCCAGGGGCCGCAGATGCTCGCCGGGCTCGTCAAGGCCGGAGCCGGCGCCACCGAACTCGGCCGCATCGCCGGGCGCATCACCGATGCCTGCACCCGGCGCCTGATCGAGCTGGCGACCGACGAACTCGGCCCGGCACCGATGGAATTTGCGTGGCTCGCGTTCGGCTCGCAGGGTCGGCTCGAACAGGGGCTGACCAGCGACCAGGACAACGGCCTTCTGCTGGCCGAGGCGCCTGACGCCGAAGCGGCGGAATACTTCGAGCGCCTCGGCGAATTCGTCTGCGACGGCCTCAACGAATGCGGCTACGTCTACTGCCCGGGCGGCGTCATGGCCAAGGGCAAATGGCGCATGGCGTTCGATGGCTGGCGCCGGCGGTTCGATCGCTGGATTCGCGAGCCGGAACCGAAATCGGTGATGCAGTCGAGCATCTTCTTCGACATGCGCGCGGTCGCCGGCGACGTCGCGCTGGCCGAGCGGCTGCATCGCGAAGTGCTCGAGCAGGCCCGCGACCGCGAAATCTTCCGCCGGTTCCTGGCCGGCGAATCGCTGAAGCACCGGCCGCCGGTCGGCCTGTTCCGGCAATTCGTCCAGGAACGCGGCGGCGCGCACAGCCAGGGGCTGAACCTGAAGCAGCGCGGCGTGATCCCGATCGTCGACCTGGCCCGGGTGCGCGCGCTCGAGGGCGCCATCCAGGTCATTCATACCGAGCAGCGCATCGAGGCCGCAGCCGAGGCCGGCATCGTCACCGCGGGCGACGCCGACGACCTGATCCACGCGCTGCGCTTCATCAACGACATCCGGCTCAAGCACCAGAGCCGCCAGCTCGAGGCCGGCGAGAAGCCCGACCACCTCGTCGACCCGTCCGAACTGTCCGGACTGCACCGGCGTTATCTGCGCTCGGCGTTCGGCATCGTGACCGACGCCCAGAGCGCGCTGGCGCAGCGTTACCTATTGTGAACCCGCCGTGTTGAATCCGATCCGGCGCTGGCGCTGGCGGCGACTCGCCCGCCATCGCTCGGCCTCGGCCGCGGCCGGCGGTCTTGCCGCACTTGCCTCGGAACTGCCGCCGCCGTCGACGCCGATCAAGAGCGCCCCGCTGCTGGCCATCGACCTTGAAATGACCGGCCTGGAACCGGCCCGGGATGCCATCCTCAGCATCGGCTGGGTGCCGATCCGCGACGGGCGGATCGACCTGGCCGGCGCGCGCGAAGTCCGCCTCGCCCGCGGCGGCGGCGAATGGGTCGGACAGTCGGCCACGATCCACGGCATTCGCGATTGCGACCGGGAAGGCGGCGTCGCCGTCGTCGAGGCCCTGGAAATGCTGCTGGAGGCCGCCGCCGGCCGCGTTGCCGTCTTTCACCACGCCCCGCTGGACACGGCCTTCCTCGAACGCGCGCTGCGAAGAGCCTGCGGCGTCGGCTGGCTGGTCCCGTGGATCGACACGCTCGACTGGTTCCGGCGGCGGCAGCGCCGGCGCGGGCACGACGATACGGCGGCCGCGGCGACCCGGCTGTCGGCCGTGCGCGATCATTACGGCCTCGCGCCGCGGGCCGCGCACGGCGCGCTGGACGACGCGCTGTCGTGCGCGGAAGTGGTGATGATCCTGGCCGCGCGCAGCCATGCGCGCCTGATCGACATCTGCTCGCTGCCCGGACCGGGCAAGGCCGCTAAAGCGCGACCGGGCCGTGCCGGTTCAGAGCGCGACGGCGTCCTTCGGCCCTGACGGATCGTCGCTGTCGGCCGGGAACACCTGGACGAAAGCCCGCCACTGCGCCGCCGCGAGCAGCAACTGTACGAACAGCGACAGGATGATCGAAACCAGTTGCACGACCAGCATGCCCGCGCCGCCCAGCGCCAGCGAGAAGATGCCGGAAAACAGGCCGAACACCAACCCGACGGCGAACAGCAGGCCGAACACGACCAGGCCGAAGCCGAGAAACGCCAGCCAGTTGACCAGCGTCGCGCGCACGCTCCATAACAGCGCCGCGAACACCGGCCAGCGCCAGAAGAACACCAGCGGCACGGCGAAGTAGACCGCCGCCAGCACGATCGCGAAGATCAGCGCCGCCAGGGCGAACCCGCCGAACAGGTTCACGCCCTCGAACAGCGCAAGAACCCGCTCGGGCGATTCGTTGACGACGTTCGGATCCGACAGGACCTGCCCGGCGGCCTGCAGGTCCATCTGCGGGGCCAGCCACGCCAGCAACGCGGCGATCGCGGCCAGCAGGCCGGCGACGAAGAACACCCCCAGCATCAGCAGCCCGGTGCGCGCGGCCGGATCGGTAAAGCCGGCGAGAAAATGCGCCGGCCCCGGCGTGCCGCCCTGCTCGACGGTGCGGAACACGTTGAGCAGGCCGGCGGTCACCAGCGGCGTGATCAGCGCCACCAGCGCCAGACCGACGACCGGAACGGCCTGCAGCAGAGAGATCACGACCAGAAACAGCGCAATCCGGACCAGCGCGCCGCCGCCGCGTGCCAGCAGGTTGCCGCCGCCGGTCAGCCAGGCGACGCCTTCGGAAAACCGGGCCTTGACGATTTTCGGGGACTGGGCCATGAAAACTCCTTGCGGTTGAATTACTCGCGCTCGACCCCGGCGAAGCGGATCGCCTCGGCGCCCCACGGCTCGACCGACTCGACCGCCCCGGGCACGTCCTCGGGAACCCCCACCGTGTGCCAGAGGTCCAGATGCGCCTGACTCATGAACTTCTGCTTCACGCTGTGGCGCAGAAACTCGAGCAGAAGATCGTAATAGCCATTGCTGTTGACCAGTATGATGGGCCCGAAATACTGGCCGAGGCGCTTGAGCGTCATGGCTTCGAATACTTCCTCGAACGTGCCGCAACCGCCCGGCAGCGTGACCACGGCCCGGCTGCGCTCGAGCATTCGCTGCTTGCGCACGCGCATGTCGGGCACGACTTCCAGCGACGTCAGGTTCGGATGGCCCTTCTCGAGATCCATGAGAAATTCGGGAATCACGCCGTGAATGCGGCCGCCGGCCTCGATCGCGCCGTCGGCCAGCGCGCCCATCAGGCCGGTACCGCCGCCCCCGTATACAATCTCGTGACCGGCGCGCGCCAGCGCGGTGCCGAGCCTGGTGGCGACGTCGTAGTATTCCGGCGCCAGCGCCTGGCTGGAAGCTGCGTAGACGGTGACGCGGGCGTCGGACACGTTGCGGAAACTCCCCTGGATCGAATGGATGAAAACGGAAAACCGCTATTCTAGACCCAACGGTTGCCTGAATTCCCGGCACCAGTCCGCTACGCTGCCCGGAACAGCAGCGTTTCCGGCACTCGCGGCCACGCTTGCCGCCGTCCTTGCCGCTATCCTTGCCGCCGTTTTGGGCGCCGGCTGCTCCGACGAGCCCGACCGGCCGCTGGCTCCCGGCGAGGCCGAGTACCGGCGCCATTGCGCCACGTGCCACCAGCCTGACGGCGCTGGCCGTTCGCCGACGTTCCCGCCGCTGAAGGGATCGGAATGGCTGGAGCTGGGACCCGATGGCGTCGCGCTGGTCGCGTTGCTCGGCCTCGGCGGCGAGATTCGCGTGGCCGGCCGCACCTGGCGCGGCTACATGCCGCCGATGCGCCAGGTGCCGGACGATGAACTCGCCGCGCTGATCGGCTACATTGGGCGCAATTGGGCCGACTGGCCCGAATTGCCGGATGCGGGCCGGATCGCCGCGCTCCGGCGCATCAGCGAAGGCATGGATCAGCTCGGCGGACGCGCCGACCTGGAACAGGCGCTCGAGGCGATTCAATCGAAAGGGACCGAACCTTGATCCACTATCGCAGCGTGACCAACCCGCCCACGGCGCTCGTGATCCTCGGGGTGACCGTGGTCGCCTGGGTCGTGCAGATGATGAACCAGGTCGACACGCTGCGGCTGCTGGCGCTGTGGCCGCTGGGCACGCCGGACCGGATCATGGTGTCGGGCTACGGCGCGCTCGATACCGGCTTCGCGCCGTGGCAGCTGCTGACCTATGCGCTGCTGCACGGCGGCATCGGCCATCTGTTCTTCAACATGTTCGCGCTGTACATGTTCGGCCTGCCGATCGAGCAGACCTGGGGGTCGCGGCGCTTCGCGATCTACTACGTCGTCTGCGTCCTCGGCGCCGGGCTGGTGCAGCTCGCGACCGCCTGGGTATCGGGCGGCGTCTACCCGACCATCGGCGCCTCGGGCGGCGTGTTCGGGCTGCTGCTGGCGTTCGGCGTCATGTACCCGAACCAGCGCATCCTGCTGCTGATCCCGCCGGTACCCATCCGGGCCAAGTATTTCGTGATCCTCTACGGCCTGCTGACGCTGTTCTTCGGCATCACCGGCACCATGGGCGGCATCGCGCACTTCGCGCATCTCGGCGGGATGCTGTTCGGGCTGGCGATGATCCTGTACTGGGGGCAACGTGATTTCAGCCGCCGCCGGTGATCGCGCCCGAAACCAGCGGGCGGCGCGACTGATTCGCGGTTTCGCGGGCCTGGCGGTCGCCTTCGCGGCAGCCGGTCATGCCGGCGCGATCACGCGCGACTGGCTCCCCAGCCAGTACCGGCACGAAATCCTGGATCGCGCCGACGGCCTGCCCTCGGACATCGTCTGGAGCGTCATCCAGGACCGCCGCGGCTATCTGTGGCTCGGCACGCAGAACGGGCTGGTTCGCCACGACGGCGTGCGCTTCACGGTCTACGACGACCAGCGCCACCCCGAGTTCGACGTCAACGACGTGCGCGTCGTCGCCGAGGCCCCGGACGGAAGCATCTGGGCCGGTACCTACGGCGGCGGCGTGGTTCGCCTCACCGACACGGGCCCGTCGGCCATCACCCGCGCCGACGGCCTGGCCGCCGACATCGTCTACGACATCCATTTCAGCGACGACGGCTCGATCTGGTTCGCCACTGCCGGCGGCGTCAGCCGGATGGCCGACGGGACGATCACGAACTGGACTGCCGATGACGGGCTGGCGGCCAACCGGGTGTTCAAGATTCTCGAAGATCGCAGCGGGAATCTCTGGTTCGCCACGCTGACCGGGGGCCTGAGCCGGTTCGACGGCGCCTCGTTCACGAACTTCGGAGAAGCCCAGGGGCTGGATTCGCCCCAGGTGCACCTGCTCCACGACGACGGCGGCGAGGTGCTCGCGGGCACCTATGCCGGCGGCATGTACCGGGCCGGAGGCGAACGCCTGGCCGCCCTGCCGCGCGGCAGCCTGCCGCCCGACCTGTCGATGCATTCGATCCTGCGCGACAGCGACGGCCAGTTGTGGCTGGGAACCTACGGCAGCGGCTTGTGGCGCTGGCACATCGGCGGCGCGGCCGAGCGCTTCGCGCTGCCCGAGGGCGATCCCACGCACGTGTTCGACCTGCTCGAGGACCGCGAAGGCAATCTGTGGCTGGCGACGATGAACGGCCTGCACCGGCTGCGCGCCGGCCCGTTCCGGCCGTGGGGCTCGCCGGAAGGCCTGACCGATTCGACGTTCGTCGTCACCGAGGATCCGGCGACCGGCACGATCTGGACCGGAAGCGAGGGCCGGGGCGCGTTCGGGCTGGCGCCCGACGGGAAGATCACGCAACTCGATACCGACGACGGCCTGGCCAGCGACAGCGTCTCGTCGCTGCTGTTCGACAGCCGAGGCCGTTTCTGGATCGGCACGTTCGGCGGCGGTGTGCAAGTCATGATCGACGGCCGCATCCGCGACCCCGGCGTGCCCCTGCCCGGCCGCCAGGTATTCGCGTTGCTGGAGGATTCCGGGGGCGCAATCTGGATCGCGACCGAGGGCGGCCTGGTCCGCTGGCTCGATGGATCTGCCGAAACCTTCACCGCCGCCGACGGACTGCCGGCCACGCTGGTTCGCCACCTGATGGAAGATCGACGCGGCGCGATCTGGATGTCGACCCCGGAAGGGCTGGCGCGCCACGACGGCAGCACGTTCCGAACCTGGACCACGGCCGACGGCCTGGCCAGCAATGTCGTGTCGACCACGTTCGAGGACGACGCGGGCGCGATCTGGATCGGCATGCGCAACGGCGGACTGGCCCGGCTCGCCGACGGCAAGCTGTTCCAGTTCGGACCCGGGCACGGCCTGGAGCAGGACTCGGTGCTCGAGATCATCCCCGACGGGCGGGGAAATTTCTGGCTCAGCGGCCTCGCCGGTCTGGTCCGGGTGGCCCGCGGCGATCTCGACGCCGTCGCCGAAGGCCGCGCCGAAACCGTCCGGGCACGATTGTTCGACGAACGCGACGGCCTGCGCTCGTCCCGGTTCATGGTCGGGTTCCAGCCGACCGGCGTGCGCGCCCGCGACGGCCGAATCTGGTTTCCGACCAATCGCGGCCTGGTCGCATTCGACCCCGACGAGATCGCGCCGCCGCGGCCGCCGGGCGAGCCGATCATCGAACGCGTCCGGAGCGATGCCGAACCGATGACGCCGGCACCCGTGCTGACGCTGCCGGCCGCGACCCGTTCGCTGGAAATCGAGTACACCGTGCCGCGCCTGCACGCGCCGGAGCGGCTGCGGTTCCGCTACCGGCTCGGCGCCGACGCGCCGTGGCAGTCGGCCGGCGGACGGCGGACCGCGTATTTCACAAACCTGCCGCCCGGCGAGCAGCGCTTCGAAGTCCAGGCCGCCTCGGTGCTGACCGGGTTCGGCGACTCCGGGTCCGGCGACTCCGGG
>JAVVDX010000067.1:0-5789 GCA_032251475.1 Wenzhouxiangellaceae bacterium | reverse complement strand
CGGCGACTCCGGGTCCGGCGACTCCGGGGCCACGGCCGCGCTGACGATCGTGCGCGAACCATTCTGGCACCAGACCGCGTGGTTCCGGGCACTGCTCGTCGTTGCGCTGGCGATGGCGGCATGGCTGATCTACCGCGCTGCCCTGTACCAGGTCCATCGGCGCCAGCGCCTCCTCGAAGGTCTCGTGGCGCAGCGCACCCGGGAGCTCAGCGAGGCGCTGACCAAGGTCGAGCGGCTGTCTCGCATCGACGGCCTGACCGGCGTGGCCAATCGTCGCTATCTCGAGGAACAGCTCGCACGGTCGTGGGCGGAAGCCTCACGACGAAAGGCGCCGCTGAGCCTGCTGATGATCGACCTCGACCATTTCAAGGAATTCAACGACAGCGCCGGGCATCTGGCCGGCGACGAGTGCCTGAAACAGGTGGCCCGAACGCTGGAAGAATGCGTCGAGCGAAGTACCGACCTGGTCGCGCGCTTCGGCGGCGAGGAATTCGTGGTCCTGCTGCCCGACACCGATTCCGACGGGGCGGAAAGCGTCGGCGAGCGCATTCGCGAGCGGATCGACGACCTGAAGTTTGCACCCCCGGAAGGCGGCCAGGGCGACGGGATCACGGCCAGCGTCGGCTGCGCGACGGCCCGGCCCGGACGCAGCGAGCAGCGCACGGAACAACGGCTGCGCCCCGAGCAACTGCTGCGTCGGGCCGACGAAGCCATGTACGCGGCCAAGCGGGCCGGGCGCAACCGGGTCGCCGGCACCGGCTGAAGACCGGGCCCGGCCGGGCCCGGTCCCCGCCGACACCGCAAATCTCAATCGAGGTGGCGGACGCGGATTTCGCCGCTGAAGGTCCTGGCCTCGATCTCGACGCCGGCCGCACCGGAGTCCAGCGAGAGCCGCTGACCCGGGCCCGTGCCGGCAAGGCTGCGATCGCCCGTTCCAGGTCCAGGTCCGCGGCCGGCCACGGCGGCTCCGGGGCGGCCGGATCGGCATCGGCGTCGACGCAGGCAATGCGCCCGCGACGCCGGTCGGCCAGCGCGATGTTGACGGCAATCCGGCGAAGCCATCCGCCGAACGCGGCCGGCTCGCGCAACTGACCGAGCGAGCCCCAGGCCTGGACGAACGTGTCCTGCAGCCAGTCCTCGGCCAGCCCGAGGTCGCCGCCCGACAGGCGCCACAACAGCGGCATCAGCCTGCGCGCGTGCCGGCGGTACAAGCCGGCGAACGCTTCGCGATCCCCGCCGCCCGCCGCCAGTGCCAGCCGGCGGTCGGCATCGTCGGGTGTCGCTATTTCCATGGCGACAGCATCCATGTCATGACTGATGCGTCGGGAAGGGAAAAGGTTTGAATCCCGCCGGCAGGTTCCGACCGGGGGCCGGGGCATGGATTTGCAGGAGCGGGTTCGCTCGCGCATGAGCCGGCCTGCAAGCCCGCGCGGCGCGGGCGGTGGGGCGCCGTCGGCTCTGCCCCGGCTACAGCCAGCCTCTGCGCTTGAAGAACCAGTACGGCACGACCGCGGCGATCAGCATCAGCAGCAGCGACAGCGGATAGCCGAGCTTCCAGTCGAGTTCGGGCATGAATTCGAAGTTCATGCCGTAGATCGACGCGATCAGCGTCGGCGGCAGGAACACCACCGCCAGCACCGAGAAGATCTTGATCGTCGCGTTCTGCTCGATGTTGATCATGCCCAGCGTCGCGTCGAGCAGGAACGTGACTTTCTGGGTCATGAAGCTGGCGTGCTCGCTGATCGACTGGACGTCGCGGCCCAGCGTCTTGAGCCGCTCGCGCGGTTGCCCGGCGGCGCTCTGCAGCCGCGGCCAGATCAGGCTCAGGTAGCCCGAGACCCGACTCAGCGTCATCAGCGATTCGCGCAGGTCCGACAGCAGGTCGCCCTTGCGCCCGAGCCGACGCAGGACTCCCTGGTAGGAGCTCTTGCCCGACGAATCGATGTCGGTTTCGAGAAAGATCCGGTTGGAGATCTTGTCGATCTCGCGGCCGGCGCTTTCGAGGATGTCGGCCAGCCGGTCGACGATGGCCTCGAGCAGCGCGAGCAGCAGGGTCGCGGCATCCTCGAGTTCGAGGCTCACCTGGCCGGCGCGCCTGGGGAACGTCCGGAACGCGCGCGGGTCGGTCGTCCGCACGGTGATCAGCAGCCGCTCGGTCAGCACGAAGCTGACCGGGGCCATCTCGGCGTCTTCCTCGGCCGCGCGGGCCGGCAGCGTCACGGTCAGGAAGAAGGCGTCGTTTTCATGGTAGAGGCGGCTGGAGATCTCGATTTCCTCCATCTCGTCGCGCGTCGGGATATCGACCCCGAGCCTCTCTTCCAGCGCACCGACCTCGGCCGGCAAGGCGTTGTGCAGGTCGATCCAGACCAGCCGGTCGAGCGCTTCCAGCGGCTGCTCGACCGATACCAGCCGGCCGTTTTCCAGTGTGTAACCGATCATCAACGCATCCTCTTCGGCGCCGTCAGGACGCAATCCAGTCGCGCGGCTGCAGGTACTCGGCCAGCCGCGCCTCGGCCGACCCGGGCGCCGGCTGCCAATCGTAGCGCCAGTGGGCAACCGCCGGCAACGACATCAGGATGGACTCGGTGCGGCCGCCCGACTGCAGGCCGAACAGCGTGCCGCGGTCGTAGACCAGGTTGAACTCGACGTAGCGGCCGCGCCGGTAGCGCTGGAATTCGACCTCGCGCGGCCCGTAGGCGTGCGCCTTGCGCCGGTCGACGATCGTGCGGTAGGCGTCCCGGTAGCCGTCGCCCACCGCGCGCATGTATGCGAAGCAGCGCTCGAAACCCCAGGCGTTGAGGTCGTCGAAGAACAGGCCGCCGATGCCGCGCGTCTCATCACGGTGTTTCAGGTAGAAGTACTCGTCGCACCATTGCTTGTGCTCGTCGTAGACCGACGCCCCGAACGGCCGGCACAAGTCGAACGCGGTGCGGTGCCAGAGGACGCAATCCTCATCGAACGGGTAACACGGGGTCAGGTCGAAGCCGCCCCCGAACCACCAGACCGGATCATCGCCGGGCCTTTCTGCAATGAAAAAACGCACGTTCGCGTGGCTGGTCGGCACGTACGGATTGACCGGGTGCATGACAATGGAAGCGCCGACGGCCTGGAAGCTCCGCCCGGCCAGTTCCGGCCGGCGCGCGCTGGCCGCGGCCGGCAGCGCGTCGCCGTGGACGTGCGAAAAGTTGACCCCGCCCTTCTCGAACACCGCCCCGTTTTCGATGACCCGCGTGCGCCCCCCGCCGCCGTCCGGGCGCGTCCAGTCGTCCTGGCGGAATTCGGCCTGGCCGTCGAGACGCTCGAATTCATCGCAGATGCGATCCTGCAAATCCAGCAGAAAGGTCTTGACGGGCTCGAGCATCGGGATCATCCGTCGAATTTCGAGGTCGCGCAGCGCGATCACCGCGCGGTTCATTGCTTCGTAGCGGTCTTCTTCGCCGTCTTCTTTCCGGCAGCTTTCTTTTTCGACGACTTCTTCCTGGAGGTCTTCTTCGATGCCTTCTTCTTGCCCGCCTTCTTCTTGCCGAACCTTCCGCGCCGGCCCTTGGGCGGGGCCTCGGCGAGCAGCTTGCGGCAATCCTCCAGCGTCAGGTCGCCCGGCTCGGCGTCCTTGGGCACGCTGGCGTTGCGGCTGCCGTCGGTGACGAACGGGCCGTATCGGCCCTTGAGCACCTCGATGCCTTCCGCGTCGAACGTCTTGATGACGCGCTCGGCGATCATCTGCTTGTGCTCGCGGATCAGTTCCAGCGCCTGATCCAGCGTCACGTCGTGCGGATCGATGTCCTTGAGCGAGACGAAGTTTCGCTTGCCGTAGCGAATGTACGGGCCGAAGCGGCCGACGTTGGCCAGCACCGGTTCGCCTTCCGGCGTCTCGCCGAGATCGCGCGGCAGCTTGAACAGCTCGAGCGCCTCGTCGAGCGTGATCGTCTCCATCTTCTGGCCCGGACGCAGGCCGGCGAATTGCGGCTTTTCGTCGTCCTCGGCCGAGCCGATCTGCGCGAACGGACCGAACCGGCCCAGCCGGACGATGACCGGCTTGCCGGTCTTCGGGTCGGTGCCCAGTTCGCGCGCCTGTTGCGCTTCCTGGCGGCTGACCGACTCGGTCTTCTCGTGCACGCGCTCGATGAACGGCTTCCAGAATTCCCTCAACAGCGGCACCCAGTCGTGTTCGCCGCGCGAAATGGCGTCGAGCTCGTCCTCGAGCCGGGCCGTGAAGTCGTAGTCGACGTAGCGATGAAAGTGACTGGAAAGAAAGTTCGCCACGACCCGTCCGGTCGCGGTCGGGATGAACCGGCGATTGTCGAGCTCGACGTACTCGCGGTCCTTGAGCGTCTGGATGATCGACGCGTAGGTCGAAGGCCGGCCGATCCCATAGTCCTCCAGCGCCTTGACCAGGCTGGCCTCGGAATAGCGCGGCGGCGGCTCGGTGAAATGCTGTTCGGGCCGGATCTTCTGCAACTCGACCGAATCGCCCTCCCCGAGTTCGGGCAGCCGGTTTTCCTTCTCCGACTGCTGGTCGGCATAGACCTTCAGGAACCCGGGCTCGACCAGCGTCGAGCCGCTGGCGCGGAACGTCGCGCCGTCGACGTCGAACTCGGCCGAGACCGTGTCGTAGACCGCCGGCGTCATCTGGCAGGCCACGGCGCGGTTCCAGATCAGCTGGTAGAGCCGGTACTGGTCGTCGCTCAGGTGTGATTTCAGCTTGATCGGCGTCAGCGCGGCCGAGGTCGGCCGGATGGCTTCGTGAGCTTCCTGCGCGTTGCGGCTCTTCGACTTGTAGAAGTTGGGCCTGTCGGGCAGCCCGGCTTCGCCGTATTCCTTGCCGACCACGCGGCGGATTTCGGCGATCGCTTCGCTTGCGAGCGCCACGGAGTCGGTTCGCATGTACGTGATCAGGCCCTGATTGCCGCCGCCGATGTCGACACCCTCGTAGAGCTGCTGGGCGATGCGCATCGTGCGCTGGGCCGAAAAGCGCAGCCGGCGCGCGGCCTCCTGCTGCAGCGTCGAGGTGATGAACGGCGGCTGCGGCCGGCGGCGGCGCTGGCGCTTGCTGATGCGCGCGACCGTGAAGCGCCCGGCCGCGGCCGCCTCGACCCGCTCGGTGACCTCGTGCGCGCGCTTTTCGTCGACGATATCGAACTGCTCGAGCTTTTCGCCGTCCAGCCGGACGAGGTTGGCCGTGAACGGCGCTTCCCGGTCGGGCCCGAGGTCGGCCTCGATGGTCCAGTATTCCTGCGGCTCGAAGCGCTCGATCTCCTCCTCGCGCTCGACGATCATGCGCAGCGCCGGCGACTGCACGCGCCCGGCCGATAGGCCGCGCCGGACCTTCTTCCACAAAAGCGGCGACAGGTTGAACCCGACCAGGTAGTCCAGCGCCCGCCGGGCCTGCTGCGCGTCGACCAGCGGCCCGGACAGCTCGCGCGGGTTGTCGATCGCTTCCCGGATCGCGCGCGGAGTGATTTCGCTGAACACGACCCGGAGGATCGGCTTGTCGCTGTTGACGCCGCGCTGCTTCAGGATCTCGGCGATGTGCCACGAGATCGCCTCGCCCTCGCGATCGAGGTCGGTGGCGAGGTAGACGACCTCGGCGTTCTTCGCGGCCTTGACGATGCGGTCGACGTGCTTGCGGTTGCGGTCGATGATCTCGTAGTGCATCTCGAAATTCTCGTCCGGATCGACCGCGCCCTCGCGCGGGACGAGGTCGCGCACGTGCCCGTACGAGGCCAGCACCTCGAATTCGTTGCCGAGATATTTGTTGATCGTCGTCGCCTTGGCCGGCGACTCGACGA
>JAVVDX010000066.1:11680-14910 GCA_032251475.1 Wenzhouxiangellaceae bacterium | reverse complement strand
CGAGCATCACGGTCGGGTTCGAGGTGTTGGTGCACGAGGTGATCGCGGCGATCACGACGGCGCCGTCCTTGAGCACGAAGTCCTGGTCCTTGTAATTGACCTCGGCGACGCCCGGAACGTCGTGACCAACCGCGGTGCCGCCGCCCTCGTCGGCGAAGCGTCCGTTCTCGTTGCCGTCGCGGTTCTTCGTCATCTCGGTGCAGGTCTGGATGAATGCGTGCCTGGCGCCGCTGAGCGGGATGCGGTCCTGCGGCCGCTTCGGGCCGGCCAGCGACGGTTCGACGTCGCCCAGATCCAGCTCCAGCACGTCGGTGTACTCGGCGTCGGCGTCGCCGTCCTGGCGCCACATGCCCTGGGCTCTGGCATAAGCCTCGACAAGCGCGATGCGTTCCTCGCTTCGCCCGGACAGCTTCAGGTAGCGGATGGTTTCGCTGTCGATGGGGAAAATCGCGCAGGTCGAGCCGAACTCCGGCGACATGTTGCCGATGGTCGCGCGATCGGCCAGCGGCAGGCCGCTCAACCCGTCGCCGAAGAATTCGACGAACTTGCCGACCACGCCGTGTTCGCGCAGCATCTGGGTGACGGTCAGCACCAGGTCGGTGGCCGTCGAGCCTTCCTTGAGCTTGCCGGTGAGCCGGAAGCCGATGACCTGCGGCAGCAGCATGGAGATGGGTTGGCCAAGCATGGCCGCCTCAGCCTCGATGCCGCCTACACCCCATCCGAGAATGCCCAGGCCATTGATCATGGTGGTGTGCGAGTCGGTACCGACCAGCGTATCCGGCCAGGCCATCAGTTCGCCGTCGACCTCCTCGCCGAAGACCACGCGCGAGAGGTGCTCCAGGTTGACCTGATGGACGATGCCGGTATTGGGCGGCACGACCTTGAAATTCTCGAACGCACCCTGGCCCCAGCGCAGGAAGGCATAGCGCTCCTTGTTGCGCTCGAATTCAATGCGGTTGTTCAGGTCCAGCGAGTCCGAGCGGCCGTAGTTGTCGACCTGGACCGAGTGGTCGATGACCAGTTCGGCCGGCGACAGCGGGTTGATCTGTCCCGGCGATCCGCCGAGGTTCTTCATCGCGTCGCGCATCGCGGCGAGATCGACGATCGCCGGCACACCGGTGAAGTCCTGCAGCACGACGCGCGCCGGCGTGAACGCAATTTCCTGGCTGGGCTCGACGTTCGGATCCCAGTCCGCGATCGCGGCGACGTCTTCGGCGGTGATGGTCTCTCCGTCCTCGTGGCGCAGCAGGTTTTCGAGCAGAATTTTCAGCGAGTAGGGCAGCTTCGAGATGTCGTGTGTTTCGCCCAGCTTCTTCAGGCTGTAGAAGTTGAAAGTCTTGCCGCTGGCGGTGAGCGTGTCACGGCAATTGAGCGCGTCTCGCATGGAAAATCTCCGGTATCGGGCCTGGGTTCTGGTCGAATCCGGGTTCCGGAAGTATACGGACCCGGGCCCGGAATTCTAGCATGTACCCGGGTTTGCGCCAGCGCAGCCGGGGATCAGGGCGCCAGTTCGGCCGCGATCCGGAACATCTTGCCGCGCTGGAACAGCAGCCGCCACGGCCGGCCGCCGAGCTGGAACCAGAGGAACCCGGCACGCACGCCGGCCAGCAGGATCGCGCGAATCAGCGACACCTTCTCCTGCTGCTTGAGATAGGCCGGCGTGCCGTGAACCTGGATGCGCATCGGCAGCGTCGAGATCTCGCTGCGATAGACATCGGCCAGTTGCGCGACGATGCTCGGGTCCAGCGAATCCCCGGCCCGGCGCCAGGCCGGCTCGACCAGCTCCAGCGCCTTCGAAAGCGCCTCCTGCCGGCTGCGCTCCTTGCGCAGCAGCATGGCCAGGCGCAGCAGGCCACTGGCATAACTCATCGCGATGCGCGAGTCGGCGCTGCCCGAAGAGGCCAGTTCGTTGGCCATGGTCAGGCCCAGGCGCACGCCTTCCAGGCCGCCGAACACGGCTTCGGTCGATTCGGGCTCGTTTTCGAACAGGCTATCGATGCTCGCGCGCGCCGATTGCTGGCTGCACGTTCCGCCGGTGGCGATCTGGCGAACCAGTTCGCCCGACTGCAGCGCGCCCGCAAACGCGACGGTCTGGTCCCTGAGAGAGTGGCGGGCCATGTTCAGTTCCGCTCCGGATACAGCGACTGCGGAATGCGCCGGTCGCTGTCGTCGATGATGCCGCCGCCGAGGCAGACCTCGCCGTCGTAGAGCACGACCGACTGGCCGGGAGTGACGGCGCGCTGGGGCCGGTCGAAGACCACCTCGAAGCGCTCGTCGTCGACCGCCGCGAGCGCGACGGCCTGGTCGGGCTGACGGTAACGGATCTTGGCTGCCAGCCGCCGGCCGGCTTCCGGGGCCCGGCCCGAGACCCAGCTCGGGCGGATCGCCGTCAGACGCGTCGACAGCAGGTGCGGGTCTTCCGGGTCCTGGGTGACGTACAACACGTTGCCGGCGACATCCTTGTGCACGACGAACCACGGCGCCTCGTCGAAGCCGCGCACGCCGCCGATGCCCAGCCCCCGGCGCTGGCCCAGCGTGTAGTGGATCAGTCCCTTGTGGGTGCCGATCGCGTTGCCGCCGGTGGTCCGGATTTCGCCGGGTCCGGACTTCAGGTAGCGGTCGACGAACGCGTCGAAATTGCGTTCGCCGATGAAGCAGATGCCGGTCGAGTCCTTCTTCTGCGCCGTCGGCAGGCCGGCCTCGGCCGCCAGCCGGCGAAGTTCGGGCTTGGTCATTTCGCCGACCGGAAACCGGGCGTGCGCGAGCTGGGCCTGATCGAGCATGTAGAGGAAGTAGCTCTGGTCCTTGTCGGGATCGACGCCCTTGAGCAATTCGAATCCGTTGCCATTGTCGCGGCGGCGCGCATAGTGCCCGGTCGCGATCGAGTCGGCACCGAGATCGCGGGCGTGCTCCAGGAACACCCTGAACTTGATCTCGCGGTTGCACAGCACGTCGGGATTGGGCGTCCGGCCGGCCTCGAGTTCGGCCAGGAAGTCCTCGAACACGTTTTCCCAGTACTCCGAGGCGAAATTGCGCGCATGGAACGGAATGCCGATCAGCTCGGCGACTGCTCGCGCATCGGCGGCGTCCTCGGCGGCCGTGCAGGCGCCGTCGACGTCGTTCTCCTCCCAGTTCTTCATGAACATCCCGGCCACGCGCTCGCCGCGCTGCGTCAGCAGCAGCGCGGTCACCGACGAATCCACCCCGCCGGACATGGCCACCATCGTCAA
>JAVVDX010000066.1:0-11580 GCA_032251475.1 Wenzhouxiangellaceae bacterium | reverse complement strand
TCGGGTTCGGGGAAGAGTTCCGGCGACATGAGCTCGATGAAGCGGCGGGCCTGGGGAGTGAGGTAGGCGCCCTTGCGCATGACGACGCCGTAGGTGCGCTTGGGAAACCAGCGGCTGACGTCGCGGGTGATGAGCTGGTCGCGGTCGGCGTCGGTCAGGCAGATGCTGGTGACGATGGAGATGCCCAGCCCGCGGGCGACGTAGCGCTTGATGACTTCCCAGCCACCGACTTCCATGGTCACGCGAAACGGCAGCTTGTGCTTCTGGAAGACGCGGTCGATCAGCGTGTACGTGGTCAGCCGGCGCGGCGGCAGGATCAGGCCGTACGGGCTGATGTCGGCCAGCGTCAGGTTGGTGCGGCGCGCCAGCGGATGGTCGCGGCTGGCGATCAGCACCGGCCGGAAGCTGTAGATCGGGCGGTACGTGATGTCGTCGGGCACATCGATCATCGAGCCGACCGCGAAGTCGACCTGGTCGGTCCGGAGCATGCCCATGCCGTCGGCGCCGGTGACGTTGTTGAGGTGGACGAAGATACCCGGGTGGCGCTGGCGGAAGCGCTGCACCAGGCTGGGCAGCAGGTGCAGGATCGTCGACTCGCCAGCGGCGATTCGGACCTCGCCCGCATCGAGCCGACCGAAGTTGCGAGCGAATTCGTCGGGCAGCGCGTTGAGCCGGTCAACCAGCGGCCCGGCCAGTTCGAGCAGCGTCTTGCCGGCCGGCGTCAGGTGCATTTTCGGTCCCTGGCGCTCGAACAGCGCGTGCCCGAGCCCGTCCTCGAGCGCCTTGACCTGCTGGCTGACCGACGGCTGCGACAGGTACAGCGCGTCGGCCGCGGCCGAAACGCTGCCGAGCCGGGCGGTCTGGCAGAATGCGCGCAAGTGCTTGAGCAGATTGCCTTTGTACATGGGGAATTCATTATCAGATAATCCAATATTACAAATAGAATAATTTAATTTGTCAAATACTCGCGCCGGTGCCAGTCTACAGGTCGAATCTGGAACCACCGGAGGCGAACCAATGGACGAAGCCGTGGCCGAACGCAGGGTGCGGATCCTGGGCGAGACGCCGGAAGAAGCCGGCGGCCTGCTCGACGACGGCCTGCTCGAGCTGCTGGCGGCGCTGGGCGAGCGATTTCGCACGCCCGTGGACCGGCTGCTCGTGTCGCGCATGGACGTGCAGCAGCGCCTCGACGCCGGCGAAGTGCCCGATTTCCCGGCCGAGACGCGCGAGATCCGCGAGTCGGACTGGCGCGTCGCGCCGATCCCGAACGACCTGACCGATCGCCGCGTCGAGATCACCGGACCCGTAGACCGGAAGATGATCATCAACGCGCTCAACAGCGGCGCCAAGGTGTTCATGGCCGACTTCGAGGATTCTTCGACCCCGACCTGGGCCAACATGATCGGTGGCCAGCGCAACCTCTTCGATGCCGTGCGCGGAACGATCGAATACACCGCCGACAGCGGCAAGCACTACACGCTCGGCGACAACCCGGCGGTGCTGATGGCCAGGCCGCGCGGCTGGCATCTCGACGAGCGTCACGTCGAGGTCGACGGACGGGCCATCCCGGGCGGTCTGTTCGACGCGGCCACCTATGTCTACCACAACGCCGCGGTACTGCTGGAAAAGGGCTCCGGGCCGTACCTGTACCTGCCCAAGCTCGAAAATCGGCACGAAGCGGCGCTTTGGGAGGAGGCGCTGTCGCTGATCGAGGACCGGGTCGGCCTCGAGCGCGGCACGATCAAGGTCACGGTGCTGATCGAGACGATCATGGCCGTGTTCGAAATGGACGAGATCCTGCACGCGCTCAAGACCCGCATCGTTGGACTCAACTGCGGGCGCTGGGACTATATCTTCAGCTATATCAAGCGCTTCCGGAATCATCCTGACAAGGTGCTTCCGGACCGCGAGCAGGTCACCATGACCGTTCCTTTCCTGCGCGCCTACTCGCAGCTGCTGATTCGCACCTGCCACCGGCGCGGCGCGTTCGCGATGGGCGGCATGGCCGCGCAGATTCCGATCAAGGGCGACGAGCAGGCCAGCGAGGTCGCGCTCGACAAGGTCCGGGCCGACAAGCGGCGCGAGGCCGCCAACGGCCACGACGGGACGTGGGTCGCGCACCCGGGCCTGATCGATGTCGCAATGACGATCTTCGACGAGTACCTGCACGGGCCCAACCAGCTCGACCGGCTCCGGCGCGACGTCGAAGTCACCGCCGCCGAGCTGATCGAGCCGGCCGAGGGCACGATCACCGAGCGCGGCGTCAGGGGCAACATTGCGGTCGCGATCCGCTATCTGGCCGCGTGGCTGGGCGGTCAGGGCTGCGTGCCGATCAGCAACCTGATGGAGGACGCTGCTACCGCTGAAATCGCCCGGGCGCAGTTGTGGCAGTGGATCCGGCATCCCGCCGGCCGGCTCGACGATGGGCGCGACATCGATCTCGGGATGGTCCGGGGCTGGCACCAGGAGGCGCTGACGCAGATCCGCGACGAAACGGGCGATGCCGCGTTCGCGGAGGGCCGCTACGAGCAGGCCGCCGAACTGCTCGACGAAGTCACCGCCGACGACGAATTTGTCGAATTCATCACGCTTCCCGCGTACGCGAAATTGACCGATTGACAGGAACCGGAGCCAATCAAAGGACAGGAGCAGGCGCAATGAACGATACATCGAACGTAAGCAACATCATCCGGCTCGAGCGCGAGTGGACCGACAACCCGCGCTGGAAGGGCGTGGAGCGGCCGTACGATGCCGCCGAGGTGCTCCGCCTGCGGGGCTCGGTCACGATCGAGCACACGCTGGCCCGAATGGGCGCCGAGAAACTTTGGCGGCTCATGCGCGACGAGCCGTTCGTCAACGCGCTCGGCGCGCTGACCGGCAACCAGGCCATGCAGCAGGTCCGCGCCGGGCTGAATGCCGTCTACCTTTCCGGCTGGCAGGTCGCGGCCGACGCCAACAACGCCGGTCAGATGTACCCGGACCAGTCGCTGTACCCGGTCAGCTCGGTGCCCGAGGTGGTGCGCCGGATCAACAACACGTTCATCCGCGCCGACCAGATCCAGCATTCGGAGGGCGGCGATGACATCGACTGGTTCGCGCCCATCGTCGCCGACGCCGAGGCCGGCTTCGGCGGCGTGCTCAACGCCCACGAGCTGATGAGGGACATGATCGCCGCCGGCGCGGCCGGCGTACACTTCGAAGACCAGCTCGCCTCGGCCAAGAAGTGCGGCCACATGGGGGGCAAGGTGCTGGTGCCGACCTCGGAGGCGGTGGCCAAGCTCGTCGCCGCCCGGCTCGCGGCCGATATCTGCGACGTGCCGACGATCATCGTCGCGCGCACAGACGCGATGGGCGCGAACCTGCTGACATCGGACATCGATGCCCGCGACCGCGAATTCATGACCGGCGAGCGCACCGTCGAGGGCTTCCACCGGGTCGATGCCGGCCTCGACCAGGCGATCTCGCGCGGGCTGGCCTACGCGCCGGTCGCCGACCTGCTTTGGTGCGAGACCTCGACGCCCGACCTCGAACAGGCCCGGCAGTTCGCCGAGGCGATCCGCGCCGAGTACCCCGACAAGATGCTGGCCTACAACTGTTCGCCCTCGTTCAACTGGAAGAAGAACCTGTCCGATGCCGACATCGCGCGCTTCCAGCGCGAACTCGGCGCCATGGGCTACAAGTTCCAGTTCATCACGCTGGCCGGGTTCCACGCGCTGAACTATTCGATGTTCGAGCTGGCGCGTGGCTACAACGAACGCCAGATGGAAGCCTACGTCGAATTGCAGCAGGCCGAATTCGCCGCCGAGAAGGATGGCTATACCGCAACCCGCCACCAGCACGAGGTCGGCACCGGCTACTTCGACCAGCTCACTAAGGCGATCGCGGCCGGCAAGTCGTCGCTGTCGGCGCTGAGCGGTTCGACCGAGGAGGACCAGTTCCGCGCCTCGGCCTGACCCCGCCTTATTCGCCACCCTGCCTGCTGCGGCGGCGCCAGGCTGCATATTGGGCCCCGCGCACCCGGCCCCGGGCCGGGTGCGCGGGGCCGGATCCGGAAATCTTTTCACTTTCGAAACGGTCCGATTCGGTTAAGATCGGAACTGCAGGAAAGCGAATCGTACCCGGATCCATGAGCGAGCCATCCGACGACAAGAGGCAGCACGAGGCACCGCCGAGAGAAGGTCTTGCGCTCGAGGAAGCGCGCCCCAAAGTCGGCAAGCCGCCGCTTTACAAGGTGGTGCTGCTCAACGACGACTACACCCCGATGGAGTTCGTCGTCGACGTGCTCAAGAAATTCTTCGGCCTCTCGCACGAGAAGGCCACCCAGATCATGCTCAACGTGCACACACGCGGGCGCGGCGTGGCCGGCGTCTACACCTTCGAGATCGCCGAGACCAAGGTCATCATGGTCAACGATTACTCGCGCGACCACGAACATCCGCTGCAGTGCACGCTGGAGGAGTCGTGACCGGCGCGTCAGCCCGGACTTGCCGCCCCGGCGGTGAACCGCGCCCGGGCCGTCGTGGTCCATCGGGCAGATGCAAAAGCTTGCACCGCGGCGTGCAAGGAGTATTCCGCTAATGTTCAGCAAAGACCTCGAACTGTCGATTTCGCAGGCCTACCACGCGGCCCGGAGCCGGCGGCACGAGTTTTTGACGGTCGAGCACCTGTTGCTCGCGCTGATCGAAAACCCGTCGGCGCGCTCGGTGCTGATGGCCTGCAACGTGAATCTCGACCGGCTCGGCAGCGAGCTCGAGCAGGTGCTCGACGAGACCATCCCGGTGCTCTCGGCCGGGGACCAGCGCGACACCCAGCCGACGGTGGGTTTCCAGCGCGTGCTGCAGCGTGCGCTGTACCATGTCCAGTCGGCCGAGAAGAGCGAGGTGCTCGGCGCCAACGTGCTCGCCGCCATCTTCAGCGAGAAGGATTCGCACGCCGTCTACCTGCTCGGCAAGCAGGAAGTCTCGCGGCTGGACGTGGTCAATTTCATCTCGCACGGCATCGCCAAGAGCGAGGACGAGCCCGGCCCCGGCAACGCCGCCCCGGACGAGGCGGTCGAGGTCGACAAGGGCGAGCAGAAATCGCCGCTGGCGAGCTTTGCGACCAACCTGAACGAGCGCGCGCGCGCCGACCGGATCGATCCGCTGATCGGGCGCGATGCCGAGATCGAGCGCACCATCCAGATCCTGTGCCGCCGGCGCAAGAACAACCCGCTGTACGTCGGCGAGTCCGGCGTCGGCAAGACCGCGCTGGCCGAGGGGCTGGCGCTGCGCATCGTCGAGGAGACCGTACCCGAGGTGCTCAGCACCGCCGAGATCTGGGCGCTGGACCTGGGCGCGCTGCTGGCCGGCACCAAGTACCGCGGCGACTTCGAGAAGCGGCTCAAGGCCGTACTGGCCGAGTTGCGCGACCGCGAAAACGCGATCCTGTTCATCGACGAGATCCACACCATCATCGGCGCCGGGGCCGCATCGGGCGGCGTCATGGACGCGTCCAACCTGATCAAGCCGGTGCTGGCCAACGGCGAGCTGCGCTGCATCGGCTCGACGACATTCGACGAGTACCGCGGCGTGTTCGAGAAGGACCGGGCGCTGGCGCGCCGCTTCCAGAAGATCGACATCATCGAGCCGACTGTCGCCGAGACGATCGAGATTCTCAACGGGCTCAAGTACCGCTTCGAGAACCATCACGGCGTGAAGTATTCACACGAGGGCCTGGAAGCCGCCGCTTCGCTGTCGGCGCGGCACATCAACGACCGTCACTTGCCGGACAAGGCCATCGACGTCATCGACGAAGCCGGCGCGCGGCAGCGCCTGCTGGCCTCGGAGGCCCGGGTCGACGAAATCGGTGTGCACGAGATCGAGGACGTCGTCGCGCGCATGGCGCGCATTCCGCCACGCCAGGTCTCGCGCTCCGACCGCGACGCGCTCAAGACGCTGGAGCGCGACCTGAAGCTGACCGTGTTCGGCCAGGACCCGGCGATCGGCACTCTGGCCTCGGCGATCAAAATGGCCCGCTCCGGGCTGGTCGACGTCGACCGGCCAATCGGCTCGTACCTGTTCGCCGGCCCGACCGGCGTCGGCAAGACCGAGGTCACGCGCCAGCTCGCGCTGACGCTGGGCATCGAGCTGATCCGCTTCGACATGTCCGAGTACATGGAAGCCCACACCGTCTCGCGCCTGGTCGGGGCGCCGCCGGGCTACGTCGGGTTCGACCGCGGCGGGCTGCTGACCGAGGCGGTCACGCAGAATCCGCACGCGGTGCTGCTGCTCGACGAGATCGAGAAGGCCCACCCGGACATCTACAACCTGCTGCTGCAGGTCATGGACCACGGCACGCTGACCGACGCCAACGGGCGCACCGCGGATTTCCGCAACGTGATCCTGGTCATGACGACCAACGCCGGCGCCGTCGACATGAACAAGCGCTCGATCGGATTCACGGACACCGACACCAGCAGCGACGGCATGGAGGCGATCCGGCGCCAGTTCACGCCGGAGTTCCGCAACCGCCTCGACGCGGTGATCCAGTTCGATTCGCTGCCGTTCGACGTCATCCTGAAGGTGGTCGACAAGTTCATTATGGAGCTGGAGAACCAGCTCGCCGACCGCAACGTCCATATCGAAGTCTCCCATGCGGCGCGCGAGTGGCTTGCGCATCACGGTTTCGACCCGGCCATGGGGGCGCGGCCGATGAAACGCGTGATCCAGGAGCACGTCAAGCGGCCGCTGGCCGATCAACTGCTGTTCGGAGAACTCGGGGAGCAGGGCGGTACGGTACACGTGGACATCGACGGTGAAAACGGCCTGAAGCTGGCGTTTCCGCAAACGACCGCCGAAGAGGCGTTGCCGGGCTGACGGTTCGGCCCGGCCGCTTGCCGGCCGGACGAATCCGGAATCCAGGCCCGCCGGCGGCGGACCCGCGTCATTTCATGCGGTACGTGATCCGGCCCTTGGAGAGGTCATAGGGGGTCATTTCGACCTTGACCCGGTCGCCGGTGAGGATGCGGATGTAGTGCTTTCGCATGCGACCGGAGATGTGCGCGGTGATGGTGTGGCCGTTGTCGAGCTCGACCCGGAACATCGTGTTCGGCAGGGTCTCGAGCACGCGGCCTTCCATCTCGATATGTTCGTCTTTTGCCATGGGACTCCGTCTGTTTGTTAAAACCCCGTTATTCTGCCATCATTGCGGGTGGAAATCCAAGATCATCGCGCTTTTGTGCGTCATCATTCCGGGGTGTGGCCCGGGTATCGAAGCTGCTCGGGGTGAAAGCCGTCGCCGATGCGGTAGAACAGGCGCTGGATGACCATCCCGTTGCGGTAGACCGGGATTTGCCGCAACGGGCCCAGACCCGCCACGGCGTCCTCCAGCCAGGCTTCGTCGATGAGCTTGCGCTCGTGGCTGACCAGCAGCACCGGCCGGCCGGGGTCGGTCGCCGGATCGAACCACATCTCCCACTGCGAACCGCTCATCCCGACGAGGTTGCGGCCGGTGATGTTTCCGCGCCTTCCGTCGACATCGTGGAAGCTCAGCGCAGCCGGGATGTTCCACTTGGCCATCCCGGCGATGATCGGCCGGCGGCCGGTTTCGGCTTCCAGCTCGCGTTCCAGCCGGTGTACCTCGCGCGCAATTTCGGGCCAGCCCATGTATCCGAGTCGATTCGGCTGCCACGGAATGCCGGGCAGGCCCAGCGAGATATAGTGCAACGCCAGGCCCAGCGCGATCAGCGACAATGGCAGCAGGGGCTTCCACAGCCGCTGAAGCACGCGCAGCAGCCGGCTGCCGCCGACCCCGTCCGGCGGGCGCACCGTCGCGGCGATCAGCGGCAGCAGGCCGAGCCAGGCCGGAACCAGCCAGTGATGCTTGATTTCCGTACCCAGCCCGAACAGCAGGAAGATTCCGATCGGGGTCAGCGTCATCGTCAGCATGAACCTGCGGCGCACGTCGTCGCCGCAGAGGCTTCGGCGGACGGGTCCAAGCAGGCAAAGCGCGGCGATTCCGGCCAGCGGCGCGAGCGCGACCACCGTCTGCAACGGCAGCAGAAAGGCGGTGAATTCGGGATCCTGCTCGAGCCGGCGCGTGGACTGGAACGCGAACGAGGCCCAGTCGTGGGCCGCGTTCCAGGCCAGCACCGGCGCGATGGTCAGCAGCGTGACGGCCGCGCCCAGCCACGGCTCCGGGCGCAGCAGCCATTTCCGGCTCGGGGGGTGGGCGAGCATGAAGAATACGATCGCCGGAACCAGAAATGCGATCGTGTACTTGCCCAGCGCACCGATCCCGATGCTCACGGCAACCCCGAGCCACGCCGCGGCGCGTTCCTCGATCAGCGCCCGGTGCAGGAAATACAGTGCCGCCAGCCAGGCCGGCACGACGATCGCATCGGGCGTCATCAGGAAACCGGAGCCGAACCACGCCGGCACCACGGCGACCAGCATCGCCGCGATCAGGCCGCGCGTCTTGTCGAAGATATCGCGCGCATAGAGGTAGCCGAACACGATCGCGAGCGGGCCCAGCACGAGCGTCGCCGCGCGCACGCCGAACGCGTTTTCTCCGAAAACACGCGTGCCCGCCGCGATCAGCCACGCCGTCAGCGGCGGGTGGTCGAGGTAGGAAAGCGCCGGGTGTTGCGTGTAGACCCAGTAATACATCTCGTCGAAGATCAGCTCGGCCCGGCCGAGGTAGAGCCATCGCAGCAGCAACGCCGCGGCAATCAGCGCCAGTGAGGCCATGTGCCAGCGGATTTCCGGGTTGACGTCCCGACCGCGTGCCGGGAAGACGTAGAAGACCGATCCGAGATAGTTGACCGCGGCGGTCATCGCCACGGCCGGCAGGATGGCCCAGGACGGGGCGATGCCCAGACCCTGGCTGAGCACGGCGAGCACGCCGCCGCGGATCGTGAACGCCAGCAGCGCGACGATCAGAAATGCCGCGTAGCGTCGGGCCGGGTTGCCGGCCGGATCGAACTGGCGTGCAAAACTCCAGCGGTAATTGAGCGCGAAGTTGCTGAGCGTCGCGGCGAGGAAAGCCGTGAAATGGGCTGTTGCGAGCCCGGCGTCCAGCGATTGCAACAGCCAGAAGACGCTCAGGTCGACACCGACGCCGCTGAGGCCGACCAGGCTGAATCGCGACAGGTTCCCGAGCGTCACGCGTGCACCGCCCAGGGCCGCCAGCCGGCGCATGAACAGCCATTGGGTACGCCAGGTCATCTTGGAGTTGCCGGCGCCCCGGTCGTTGAAAACGAACGGAACCTCGACCACGCGCGGCTCGGGCCGCGTGCGCACCAACAGTTCCAGCAGCACCTTGTATCCGGCCCGGACCGGCTCGAGTTGGGCCAGGCGGTCGGTCCGGGTCGCGAAGAACCCCGACATCGGATCGCGCACACGGGTGAACGGCCAGGCCAGCAGTGCCGCGGCGCGCGACAGCAATCGCCGCCAGCGGGGCCAGTCACGGATGCCGCCGCCGGCGACGTGCCGGCTGCCGACGACGACGTCGGCGCGACCCTGCCTCAGCGGTTCGAGGAGTCGGTGAACCGCCTCCGCCGGATGCGACCCGTCGGCATCCATGATCACGCAGAATTCGCCGCGGGCGCTGCAGGCGCCGTCGAGTACCGAGGCCGTCAGGTCGGCCGGGCCGTTGCGCCGGATCGCCCGAACCGGCCGGCCGGCGCCGCACGCCTCGATCTCGGAGACGGTGCCGTCGGTGGAGCCGTCGTCGACGACGAGAATTTCGCAGAGCCCGGCGGGCCGGTCCGCGCCGAGCAGCGAGTCGATCAACGGCCCGATATTGCCGGCCTCGTTGAGCGTCGGGACGATGACCGAGACCGTTCCGTCCGACCGCGCCAGGCCGTTGGCAACGCCGTCTTCATCGGGAGCGGAAGGTGGATTTTTCAGCATTTCACGGGGGTAGCGGGCGGGGGAGGGCGCACCGGATTTCCGAACTGAATCAAGGCGCGCCAGTGTAGCCGACGCGCGCCGACCGGTTGACGCGGACTCGATACGCGCCGCCATCGTGCAGCTCGAAAACAGGTGTTGACAACGCCGGAGTCCGGGCTAAAATACCGGGTCTTGTTCGCGGGAATAGCTCAGTTGGTAGAGCACAACCTTGCCAAGGTTGGGGTCGCGAGTTCGAGTCTCGTTTCCCGCTCCAGTTTCGTGCAAAACCCCGGTTCGGCCGGGGTTTTTCATCTCCGCCGGACTCGCGCGCGCCAGAATTGCGCGCTACAATCGAAGCGGACATCGCCCGGCTAGGTGGCAGAGTGGTCATGCAGCGGCCTGCAAAGCCGTTTACCTCGGTTCGATTCCGGGCCTAGCCTCCATTTTTGCTTCCCGAGTCGCCGTCCGGCAGGACCACGCTGAATTCGGCGAGTCGGCCGACGGACCCCTCCTGTATCATTCAGGGAGCCGACCCGTGCGCCGGCGTTTCTGGCCGTCCTGGAGGCCCGGATGGTGGAATTGGTAGACACAAGGGACTTAAAATCCCTCGGGAGAAATCCCGTGCCGGTTCGAGTCCGGGTCCGGGCACCACGTTCGGGCTGAATCCGCTGCTTCAGCGGGCGTTGGCCAGGGCGTGCAGCTTGGCCTGGTAGAGCTGCCGATCGCGGTCGACCATGGCATTTTCGCGCGCCTTCTCGAGCGCCAGTTCGGCGCGCCGGTGGTTGCCGAGCTCGAGATGGGCCCGGGCCATTTTCCAGTAGATCTCGTGCAGGTACGGCGCGACCTTGCGCGCCTTCTCGTAGTATGCGAGCGCGCGGTCGGGCCTGCCATTGTCCAGGGCTTCGTCGCCGAGCATGATGACGGGGTACGGATCCGGATCGGGCAGGGCGAGGATGCGGCGCTCGACGGCCTCGACTTCCCCGCGCCGCTGCTGGGCCTGCAACAGCGACCGGTAATTGCGCAGAATCAGCAGATTGTCACCGAATCGGTCAAGTGCGAACCGGTACAGCCGTTCGGCGGAATCGGCCGCACCCGCGCGCCGGTGGACGACGCCCAGCGCGTTATACAGGTTCGGGTTGCGCGGGTCGTGCTGCAGCCCGGCGCGCAGCAGCCAGAAACTGCGTTCAAGACGGCCGTCGGCCAACGCTTCGACACCCAGGTTCTGGTAGACCAGGGCTTCAACCTGATGCTGCTCGAGCTCGGTGCCCTGGCTCGGCAGCCGGTCGCTGAAATAATCGAGCAGCAGGTAGTCGCGCGCGATCGAAAAGGAGTTCCCGTGGGTGCGCCAAGCCGCCTCGTAGAGCCGGGTCTGGATGTGGTTGGCGCTGTAGATCACCGACCCCTCGGACGAGTAGACCGGATCGGTGTTGGCCAGTTGCCAGCCGACTTCGACACCGGCCAGCCCGGCGTATGCGGCCGTGACCAGCGCCAGTGACATGCAGTTGCCGGTATGCGTTTCGATCACCCGGGACGCCGGGATCGTGCTGTGGATGAACCGGGTATCGGAAAAGTTGCGCGACAGGTACGAATAGATTCGCTGGTAATCCGGAATGTGCGTGTTTCTGCCGGTCCGGAAGAACTTCAGGAAATCGGCTTCCTGCTCCGGCGTCAGCGCGATCAATTCCTCGAATTCGGGAACCGCCTGTTCGGG
>JAVVDX010000065.1:0-15195 GCA_032251475.1 Wenzhouxiangellaceae bacterium | reverse complement strand
CCCTGGCCCTCCCCCGTTTGCGGGGGAGGGAATTTCAAACCCTGGCCCTCCCCCGCTTGCGGGGGAGGGGTCGGGAGGGGGTGTGTTTGATTCGAGCGATGCCAGTGATGATTCACAATTTCTGCAACGCTCTGTAATTCAGCGGCCGGGTCCGGCGCGCAGCAAAGGATCGGTCAAAGCGTCCGGGTCGGCCGGTCGGACTCGAGCATGCCGGCCAGTTCCGAGGCGATGCGGTGCTGCGCCTGCTCCCCTTCACTGGTGTCCTGGAACTGGATGCCGACGCCGCTGTTGGCGCTGGACCGGGTGTTGGCGTGCGGCGTCAGCCATGCCACGCGGCCCGGGATGGCCATGCGTTCCTCGCCCATCAGCGTCAGCAGCACCAGCACCTCGTCGCCGAGCCGGAATCGCTTGCGCGTCGGGATGAACAGCCCGCCGTTGACCAGAAACGGCATGTAGCAGCGGTACAGTTCCTGCTTGTCGTCGATGCTGCAGGAAAGAATTCCTTTCTGCGCCATCGGGGCACCCTCCTTGAATGTCTCGGCTCGTGCGAGCGCTCGAGCCCCGGCTAGTCTATTGCACGCCGCCGGCGCCGGCAAGTCCGCGCCAGTCGGCCAGCCAGCGCAACAGCAGCCAGTCGTGACGGACCGGCCGGGTCGCCAGCCGCCGTCCTTCCAGCGCCTGGCGCCAGCAATGCTCGAGTACGCCGACCGCGGCCGGACCGCCGGGAATCGGCACGCCGGGCTCGAATCCGGGCTCCGGCGCGGCCAGCACCGCGCGCAGCCACAGGTGGCTGTAGCGCGCCAGCCAGCCCCAGGTCGCGTCCGGTTGCCGCGACCACGCTTCGACCAGTTCGAATTCATCGGCCCGGCCGGCGAGCACCGCGCCCAGTGCGTCGCCGATCGCGACCCCTTCCTCCAGCCCGGCGCCGGCCAGCCATTCGTCGGCCAGCAGCGGCGCCCCGTCGGCGAGTTCCATCGCCTTGCGGCAATCGGTCCGGTCACGGTCCGGGTGGCGCTCGCCGACCCAGTCCAGTGCGACGCCGCGGTCGGGCACCGCGATGTAGCGCCGCTGACACCGGCTGACGACCGTGACCGGCAGACGGTCCTCGCGTTCGGTAACGAGGATCAGCCAGACGTTGGCGGCCGGCTCCTCCAGCGTCTTGAGCAATGCGTTGGCGGCATTGCGGTTGAGCCGGTCGGCCGGCGCGATCAACCCGAGGCGACGGCTGCCCAGCGACGGCGTCAGCGCCAGCGACGCGATGAACTCGCGCACCTGGTCGACGACGATCTCGGTCTTGTCCTCCAGCATTTCGAGCCGGAAGAAATCCGGATGGGTGCCGCTTGCCAGCAACGTGCAGGGCTTGCACTTTGCGCACGGCTCGCCGTCGACCGGCGCGGCGCACAGCAGCCGGCGGACCAGCCATTCGGCCAGCGCGCGCTTGCCGACCCCGGCCGAGCCCAGCAGCATCGGCGCGTGGCCGAGCCGGCCGGCCTCGATCGCTTCGGCCAGCGCGCGGCGCTCGGTCTCCAGCCACGGCGCCTGCATATCCCGGGCGCGATCTTTCCGGGCGCGATCTTCCCCGGAGCGATCTTCGGTGCCAGTCTCGATCGTGCTCATGCCAGTTTCTCCTCCAGCGCGCGCCGAAGCTCGGCGGCCACCACTTCGCGCGGCCGGTCGGAGTCGATGACGACGTAGCGCTCCGGGTCCCTTTGTGCGCGCTCGAGATAGGCGCTGCGCACGCGCGCCAGGAACTCGCCGCCGTCGCCCTCGATCCGGTCGGGGCCGCCGGCGCGGCCGCGGATGCGCGCCAGCCCGGTCTCGACCGGAACGTCCAGGATCACCACCAGGTCCGGCACCAGGCCGGGGTGAACCAGCCCGGCCAGCGTGTCGACCGGCCCGCTGCCGAGCCCGCGACCGCCGCCCTGGTAGGCATGACTGGCGTCGGTGAACCGATCGCAGATCACATCGACGCCGCGCGCCAGCGCCGGCTCGATCATGTCGACGACGTTCTCGCGCCGGGCCGCAAACATCAGCAAAAGTTCGGTGACCGGGTCGATGCTGCCGGTCTCGGGGGCCAGCAGCAATTCACGGATCCTTTCGGCCACCGGCGTGCCGCCCGGCTCGCGCGTGGCCAGCACCTCGCGGCCGCGCGCGGTCAGCCAGTCGCGCACGACCTCTAGCGCGGTCGACTTGCCGGCGCCCTCGCCACCTTCGAGGCAGATCAGCCTTCCCTTCGACGGACGATTCATCGGGTTCATTGGGGTCATTGACGCCCCAGGATGTAGCGCGCCACGGCACGGTTGTGCTCGTCCAGCGTGGCCGAGAAATGGTGCGTGCCGTCGCCGCGGGCGACGAAATACAGCGCGTCGCCGTCGGCCGGCCGGGCCGCGGCGTGCAGCGAGGCCTTTCCCGGCAGCGCGATCGGCGTCGGCGGCAAGCCGTGCCGGGTATAGGTGTTCCACGGATGGTCGGTAGTCAGGTGAACGCGCCGGATGCGACCGTCGAATTCGCCGTCGATGCCGTAGACGACGGTCGGATCGGTCTGCAGGCGCATGCCGCGCTCGAGCCGGCGGACGAACACGCCGGCGACGCGTTTGCGCTCGGCCGCGATGACGGTCTCCATCTCGACCAGCGAAGCCAGCACCAGCAGTTCGTCGGCCGATTCCAGCGGCAGCTCGGGGTCGCGGTTGCGCCAGACCCGTTCGAGTTCGCGCTCCATCGCACGGTAGGCACGCGCGAGCAGGTCCAGATCGCGGTCGCCGCGCACGAACTGGTAGGTCTCGGGCAGAAATCGCCCCTCGGCCCAGCAGCCCTCGCATCCCAGCCGCTTCATCAGCGCGGCCGGTTCGAGATTTGCCGCGCCGTGGCGCAGCCGCGGATCGGCGGCCAGTTCCGAGCGCAGCCGCTCGAACGTCCAGCCCTCGACGATCGTGAACCGGTGGCGCAGCACGTCGCCGTCGACCAGCCGGTCGACCAGCGCCGCCGGAGTCGTCCCGGGCGGCACGCGGTATTCGCCGGCCTTGATCAACGGCCGATGGATGCGCCCCAGCACGCGCCAGCGCCAGTCGCGGCGCGCGAGCCCCAGGCGTTCGAGCACGGCCGAGACGGTAGCCAGCGTGGCCCCGGGCTCTACCCAGAGCACGGCCGAACCGTCGGCCAGCACGGGCCGGGCCTCGAACTGCCGGTAGTCGCGCCACGCCCAGGCCCCGGCAACGATCGCAACTGCGACCAATAAAAGCAATGAAATTATGATGATACGGATCATTTCTCGATTTCTTCGAACCATCTGGCCTGCCACTCGCCGCCGGCGCGACCGACGTTCAGAGGCCGCTTGTCGAGGACCGCCACGGGACACAAGCCGCGCACCGAGTTTAGCACCCAGACCGAATCGCCCGGCATGAGCTCCGACGCCTTCATGGCCCGCTCTCGCAACGCGTCGCCGGCGCTGCGGCGCAGCCATTCCAGCCCGACGCCGGCCACGGCCGCCGGGTGCGGACCCGGTGCGACCAGCCCGCCGTCGCGCTCGACGACGACGTTGCCGTGCAGTCCCTCGACGATCACGCCATCAGGGTCGAGCACCAGCGCCTCGTCGGCGCCGCGCTGCGCGCATTCGCGCGCGATCATGACCTGGGCCAGTCGGTTCAGGTGCTTGAGGCCGGCCAGCTTGTCGATCGCGGGCAGACGGATCGACGACGTCGCCATGCGCAATCCTTCCCGGCGCAGGCGCTCGATGCCGGCCGGAAACGGCCGGCGCTGCACGATGCGCGTGACTTCCGGCGCCGACGGCGGGAAGTAGCCCGCCCCGCCGCTGCCGCGAGTCAGCGTCAGCCGGACCACGCAATGCGGTTCGCCGGCCGCGACCCGACGACATTCGTCGGCCAGCAGCGCGCGCTCCTGCAGCGGCAATCCGAGCACCCGGCAACCGTGTTCCAGGCGCGCCATGTGCAGCGGCCAGAGCCGGCACTGGCCGTGGTGAAACGCCATCGTCTCGAACAGGCCGTCGCCGAACAGCACGCCCCGGTCGCCCGCCGGGACTTGCCCGTCGGGCTGCCCGTCGACCAGCCGCGCATTGCCGGATTGCCTAGGCATCTTCCAGCGCCCGCATCATGCCGCGCGCCTTGGCCTCGGTCTCGGCGAGCTCGGCTTCCGGCGAGCTGTCGGCGACGATGCCGGCGCCGGTGCGGAAGCGGATGCCGCCGGCCGTCACCAGCATGCTGCGGATCAGGATGTTGAGGTCCATGCGCCCGTCCAGCCCGAGATAACCCATAGAGCCCGTGTAGAACCCGCGCCCGGACCCCTCCAGTTCGGAGATGATTTCCATGCAGCGCACCTTCGGGCAGCCGGTGATCGTGCCGCCCGGAAACACCGCCCGGATCACGTCGGCCGGCGACGTGCCGGGTACCATCCGGCCGCGCACGTTGGAGACGATGTGATGCACGTGGGCATAGCTCTCGACCGCCATCAGTTCGTCGACCTCGACCGTGCCGGCGGCGCAGATCCGGCCCAGGTCGTTGCGCTCCAGGTCGATCAGCATGATGTGCTCGGCGCGCTCCTTCGGGTGGGCCAGCAGTTCGTCCGAAAGCGCCCGATCGTGCTCGGGCGAGTTGCCGCGCGGCCGCGTGCCGGCGATCGGCCGGGCCTCGATCAGGTCGTCGTGGACGGCCACCAGCCGTTCCGGCGACGACGACAGCAGCGTCCCGCCCGGAAACCAGGCCAGGCCGGCAAACGGCGCCGGGTTGCGCGCGGCGAGGTTGCGGTGAATTGCCGCCGCCGGCGGCAGATCGCCGCCCAGCCCCTGCCAGGCGCGCGACAGATTGACCTGGAACACGTCGCCGGCGAGGATGTATTCGCGGATGCGCTCGACTCCGCGCATGAAGCGCTCGCCATCGTCGGCGATCATGCGCGGGAAACGGCCGGCGGCGCGGCCCTGGGGTTCGGGCCGCGAGCGTTCGGCCTGGTGCGCGATCTGCCCGGCCAGCTCGGCGGTCTCGGCCACCGCGTATGCCGTCTCCGTTTCGTGATCGACCAGCAGCGCGCCGTCGCAGCGCCTGGCCAGCGCAACCGGCAAGTCGACGGGGGCCGGCGAAAGGTTCAGCCGGGGTTCGATCTCGCCGGCCAGCTCGTAGCCGAGATACAAGAACCAGCCGCCCTCGAACGGCAATCGCCCGGGTTGCTCGCGGCGCTCGCGCTGCCATGCACGGTCGAGGCGCGGCAGGAAGGGCGTACGATCGTCGGCGTCGAGGCGGATGGACGGGGCAGCGGGATCGGTCCGAAGCAGTATGGACCATCGGCCCAGCGTCCCGCCCCGGGTGGTGCTGTCCAGGAGATAAGGCCAGGTATCGGGATCGTCGTGGTGGATGGCCGGCAGTTCCGGCTGCCGGGCCAGCGTGCGCGTATGGCTCACTCCGGCCGGCGGAACAGGACCGTGCCGTTGGTGCCTCCGAAACCGAACGAGTTGGAGATCGCGACGTCGACCCGGGTCTCGCGCGCCTCGCCGGGGACCAGGTCGATATCGCGGCAGGCTTCATCCGGTTCGTCGAGATTGATCGTCGGCGGAATCACGCCGTGGTGCAGCGCGAGGACCGTGAAGATGGCCTCGACCCCTCCGGCCGCCCCGAGCAGGTGCCCGGTCATCGACTTGGTCGAGCTGACCATGAGCTTGCCGGCGTGATCCCCGAAGGCCTGGCGCACACCCTGAAGTTCGGCACGGTCGCCGAGCTGCGTCGAGGTGCCGTGGGCGTTGACGTAACCGACCTCGGCCGGATCGAGCCCGGCGTCGCGAATCGCCGCCGACATGCAGCGCGCGGCGCCGTCGCCGCCTTCCGGGGGCGAGGTGATGTGGTGGGCGTCGCCGCTCATGCCGTAGCCGGCCACCTCGGCGTAGATCGTCGCGCCACGCTTGCGCGCGTGCTCGAGCTCCTCGAGCACGATGATGCCGGCGCCATTGCCGAGCACGAAGCCGTCTCGGCCCTTGTCCCACGGCCGGCTCGCCGCCTCGGGATCGTCGTTGCGCGTCGACAACGCCCGCGCCGCGCAGAACCCGCCCATCGCCGTCGGCGTGGTGCCGAACTCGGTGCCGCCGGCGACCATGACGTCGGCGTCGCCGTAGGCGATCAGCCGCGCCGCGTCGCCGATGTTGTGCGTGCCGGTGGTGCACGCCGTGACGATGGAAATGTTCGGGCCCTGGTAGCCGTAGCGGATCGAAACATGGCCGGCGGCCATGTTGATGATGCAGCCGGGAATGAAGAACGGCGAAACCCGCCGCGGGCCCGAGTCGACGTAGGTCTGATAGGTATCCTCGATCGTCTTGATGCCGCCGATGCCGGAGCCGATGGCGACCCCGTACCGGGTCGGATCAGCCGGGGTCTCGGGGAGCCCGGCGTCCTCGATGGCCTGCACCGCGGCAGCCATGCCGTAGTGGATGAAAGGGTCTGTCTTGCGCACATCCTTGGGCGCAACGTACTGCGAGGCATCGAAGTCCCGCACCTCGCCGGCGATGCGGCAGGCGAATTTCTCGGGCTCGACCTCGGTCAGCGGACCGATGCCGCTGCGGCCGTTGACGATGCTGTCCCAGGCCGCTGCAACATCGTTTCCGACCGGACTCACACAACCCAGCCCGGTGACGACGACTCGACGATTACCCTGCATGATTGGCTTCCGTCTCGCTTTCGCTGTGTCTTCGAGCGGGCTTACTTCTCGACCGTGGACTTGACGTAGTCGATCGCCTGCTGGACGCTGGTGATCTTCTCGGCTTCCTCGTCGGGAATCTCGCACTCGAACTCCTCTTCGAGCGCCATCACCAGTTCCACGGTATCCAGCGAATCGGCCCCGAGATCGTCGACGAACGACGCGCTTGGCGTAACCTCTTCTTCCTTGACCCCAAGCTGCTCGACCACGATTTTCTTGACCCGTTCTTCAATGCTGCTCATCGTTATTTCCTCTATCAGTTGAAGAAAGCGCGCACATTTTAGGGAACAAATGCCGCCGCTTCCAGTTTACCGGACTTCCGGATTCGGTTCCGACCCGTTTCGATTCGAATTTAATATTAACTTTCAGTAAATTATAACAACTTCTTGGCAAATTACGTCATGTACATTCCGCCGTTGACGTGCAGCGTCTGGCCGGTGATGTAACCGGCCGACGGGCTGGCCAGCCAACCGACGGCCGCGGCCACGTCTCCGGGTTCGCCCAGCCGGCCCAGCGGAATGCCCGAAGAAAGTCTTTCGCGCTGCGCCTCGTCGAGCGCGCGCGTCATGTCGGTGTCGATGAAACCCGGCGCGACGACGTTGACGGTCACGTTGCGCGAACCCAGCTCGTGGGCCAGCGAGCGCGAGAAACCGGCCAGCCCGGCCTTGGCCGCGGCGTAGTTGGTCTGGCCGGGGTTGCCGCTGTAGCCGACCACCGACGAGACCGAAATGATGCGCCCGCCGCGCGCTTTCAGCATGCCCCTGAGGCACGCCCGGCTCAGGCGCATGACGCCGGTGAGATTGGTCTCCAGCACGGCCGACCAGTCCTCGTCCTTCAGCCGCATCAGCAGCTGGTCGCGCGTGATCGCGGCGTTGTTGACCAGCACCGTCGGCGGCCCGGCGCGCTCGCCGATGACGCGAACGCATTCGACAATCGCGTCGGCATCGCAAACATCGAGCACCAGCCCGCGACCTTCGCCCAGCCGTTCGGCGACGCCGGCCGCGCCCTGCTCGCCGGTCGCGGTTCCGAACACGTCGGCCCCCAGGCCGGCAAGACGATCGGCGATCGCCGCGCCGATGCCGCGGCTGGCGCCGGTCACCAGCGCGACCCGACCGTCCAGTCGCATCGAATCCGCGATCGCTTGCTGATCCATCCGAATATTTCCTCGTTGCGGATTGGGAGCCGGAAATGCGGGCCGCTCAGGCGGCGACCGCCTGCTGCATTCCGTCGGGCGATTCCAGCGCGATCCACTCGGCGTCGCGATCGATGCGCCGGCCCAGACCGGCCAGCACACGCGCCGGACCGCACTCGAGAAAGCGCGTTGCACCGCGGCCGCGCAGCTCGCGAACCGTTTCGGTCCACGGCACCGGATAGGTTAGCTGCTCGACCAGCGCCTGGCGGATTTCCTCGGGTTCGGAATGCGGTTTCAGGTCGCGATTATGCAGCACCGGACACTGCGGCGCACGAATCGGCACCTCGGCCAGCGCCGCGGCAAGCCCGGCCGCCGCCGGCCGCATCAGCGGGCTGTGGGCGGGTACGCTGACCGGCAGCAGCATCGCGCGGCGGGCGCCGGCCTGCCGGCAGCGCTCGACGGCCTGCTCGACCGAAATCCGGCTGCCGGCGATGACGACCTGTCCAGGCGAGTTGTAGTTCGCTGCGACCACGCTGCCTTCGGTATCGCCGCAGATGCGTTCGACGACCTCGTCGTCCAGCCCGAGGATCGCGGCCATCGCGCCCTCGCCTTCGGCGACCGCCTGCTGCATCAGCTCGCCGCGCGCGTGCACCACGCGGACCGCGTCGATGAATTCCAGCGCGCCGGCCGCGACCAGCGCGGCGTATTCGCCGAGGCTGTGACCGGCCAGCGCCAGCGGAATGTCGCCGCCCCGGGCGCGGTATTCGCGCCACAGCGCGACGTCGGCCGCGAGCATTACCGGCTGCGTCCAGCGCGTCTGGTTGAGTTCCTCGCCCGGCCCGGCGCTGGCGAGCTGCCACAGATCGCGCCCGATCGCGTCCGACGCCTCGGCGAAGGTCCGCGCCACGCGTTCGCTTGCGGCATGCATTTCGGCGAGCATCCCGACGCTTTGCGATCCCTGTCCGGGAAACACGACAGCGGAATGAGTCATCGACGTTGATCTACCCCGGTTGTTGGTTATGGGTCGACGGCAGGCGCGTCAATAGCGTACCAGAGCCGCCCCCCAGGTGAAGCCGCCGCCGAATGCCTCGAGCAACATGTTGTCGCCGCGCCGGATGCGGCCGGACCGAACCGCCTCGTCGAGCGCCATCGGCACCGACGCGGCCGAGGTGTTGCCGTGCCTGTCGACGGTCACGACGACGCGGTCCATCGGCATGTCGAGCTTGCGCGCCGTGGCCTTGATGATGCGCAGATTGGCCTGGTGCGGGATCAGCCAGTCGAGGTCGTGCTTATCCATCTCGTTGAACGCAAGCGTCTCGTCGACGATGCGCCCGAGCGTGTTGACCGCGACCTTGAAGACCTCGTTGCCCTTCATCTTCACGGCCATGCCGCCGCGCTCTTCGGGCAAAAAACCCTTCGACACGCCGACGTCGACCTTGAGCAGGTCGGCATGCCCGCCGTTGGCGTGGATATGCGTCGAAAGCACGCCCGGCTCCGAATCGGCCGCAAGCACCGCCGCACCGGCGCCGTCTCCGAACAGCACGCAGGTCGAGCGGTCGCTCCAGTCGAGCATCCGGGTCAGCGTCTCGGCGCCGATGACGAGCACGCGCCGGGCCGTGCCGGCCTCGATGTACTGGGTGGCGATCGACAGTCCGTAAATGAACCCGGAGCAAGCTGCGTTGACGTCGAAAGCACCGCATTCGCCCAGCCCCAGGCGGTGCTGCACCAGGCACGCGGTCGACGGGAAGATCAGGTCCGGCGTCGTCGTGCCGACGATCAGCAAATCGATTTCCGACGGCTTGACGCCGGCGTCGTTCAGCGCGATGCGTGCGGCCTGTTCGGCCAGGTCGCCGGTGGTCTGTCCTTCGGCCGCAACGCGGCGTTCGCGAATCCCGGTGCGGTCGCGAATCCACTCGTCCGAGGTATCGACGATCTTTTCGAGGTCGGCGTTGGTGACGACCTTTTCAGGCAAGTAGCGCCCGGTGCCGATGATTCTTGCGTGCATTGCCCTCTCTGTTCCTGACATCTAGACGCCTTCCCAGAGTTCCCTGGCCAGTTCCGGCAGCATGCTGCGCCGAACCTCGAGGGCGGCCACCGCGATTGCCTGCGCCAGTCCGTCGACCGAGGCGTGGGCATGGCTCTTGACCACAATACCATTGACTCCCAGCATCGACGCGCCGTTGTGCCCGGCCGGATCGTAGCGGCGGCGCAGGGTCCTGCGCAGCCGCCGCAAACCGGGGCCGGCGAACGTGCCCGATGCGGCCACGTCGACCTCGGCCAGCAGCATGCCGATCGCGCCCTCGGCCGACTTGAGCAGGATGTTGCCGGCGAAGCCGTCGCAGACGACCAGGTCGGCCTTGCCTGCGAACACGTCGTGCCCCTCGACGAAGCCGACCAGGTCGATGTCGAGCCGGGCGCAACGCCGCGCCGCCTCGCGCACGACGTCGGGCCCCTTGTTCGGCTCGCTGCCGATATTGAGCAGCCCGATGCGCGGCCGGCGACCGAGCAGCGCGCCCACTGCGATGCTGCCCAGACGCGCGAACTCGGTCAGCCGCTCGGCATCGACGCTGATGTTGGCGCCCAAATCCAGCACCCAGGCGTTGCCGCCGGTGACCGGGAACGCGGTCATCAGCGCCGGTCGCTCGATGCCCGGCAGCGTGCCCAGCCGCGCCCGGGCCAGCGCCATCAGCGCTCCGGTGTTGCCCGAACTGACGACCGCGTCGACGCTGCCGGCGCCGAGCTGCTCGAGCACGATCGCCATGCTCGAGCGCTGCCCCCGGCGCAACGCCTCGGCCGGACTGACCGACATCGCGACGAACTCCGGCGCCGCGATGCGCTTGAGCCGTGCGGCCGTCGGCGCAGGCAGCCGCGCGAGCACCGGATCCAGCGCGCCCGGATCGCCGACGATCCGGATCTCGAGTCCGTCATCGGCGCGCAGCGCCGCGGCCGCGGCCTCGACGGCGAGACCGGGCTCGAAATCCGCGCCCATTGCATCGAGCGCGATGCGGGGACGCGCGGCGTCCCGCCCGCGTCCGGCGTCGTGGGAATGGCTCATCAGTGAGGCCCGGGCGGCGGCCCGGCCGGGAAGACGTCCCGGCAGTCGGAAACGGCCGGCTGGGGCAGGCTCAGTCCTGCTCTTCCTCGAGGTCGACTACCTCGGCCACCTCGACGACCTGGCGCCCGCGGTAGAAACCCTCGGCGCTGACGTGGTGGCGGCGATGGCGTTCGCCGGTCGCGCGCTCCTCCGACAGCGTCGGTGCGCTCAGGTTGTCGTGCGAGCGGCGCATGCCGCGGCGCGACGGAGTCTTTCGGCTTTTCTGTACGGCCATTTCAGCTATCTCCGGTATGTTGCAACAATCCAGTTCGAAGGCGGTTGCGGGCGACAGGCCAGGTCGCGGCATGCCCGGTCACGCATCGCCATCTCCGCGCGTCTTGCCCTTGCACCCGTTCTTGGCGGGCCCGTCCCGGCTTCGCAGGCGCGCAAGCTCGGCGAACGGCCCGCGAGGCCCGGCCTCCCCGGCTTCGTCGCTGCCGGGCCCGTCTCCGAATACGCCGCCGGCATCGTCGACCGGCGCGCTGTCCGGGTCCCGCGGCACCAGCGGCAAGGCCAGCAGCAGTTCGTCCTCGACCAGCTCGACCAGCCGGACACGACCCTCCGGCGCGATCTTCGGCTCAAGGTCGTCGGGCAGCCCGGCCACCATGGCCTCGTCGGCGACCACGGCGACCGGCGCAGCGCTGTCGATGGCCTGCCAGTAGCGCTTCAGCGTACGCTGGCAGGTCATCGGCACCTCGCCGTGCACGTGCACGTCCAGGCGCGCCACGTTCTGCTCGTCGCGCGAGGCGGCGATCTCGAACGCAATCGCGTCCTTGGCGGCCGGCGCGTCGAGCAGATCGAGCACGCGCGGCATCCATTCCAGCCGCGCCTGTCCGGCGAAGCGGCGCCCGGCCTGGGACGCGCGGCCGACGTCGATCCAGTCTGGGAAATCACGCGACATAGCCAGTCAGTATATCATTTCACGGTTTTGAACAACAGCCCCGGAGCACTTTCGCCATGACCCCTGCAACCCCCCCGGCAACCCCCGCGCGCACTGCCGTCGAGGCGGCACTGATTCTCGCCTCGGGCTCGCCGTACCGGGCCGAAATGCTGGCCCGGCTGGGGCTGCCGTTCTCGAGCGCCGACAGCGGCGTCGACGAGACACCGGAAGACGGCGAATCGCCGGACGCGCTGGTCCGCCGCCTCGCCGTGACCAAGGCGTCGCAGGTCGCGCGAAAGAACCCCGGCGCGCTGGTCGTCGGCGCCGACCAGGTCGCGGTCCACGACGACCGCGTGCTCGGCAAGCCGGGCAACCGCGAACGCGCGATCGAGCAGCTCGAGGGCATGTCCGGCGGGCGCGTGGAGTTCCTGTCCGGCATCGCCCTGGTCGGCGACGACTTCGAGCGCGTCGACGCGGTCCCGACGGTACTGGTGTTCCGCCCGCTGGCGCGCGCCGAGATCGAGCGCTACGTCGACCGCGACCGGCCGTTCGACTGCGCCGGGGCGATGCGCTCGGAAAGTCTCGGAATCGCGCTGCTCGAATCGCTGACCAGCGACGACCCCAGCGCACTGATCGGACTGCCCCTGATCCGGCTGAGCGAATGGCTGCGCGAGGCCGGTCTTGGTATTCCGTAGAGGCGTCGATTCGCGCACGTTTCCCCGGGCCTGACGCGATAAACATCGATCCGGGCTGTTACACTGAAATCCATACGCCAACGCATGGAGCTGAACCGGATGGCCACGCAAGCGGCAGCAACGCGGGAGCAGGACAACTTCAGACACTGGCGGCTCGAAACCGACCTCGAGGGCATCACCTGGCTTTACATCGACCGGGCCGACGAGAAGGTCAACAGCCTCAGCCGCGAGGTGCTCTCGGAACTCGACGAAATCGTCGAGCGCCTCGAGGCCGAGCCGCCGACCGGGCTGGTGCTGGGCTCGGGCAAGGCGGGCAGCTTCATCGTCGGCGCCGACGTGCGCGAATTCGACCAGAGCACCGACGTCGCCGAGCTGACCGAGAACGTGCGCAAGGTCCACGCGCTGTTCGACCGGATCGAGAAGCTGCCCTTCCCCACCGTCTGCGCGTTCGAGGGCTTCTGCCTCGGCGGCGGACTGGAGCTGGCGCTGTGCTTCGACTGGCGGATCGCGCTGGACAGCGACAAGACCCGTATCGGCTTCCCCGAGGTCAACCTCGGCATCTACCCGGGCTACGGCGGCTCGGGCCGCTCGATCGAGGCCATCGGCGGGCTCAAGGCGATGGAAATCATGCTCACCGGCAAGATGCTGCGCGCGAGGGCGGCGCGCGGGCTCGGTCTGATCGACCAGACCGTCGACATCCACGGCTCGCTGCGCTGGGCGGCACGCCGCGCGGTCCTGAAAAAGCGCAAGCACCAGCGCAAGGGGCTGGTCAACCGGCTGTCCGCGCTCGACCCGGCGCGCAAGTTCCTGGCCGGCCAGATGCGCAAGCAGACCCGGCGCAAGGCACGCCCCGAGCACTATCCGGCCCCGTACCGGCTGATCGACGCGTTCGAGGCCCACGGCGACTCGAAGAACGCGATGATCCGGGCCGAGGCCGAGAACATCCCCGAACTGCTGGTCGGCGAGACCTCGACCAACCTCCGGCGCGTTTTCCGGCTGATGGAAATGCTCAAGGGCCAGGGCAGGAAGAGCGATTTCACCGCCCGCCGGGTGCACGTCATCGGCGCCGGCGTCATGGGTGGCGACATCGCCGCCTGGTGCGCACTGAAGGGTCTGGAAGTGACGCTGCAGGACCGCGAGATGAAATACATCGAGCCGGCGATCAAGCGCGCGGCCGGGCTGTTCAAAAAGAAACTGCGCAAACCGACCGCGGTCGCCGCGGCGAAGACCCGTCTGCGCGCCGATCTCGAAGGCGAGGGCGTCAAGCGCGCCGACGTCGTGATCGAGGCGATCTTCGAGAACCGCGAAGCCAAGCGCGAGCTGTTCGCCAGGCTCAAGGACGACCTGCAGCCGCACACAGTGGTCGCGACCAACACTTCCGCCATCCCGCTGGCCGAACTGTCGGACGTGCTCGACGACCCGGCCCGGCTGATCGGACTGCACTTCTTCAACCCGGTGGCGAAGATGCCGCTGGTCGAGGTGGTCCACGATACCGACACCGACGCCGGGCAGGTCGACAACGGCTCGAGCTTCGTCACCCAGATCGGCAAGTACGCGCTGCCGGTGACCTCGACGCCCGGCTTCCTGGTCAATCGGGTGCTGGTGCCGTACATGTACAAGGCCATGACCATGCACCGTGACGGCATTCCGAAGGAAGCGCTGGACAAGGCCGCGGTGCAGTTCGGCATGCCGATGGGCCCGGTCGAGCTGGTCGACACCGTCGGCCTGGACGTCGGTCTGGGCGTCATCGACACGCTGCTCGGCGAAGCCGCCGGCGAGGATCGCAAGGTGCTCGAAACGATGGTCGAGGCCGGCAAGAAGGGCAAGAAGACCGGCGAAGGCTTCTACAAGTGGGAAAAGGGCAAGCCGGTGCGCGACGATGAGGCGCACAAGGGCCACGATCTCGAGCAGCTCGCGCGGGACCTGATCCAGCCGTATCTGGACGAGTGCCTGGCCTGCCTGCGCGACGAGGTCGTCGACAGCGAGGACCTGCTCGACGCCGGCATGATCTTCGGCACCGGTTTCGCACCGTTCCGGGGCGGCCCGATGCATTACATCAACAGCACCGACGCGACCGCCTCGGCCGACGACTCGCTGCTCGACAAGGCGCGCCGGCAGTCCGGTGCCGGCATCCCGACAAAGCAACCGGCGAAGAAGAAAAAGAAGAAGTCGGCGTCGAAGAAGGCCGCTTCGCGCAAGAAGTCCGCGTCGAAGAGCGAGCCGCCGAAAGAATGATCGTTGGCGCATCGTCCTGACCCGGGCTCAAATCAACGCTAAAGGATTCCACCCATGACCGACGGTTCAATCAAGCGCATCGCAGTCATCGGCGGCAGCCGGATTCCGTTCTGCCGCTCCAACACGCTGTATGCCGACGAAACCAACAAGGACATGCTCGCGCGCGCCATCCAGGGCGTGGTCGATCGCTACGGCCTGGCCGACAGGCAGCTCGACAAGGTCATCGCCGGCGCCGTGACCGTGCATTCGAAGGACTGGAACCTGGCGCGCGAGGCGGTGCTGTCGACGACGCTGTCGCCTTTGACGCCGGGCATCACGCTGCAGCAGGCCTGCGGCACCAGCCTGCAGGCGGCGATGCTGGCCGGCGCCGAGATCGCCACCGGCGCAATCGACTGCGCCATCGTCGGCGGCACCGATACGACCAGCGACGCGCCCATCGTGTTCCAGCGCCGCTTCGCGCAGCGCCTGGTCA
>JAVVDX010000064.1:0-15569 GCA_032251475.1 Wenzhouxiangellaceae bacterium | reverse complement strand
CCGGCAGCGTCAGGTCATGCCCGCCGGAAAGCCATTGTCAGTCGCCGGTCGAAGTGCGGCAGGGTTTCGGAGTCGTGCGACAACATCACCACGGTTTTGCCGGCAAGCGCCGGCTCGATCCTGTCGCGGATGCGGCGGGCGCTGGCCGGGTCGATGCCTGCGGTGGGTTCGTCAAGGATCAGGACGGGGAAATCGGCCAGCAGCATCCGGGCCAGCGCGATCCGGCGCGCCTCGCCGCCCGAAACCGCCCGGCCATGCTCGCCGACCCAGCTGTCCAGCCCGTGCGGCAGTGAATCTAGCAGTGACGCCAGTTCCACCTGGCGCAGCACGTCGACCAGCCGCGCGTCCTCGGCTTCCGGCGCCGCGAGCCGGAGGTTGGCCGCCAGCGTGTCGTTGAACAGCATTGGCTGCTGCGGCATCAGGCCGATGTGCCGGCGCAGCGCGCGTTCGTCGTATTCATCCAGGGGCCTCCCGTCCAGTTCCACACGCCCCCGGTCGGGCGCATAGACGCCGGCCAGCAGCCGCGCCAGCGTCGATTTCCCGCAGCCGCTGGGCCCGGCGATCGCGACCCGCTCGCCCGGGGCCAGCGCCAGGTCCAGTCCGTCGATCAGCAGCGGACCCGAGCCGCCGAATCGGAATCCGACGCCGCGCGCCTCGAGCACGACTTGCCGCGGAATCCGGTCTCGCCCGCCGGCCAGTCCGACGAATGCGAACCGGGGCGGGTCGCCCGGAGCGTCGACGCGCACCGCGGCGCGGCGAAGCGTCTCGAAAAAGCTCCAGCTCGCCGCCAGAGGCGGCCACGACTCGATGAGTGCGAGCATCACCAACGCAACCGCCGCCAATGCCGGCGCACCGATGCCGCCGGCAGCGTAACGCTCGAGGCCGAACAGCAACACGAGCCAGAACCCGGCGTAGCCGGCCGCCTGGATGCCGCCTTGCATCAGCGCTTCGATCCGCCGCTGCGCGCGCAGCGCCATGACCTGCTGCCGGGCGGGCGCCAGGACCTGTCCTGCACGTTCGGCGGCACGGTCCAGGCTGACCAGTTCGGCCAGACCGCCCAGCCATTCGTTCAGTCGGACCCGCATCCTCGGCCGCGCCAAGGCCAGTTTCGAACCGGGCCCGCGCGCGGCCAGCGCGCCGGGCACGAGCACGGCCAAGGTCGCGAACCCGAACGCGCCGGCGACGATCCATGCCGCCGCGGGCTGCCACAGGAGCAGCCACGCGAATACCGCCAGCGTCGCACCGGCCGCCGCAACCGACGGCAGCAGCAGCCGCGGGATGAAGTGGTCCAGCGTGTCGATGTCGCGCGTCAGCCGGTTCAGCGCATCGCCCTTGCGCAAAGCCTCGAGCGCGGCCACCGGCAACGCGAGCAGGTGGGCGAACGCCGCCGTGCGCACCCGCGCGAGCTGGCGGAACGTAGCTTCGTGGCCGATCAGCCGTTCGAGGTAGCGTGCCCCCGTGCGGCCGACCGCGGCGGCGCGGATGCCCGCGCCCGGCGCGAAGACATCCAGCACCGCGAGCACGCCTATGCCGGCCAGCGCACTGGCCGTGATCAGCCAGCCGGCCAGCCCGAGAAGCAGCAGCGCGAAGCCGACCGCGGCCAGCGCCGCCAGCGCGGCAGCCGCGACCGGCAGCAACCGGCGCCGCACGCCGGTACCGGCCAACAGAAGCCGCCGCAGCCTCACGAAACGGTCTCCTTCAGCGTGCCCCGTTCGACCTCGATGACGCGGTCGGCCCAGCGCATCGTCGCGGCCCGGTGCGTCGCGCAGACGACGGTGGCCGGCCGCGCCTCCAGCATCCGCCCGAGTGCGGCGAGCACGCCGGCCTCGCTGTCCGGATCGAGGCTCGCGGTCGGCTCATCGAGCAGGATCAGCGGCCGCGGCCGCAACAGCGCGCGCGCCAGCGCGACCCGCTGCGCCTGACCGCCCGAAAGGCCGTAGCCGCCCTCGCCCACCGGCGTCTCCAGGCCGTTCGGCAGGTCGGAGACGAAGTCCTCCACGCCGGCCAGCCGCGCCGCCGTCTCGATGTCCGCCCGAGCGGCCTCGCGCCAACCCAGGGCAATATTGTCAGCCAGCGATCCGGCGAACAGCACCGGCCGCTGTCCCAGCCACGCGACGTGCGCGGCCCGGGCCGCGTCGGCCATGCGCGCCAGCGGTGCGTCGTCGAGCAGGATCTCGCCGCGCTGCGGGTGCAGGAAGCCGGCCAGCAGCGAAACCAGCGTGCTCTTGCCGCCGCCGCTGGGCCCGACCAGCACGACCCGCTGGCCGGCCGGAACCGCCAGATCGAGCCCACGGAACAGCGGCCCGCGCCCGGAGTACGAATAATCCACCGCGTTCATGCGCACGCTGCAGACCGGCGGCGCCGCGGGCCGGAAGTTGGGCTCCGCGTCCGGCCGCGCCGGCGGCAGGGCCAGCAGCGCACGGATGCCCTGCGCCGCGGCGGCCGCGTCGGCGCGATCGTGCCAGGACTGCGCAGCCGCACGCAGCGGGGTGAAGAACTCGGGCGCCAGCAGCAGTACGAACAGCCCTTTCTCGAGCGTGAGCCCGTCGGCCGGGCCGAACGAAATCGCGCCGAACAGCCCGAGGCCGACGTAGATCGCCACCGCGGCGATCGCGACCGATGCGAGGAATTCCAGCACCGCCGAGGACAGGAACGCAAGCTTCAGCACGCGCATCGTCGAGCGGCGCAACGCGTCGGTGCGCGCTCGCACCCGCGCCAGCGCCCGATCCTCGGCACCCAACAGCCGAAGCGTCGCGGCACCGGTGAGCTGGTCGTGGAACCAGCCGCCGAGCCGGGCCAGCGTGCGATGCTGCTCGCGTGCCAGCCGTTCGGCGCCGATGCCGATCAGCGCCATGAACATCGGGATCACCGGCGCGGTGATCACGAGCAGGGTCGCGGCCAGCCAGTCGCGCCAGAACACGAAGCCGGCCAGTACCGGGAGCACGATCAGCACGGTCAGGAACTGGACGCGAAAGCGCGCGTAATATCCGTCCAGCGCCTCGACCTGCTCGTCGAACACCGGAATCGCTTCGCCGGTGGAATCGATCGCCGCCGGCCCGCCCCGTTCGATCGCCCCAAGCAGCCGCTCGCGCATGTGCAGCCGGATGTGCGCCGACGCGCCGGCAGCGAGATACTGGCGCGTCGAGGCGAGCGCGGCCCGCCCGAGCAGCGCCGCCAGCAGCAGCCACATCGGCGGCATCTGCGTCGAAGGCGCCAGCCCGTCGATGAACACGTGTTGCGCGACCGCGGCGATCACGCCGGCCTGAACGGTGATCGCCAGTGCCTCGATCAGCGCCAGCGCGGCCGCCGCCGGGGTCAGCCAGCCCGGCGCCTGGCGATTCAGCCAGGCCAGCGTTTCCCGCGATTCGGACCGCTCAGTGGTATCCCTCACCCGGCCGGACCTTGCCGCGGAACACCCAGTAGTTGAACGCCGTGTATCCGAGAATGACCGGTATCAGGAACAGCACGCCGAGCAGCAGGAACAGCTGGCTGCCGGGATCGGACGCGGCATCCCAGAACGTGTAGTCCGGCGGCACCGCAAGCGGCCACATCGAGATCAGGATGCCGACGTAGAACAACCCGAACAGGATCAGCGAGCCGACGAACGGGACGGTTTCGCTCCTGCGCCGGATGCCGCGCCAGACCCAGACCATGGCAGCGCCCGTCAGCGCCGGAAACAGCCACAGCCAGGCGGCGTTGTCGAGCCAGCGGTGGTAGACGAAATCCTTGGTCAGCGGCGTCCATACGCTGACGACGATGAAGAACGCGAACACCGCCAGCAGCAGCCGTTCACCGATGCGGAACGCCCATTGCTGGGTCGCGCCCTCGGTCTTGAGCACGGTCCAGGTCGCGCCCAGCAGCGCGTAACCGGTCACGACGCCGAGACCGGTCATGACGGTAAAAGGCGTCAGCCAGTCGAACGCGCCGCCGGCGTACTGCCGGTCAACGACCTCGAAGCCCTCGATGTAGGCGCCGATCACGGCGCCCTGCGCGAATGCCGCCACGGTCGAGCCGAGATAAAAGGACCGGTCCCACCAGTGCCGGTACGAGCGCGACTTGAACCGGAATTCGAACGCGATGCCGCGGAAGATCAGCCCGGCAAGCATCAGGAAGACCCCGATGTACAGTGCCGGCAGGAACACCGCGTAGATCAGCGGAAATGCCGCCAGCAGCCCGGCGCCGCCGAGGACCAGCCAGGTCTCGTTGCCGTCCCAGACCGGCGCGACGGAATTCATCATCAGGTCGCGCGACTGGTCGTCCGGGGCGAACGGAAACAGGATGCCGACACCCAGATCGAAGCCGTCCATCAGCACGTACATGAACACGCCCAGGCCGATGATGCCGACCCAGATCAGCGTCAGGTCGATGTTTCCCATGATTTACCTCCCGCCTTCGGGCAGTTCATCCTCGAACGACGTGGTCAGCGCCGAGAACGGGCGCTTCGGACGCGCCGACTCGTCGTCGACGGCCGACTCGATCGGGTCGGGGCCCTGCCGGATGACCCGCCTGAGATAGTAGACGCCGGCGCCGAACACGACCGCATAGACGGCAATGTAGCCGATCAGCGTAGTCAGGGCCATCCAGCCTGAAAGCGAGGGCGTGACTGCCTCGCCGACGCGCATCATGCCCTGCACGATCCACGGCTGGCGCCCCACCTCGGTGACGAACCAGCCGGCCAGCACGGCAATGAACGGCAGCGGATACGACAGCGACAGCGCCTTGAGCAGCCGGCCCGACCGGTACAGCCGGCCGCGCAGCATCTGAGCCAGCGCAGCCCACGACAGCGCGATGAACAGCAAGCCGAGCGCGACCATGACCCGGAAGCTCCAGAACGTGATCCCGACCGGCGGCCGGTCCTTCGGCGGAACGGTCTTCAGGCCGCGCACCTCGCCGTCGAGGCTGTGGGTCAGGATCAGACTTCCAAGGTACGGAATGCCGATCTCGAGGTGATTGATCTCGGCTCCCGAATCCGGAATCGCGAACAGGATCAGCGGGGCGCCCTGCCTGGTTTCCCAGTGCCCTTCCATCGCCGCGACCTTGATCGGCTGGTGCTCGAACGTGTTGAGGCCGTGGAGATCGCCCAGAAACAGCTGCAGCGGGGTCGCCACCGCGAGCATCGGGATGGTCATCCTCAGCGCCATCCGGCTGGTGCGCGGATTCCGGTCGCGCACCAGGTACCAGGCGCTGACCGCAGATACCACGAGGCCGCCGGTGATGAACGACGCCAGACCCATGTGCGCCAGCCGGTACGGCATCGACGGGTTGAAGATCGCCGCCAGCCACGAGATGACCTGGAAATGCCCGTCGACCAGCTCGACCCCGGCCGGCGTGTGGAACCAGCTGTTGGCCGACAGGATCCAGAACGACGAGATCAGCGTGCCGATCGCGACCATGCATGCGGCCAGCAGGTGCGCCCCGCGCGGCACCTTGTCGCGCCCGAACAGCAGGACGCCGAGGAAGGTCGCCTCGAGGAAGAACGCGGTCACGACCTCGTAGCTGAGCATCGGCCCCATGAAGTTCGACGCCGCGTACGAGAACCGCGACCAGTTGGTGCCGAACTGGAAGGCCATGACGATGCCCGAGACCACGCCCATGCCGAATACCAGCGCGAAGATCTTGGTCCAGAAACGGCTGAGCTTGTCGCGCACCGGGTCCGGGCGCCGGTAGTTCAACGCCTCCAGCACCGCGATCCACGCCGCCAGTCCGATCGTGAAGACCGGGAAGATCGCGTGGAAAGAAATGACGAACGCGAACTGGACGCGTGACAGCAGCAGGGGGTCCGGTTCCATGGCGTGCACTCCGGTGCCGATCCGCCCACATTATAGGCCTCTGACGTAAACGCGGCGCCCTGGAGGATTTTCGTGCCGGATCGCGAAATCCGCTAAAATACGCGGCTGGTTCCCGCGGTCTTTGCGCCGCGCGGACCGCCATCTCCACCGTAGCCGCCGATTCCTTTGGGCGGGGGCCGGTCACGTTTTCACAGCGCGCCGTCAGAAGCGCGATGCCTGGAGGATTGCATGAATCTTTTCGAAACCATCAGCACGACCGAGCACGAAGAGGTCATTTTCTGCCATAACAAGGATGCCGGACTGCGGGGCATCATCGCGATTCACAATACGACGCTGGGTCCGGCGCTGGGCGGATTGCGGATGTGGCCGTACTCGACCGAGCAGGATGCGCTCGACGACGTGCTGCGGTTGTCCAGGGGCATGACCTACAAGGCCGCCGTCGCCGGCCTGAATCTCGGCGGCGGCAAGTCGGTGCTGATCGGCGATCCGCGTACCGACAAGTCCGAGGCGCTGTTCCGCGCGTTCGGCCGGTTCATTGATTCGCTCAACGGCCGCTACATCACCGCCGAGGACGTCGGCATCGACGTCAACGACATGGAATACGTCTTCCAGGAAACCGACAACTGCGTCGGCGTACACCAGGTTCACGGCGGTTCCGGCGACCCGTCGCCGTTCACCGCATTCGGCACACTGCAGGGCATTCGCGCCAGCCTCCAGCGCAAATTCGGCAACGAGGATGTCGGCAGCTACAGCTACGCCGTCCAGGGCGTCGGCCACGTCGGCTTCGAACTGGTCAAGCTGCTGCGCAACGAAGGCGCCCGGGTATTCGTCACCGACATCAACGACAAGGCCGTGGCCGCGTGCGTGGAACTCGGCTGCGAAGCGGTCGACACCGAGGACATCTACGATGTCGACGCCGACGTGTTCTGCCCGACCGCACTGGGTGCGATCGTCAACGAGCAGACCATTCCGCGCTTCAAGTTCAAGATCGTCTGCGGCGCGGCCAACAACCAGCTCGCGACCGACGAATGCGGCGACGAGCTGGAAAACCGCGGCATTCTTTACGCGCCCGACTACGCGGTCAACGCCGGCGGCCTGATGAACGTGTCGATCGAATTCGAGGGCTACAACCGCGAACGGGCCAAGCGCATGATGCGCACGATCTACTACAACGTCTCGAAGATCTTCCAGATCGCCGAACGCGACGGCATCCCGACCTGGAAAGCCGCCGACCGCATGGCCGAGGAGCGCGTCGCGACGATCGGCAAGCTGAAACTGCCGTTCATGGGCCGCGCCCACCGCTTCCCGGGCCGCGAGCGCGGCAATCATTGACAATTGAACCGCAGATAAACGCGGATGATAGCCAAAAGCGTCACACGAATGACACGAAGAAATCAAACAGAGATTCATTGAATTGACTTCTTTCCAGGTATTTCAAGCCAAAGAGCCTTTTACTTCGTGCTCTTCGTGCCTTCTTCGTGATCTTCGTGTCTCGCTTTTAAAATGCTTTTTCGTTTTCATCTGCGTTCATCTGCATTCATCCGCGGTGTAATCTTGCATTCATGAAACTCATCGAAGAGATCGAACTGCTGCGCGAGACGACCCGAAAGTTCGCCGACGAGGCGATTGCGCCGCGTGCGGCGGAGATCGACGAGCGCAACGAGTTTCCCCAGGAGCTCTGGCGCGAGCTTGGCGACATGGGTCTGCTCGGCATCACGATCCCGGAGGAATTCGGCGGCTCGGACATGGGGTACCTCGCCCACCTGGTCGCGATGGAGGAGATCTCGCGCGCTTCGGCATCGGTCGGGCTTTCGTACGGCGCGCACTCCAACCTGTGCCTGGACAACCTTTACCGCAACGGCAGCGAGGCCCAGCGCAGCAAGTTCGTGCCCGGCCTGGTCTCGGGCGAACTCAAGGGTGCGCTCGCGATGTCCGAACCCGGAGCCGGCTCCGATGTGGTCGGCTCGATGGCGTGCCGGGCCGAAAGGAACGGCGATGTCTGGGTCGCCAACGGCTCGAAGATGTGGATCACGAACGGCCCGGAATGCGACGTGGCGCTGGTCTACATGCGCACCGCCGGCCAGGAGGCCGGATCGAAGTGCATGACGGCGTTTCTGGTCGAGAAGGACTTTCCCGGCTTCCGCAAGGCGCAGAAGCTCGACAAGCTGGGCATGCGCGGCTCGAACACCTGCGAACTGGTGTTCGAGGACTGCGAGATTCCGGACGACAACGTGCTCGGCGAAGTCAACGACGGCGTGAAGATCCTGATGTCGGGCCTGAACTCCGAGCGGCTGGTGCTCTCGGGCGGGCCGATCGGCATCATGCAGGCCTGCCTCGACCAGGTGCTGCCCTACGTGCGCGAGCGCAAGCAGTTCAAGCGCCGGCTCGGGGATTTCGGGCTGATGCAGGCAAAGATCGGCGAAATGTATGCCTCGCTGCAATCGTCGCGCGGATTCGCCTACCAGGTCGCGGCCGATTTCGACGCCGGCGAGAGATCCCGCATCGACGCCGCGGCCTGCCTGCTGCACGGCTCGACCAGCGCCGTCCAGGTCGCACTCGAGGCAATCCAGGCGCTGGGCGGGAACGGCTACATCAACGAGTATCCGACCGGGCGGCTGCTGCGCGATGCCAAGCTCTACGACATCGGTGCCGGCACCAACGAAATCCGCCGGATGCTGATCGGCCGCGAGCTGGTCAACGAGCGCACCTGAGGCTGGAACAAGGCTGGCGGGCGCCGCGGCCCCATTGCAATCCGCATGGTGCAATCCGGACACGCGCGAGACGGTCCCCGTCATGGGAACGTCGCTCCTCCAGACCTGCCATGACCGATTATTTGTGCCGGTTTCGTACAGCGTGTATCGGGTCCTTTGCAATTGCGCTTGCCGCTGCCTTTTCCGGTTGCGCGACCACCGGGCCGGACGACCGCCCCGCGCTATGGCAGGTCCGGACCGAAAACGGTCACGAGCTCTGGATTTTCGGCAGTCTCCACCGACTGCCCGAAGAACTGAGTCCGCCCCGGCTGAATGTTCAGTCGAGGATTTCGGGTTCCGGCGGCGTCGTATATCGAAAGATTCCGATCTCGAACAGGATGCGCTCATCGGTGCCATCCGCGACCTGGTTCCACGGGCCGTTGAGGGCCGCATTTCGGCGCTCTACGGCAGTCATGATCGAAACCACCGACTCACGCGGCGCCCACGAGCTTTTTGCGTTGGCCGCAAAGGCCGATCGGCAAGGGAATTGCAGACCGCTTTCGGAATACATCGCAGCACAATCGCGGCAAAAAATGCAAGCTCGTTTCCGTGCCGTTGAAGGCGTTACGGACCAGATGCCCGAATCCGCCCCTGCGGCCCTGTTCATGATTACCACGCTGGATTCGGCGCGAACCGTGCGGTCTTTCGACACCGGAGTCGATTCATGGATATGGGGCCAGGCGCTAGCCTCCGGCAAGAAGATCATCTCGCTGGAAACCGCGAAGGATCGGCTGCACGCGATCCAGCGCGCATTCGGGGGCGAATCGTGCGAGCTGCAGGCCCGATTGCTGGAGGACTATATCGCCGCCCAAAATGGCAGGGAACCCTTCAGCGAAGAGGATTTCCTTCGATTGGTGGACTACTGGCGCAAAGGCGACATGGACGGGCTGGCGCAGCAGATCGAACGTCATCGCACCGATTCGGACGTGCTGTTCGAGTCACTGACCAGCGGCCGCAACCGCATCTGGCTGCCGCGCATCGTCGACCAGCTCCTGCACAACCGCTCCACGCTGGTCGTGGTCGGCAGCGCCCATCTCATCGGGCCGGATAATCTGCTTCAACTACTTGAAAACCATGGATTTACAGTGCGGCGTATTCAATAAGGCTCAGGCCCGGCAAGCGCCGGAACTGAATATCTCACAGATTCTGGAAATATCATTCAAGTAATTGAAATACATTGATTTACTATCCGACGGTTCCAGTAATTCGCATTGCAGACACCGCACCCATAAAACCGTTAAGCTTTGCGTTTCAGTGATCTGGAGCACATCGCCCCATGACCGTCGAAATCGCGCTGGTGTTCGTCATCATCGGCTGCGCGCTCTACCTGTTCGCGACCGAGAAACTGCCGATCGACGTGACCGCGCTGGCCATCCTGGTGACGGTGATGGCGATTCCGGTTCTGTTCCATTCGCAGTGGCTGCTCGAGCGCGGCGTCAACCTCAAGGCCGCGTTCCCGACCGTCTCCGAAAGCCTGTCCGGGTTGTCCAGCACGGCCACGGTCACGGTGCTGTGCATGTTCATCCTGTCCGGCGGCATCCAGCGCTCCGGTCTCATCCACCTGGCCGGCAAGCGCCTGTTTCCGCTGGTCGGGAACTCCGAGTTGCGCCAGATCATCGGCGTCGGCATGCTGGTGGGCCTGGTCTCGGGCATCATCAACAACACCGCCGCGGTCGCGATCGCGATTCCGCTGGTGCTCGACATGGTGCGCCGCAGCAATTTCAAGGCCTCGCGCGTGCTGCTGCCGGTGAGCTTCTTCGCGATGATGGGCGGGACGCTGACGCTGATCGGCACCTCGACCAACATCCTCGCCTCGTCCATTCTCGCCGACGACCCGAGGTTCGGACGCGAACTGGCGATGTTCGAATTCACTCACCTGGGCCTGATTGTCATCGTCGTAGGGCTGATCTACTTTCTGACCCTCGGCCGGTTGCTCCTGCCGCGTAGCGACGCACGGCCGCTGGCCGAGACCGACGAGGAATCGTTCGTCATCGAACTGGCCGTGCCGCGCGAAAGCAACCTCATCGGCAGGACGCTGGAGGATTCCAAGTTCGAGCCGCAATACGGCGCCGAGGTACTCAAGCTCACGCGCAGCGAGCAGACCTGGATCAAGCGCGCCTGCACGACCGAGATCCAGTCCGGAGACATCATCATGGCGCGGGCGACGGTCCGCCAGATCATGGACCTGATCAAGGAGCACAAGGTCGACGTGCTGTCCGAGTTCGGCGATCTGCGCAAGGCGCGCGCCGACGGTCAGCTTGTGCCCATCCTGCTGCGCAATCGCGGCCTGTTCAACGGCCGCACCGCGCGCGCGGTGGATTTCTGGAAGCGCTACCAGGCCCGCCTGATCGGCCTCGACATCCGCTCGGTCCGCTCGCGCCGGCTGGCGCAGGAGAAGCTGCACGTCGGCGAGGTCGCGCTGCTGGAGATGTCGAAGACCGCCCTGGCGCGCCTGCACCGCAACTCCGACGTCGTCGTGCTCAACGAGTACGAGGACGATTTCGACCGCAAGCGCATGCTCGTCGCCGGCGGCATCGTCGCCGGAGTCATCGTGCTTGCCGCATCGACCCCGATGCCGATCGTGCTGACCGCCATCGCCGGCGTCATCGCGATGGTCCTGACCGGCTGCATTTCGAAGCAGGACATGTACGCCGACGTGTCCTGGGACGTGATCTTCCTGCTCGCCGGCGTGATCCCGCTTGGAATCGCGATGACCAAGTCCGGTGCCGCCGACTGGCTCGGTTCGCTGATCGCGCTGTACGCGGTCGACTGGCACCCGGTCTTCATCCTGATGGCGCTTTATTTCATCACCACCATCCTGACCGAACTGGTCAGCAACAACGCCTCGGCGGTCATCCTGGTGCCGGTCGCGCTGTCGATATCCGAACTGCTGGGGCTGCCGCCGCTGCCTCTGGCGCTGGCCGTGATGTTCGCGGCCTCGACCAGCTTCCTGTCGCCGGTCGGCTACCAGACCAACACGATGATCTTCGGCACCGGGGTGCTCAAGTTCACCGATTTCGCCCGCGTCGGCGCGCCGCTGAACCTGATCCTGATGATCGTGACCAGTTACGGGCTGTTCTGGCTCTGGCCCATGTAGGCGGCCAGCCGCCGTCTCCCGGCGCCGCGGACGGCCGGAGACGGCCGCAAACCCGGACTCGAGGCCCGAGTAGGCCTCCCGATTTGAGATAATGGGCGCCTCGTTCCACCCGCCCGTACACCATCGAGGAAACCTGCCATGTCGGATGCCATCGTCATCACCGCCGCCCGCCGGACCGCAATCGGTTCGTTCCAGGGCCAGTTCGCCCCGGTCCCGTCGCCGGAACTGGGTGCCGCCGCGATTCGAGCGGCCGTGGCAGACAGCGGTCTGGCCGGCGACGACGTTACCGAGGTGTTCATGGGTTGCGTGCTGCCGGCCGGCGTCGGCCAGGCGCCGGCGCGCCAGGCTTCGCTCGCCGCCGGGCTGCCGCTTTCGACCGGCTGCACGACGCTGAACAAGGTCTGCGGATCCGGCATGAAGGCGCTCATGCTCGGCCACGACGCGATCCGGGCCGGTTCGTCCGAGATCGTCGTCGCCGGCGGCATGGAATCGATGACCAATGCGCCGTACATGATCGACCGCGGTCTGCGGATGGGTCACGGGAAACTGACCGACCACATGTTCTACGACGGCCTCCAGAGCCCGTTCGACGGTCAGATGATGGGACACTTCGGCGAAATGTGCGCGAGCAGGTACGGCTTCTCGCGCGAGCAGCAGGACGCGTTCGCCCGCACCTCCGTCGAGCGCGCCCAGCACGCCACCGCCAACGGGCTGTTCGCGGCCGAGATCGCGCCGGTCACGGTCAAGACCCGCAAGGGCGAGAGCGAAGTCGCGACCGACGAGGAACCGGGCCGGATCGATGTCGAAAAGATCCCGAGCCTGAGACCGGCGTTCGCGAAAGACGGCACGATCACCGCGGCCAGCTCGTCGAAGATCTCCGACGGCGCGGCGGCGCTGGTGGTCATGAGCGCCGAAAACGCCGAACGGCGCGGTATCGCGCCGCTGGCGCGCATCGTCGGCCACGCGACGCACTCGCAGGAACCCGAATGGTTCACGACCGCGCCGGTCGGCGCAATGAAGAAGCTGCTCGAGCGCGTCGGCTGGAGCGTCGGCGACGTCGACCTGTTCGAGGTCAACGAAGCGTTCGCCGCGGTCTCGATGGCGGCGATGCACGATCTGGAGCTGCCGCACGACAAGCTCAACGTCCACGGCGGCGCATGCGCGCTGGGCCACCCGATCGGGGCCAGCGGCGCCCGCATCCTGGTCACGCTGATCCACGCGCTCAAGGCCACCGGCGGCAAGCGCGGTGTCGCCGGCATCTGCCTGGGCGGCGGCGAGGCCACCGCCATCGCGGTCGAGATCGGCTGAACGAGCCGCGGTCATGGCCGGAGCCGACTCGACCAGAACGATTTTCTACGCGCTCGGCGCCAATACCGCGATCGCCGCGGCCAAACTGGTCGCGGCGGCCGTCACGGGCTCGGGCGCAATGCTTGCCGAGGGGGTCCATTCGCTCGCCGATGCCGGCAACCAGCTTCTGCTGCTGGTCGGACTGAAGCGCTCGAAACGCCCGCCCGACGACCTGCACCCGCTGGGCTACGGCAAGACGATCTACGTCTGGAGCTTCATCGTCGCGATCATCCTGTTCTCGGTCGGCGGCATGTATTCGCTGGTCGAGGGCTGGCACAAGCTGCATGACCCCCATCCGCTTTCGTGGCCGTGGCTGGCCATCGGCATCCTGGTCTTCGCGATCGTCGCCGAGGGGCTCTCTCTGCGCGCCGCGATCATCGAGATCAACAAGGTGCGCGGCAACCGGAACCTTTGGCGGTGGTTCCGGGAAAGCCGCGCCAGCGAGCTGATCGTGATATTCGGCGAGGATCTGGCTGCGCTGCTCGGATTGGTCTTCGCGCTGTTCGCGGTAGGCCTGACCATGGTGACCGGCAACCCGCTGTTCGATGCACTGGGAACGCTGGCCATCGGTGCGCTGCTGATCGTCATCGCAGTGCTGATCGGGATCGAGGTCAAGGCAATGCTGATCGGCGAGTCGATCGACCCGCGCGAACGCGAACACATGGCGGATTTCATCACCCGGAGGCCGGAGATCGCCTCGATCCTGAACCTGATTACGCTGCAACTCGGCAAGGACGTCATGGTTTCGCTCAAGCTCAGGTTCCAGCGCCAGGCCGGCGATGAGGCCATGATCCAGGCCATCAACGAGTTCGAAAAGGACTTCAGGAAGGCCTTTCCCCAGGTGGTATGGTTATTCGTGGAGCCGGACACCGCTGATTGAACCGCCTGTCCCGGTCCGCCGCAAGATCAGGTGATTGATTTCGTACGAATCGGCACATGGAGCCCGGCATGTCGGAAGACAAGCCGAATCAGAACCTTGCCCGCCCGCTGGGCCCGTTCAAGCGGATGCAGCCGACCGTGTTCTTCGGCTCGGCCGGACTGGTCGTGGCCTTCTGCATCTTCGGCGGCGCGTTCACGCCGACCGCGGCCGCGGTGTTCAAGGGCGTGCAGGGCTGGATCGTCGACAACTTCGGCTGGTACTACATGCTGCTCACCTCGGCGCTGCTGGTGTTCGCGCTGATCGTCGTGTTCAGCCCGGCCGGCCGGATCCGGCTCGGCGAACCCGACGCCGAACCCGACTTCAGCCGGCTCGGCTGGTTTGCGATGCTGTTCGCGGCCGGCATGGGTACCGGGCTGGTGTTCTGGGGCGTGGCCGAACCGCTCAATCACTACCTCGAGCCCCACGTCGCCGAGCCGCGGAGCGCAGCGGCGCTGACCGACGCAATGAAGTACTCGTTCTTCCACTGGGGCCTTCATCCGTGGGCGATCTACCTGGTGCTGGCGATGTCGATCGCCTATTTCCATTTCCGCATCGGGCTGCCGCTGGCGCCCCGCTCGGTGCTCTGGCCGATCCTCGGCAAGCGGATCTACGGTTTGCCCGGCCATCTGGTCGACATTCTCTGCACCGTCGGGACGCTACTGGGCGTAGGTACCTCGCTGGGGCTCGGCGCGATGCAGATCAACGCCGGGCTTTCGATGTCGACCGGGCTCGAGTCGTCGATCTTCAACCAGGTCGTGATCATCGCGGCGATCACGGCCGTGGCCACGGCATCGGTGGTCTCGGGGGTCGATCGCGGCATCCGTCGGCTTTCTTCGCTGAACCTGGCGCTGGCCGCCATCCTGATGGCCTTCGTGTTTCTCTTCGGGCCGACGGCGTACATTCTCGAAACGCTTGTCGGCGGCCTGGGGACCTATCTTCAGACCCTGATCGGCACCAGCCTCGAGACGGACTATGCGCTCGATTCGGACTGGAAGTCCAACTGGACGTTTTTCTACTGGGGCTGGTGGATTTCGTGGTCGCCGTTCGTCGGCATCTTCGTCGCCCGGATCTCGAAAGGCCGCACCGTACGCGAACTGATCCTGGCCGCACTGCTGGTGCCGACGCTGGTCACGTTTTTCTGGATGGCGACGTTCGGCGGCACCGCGTTGTACCTCGAGCGTTTCACCGAACTCGAACTCGCGCGCGAAGCAGTCAACGACGTCGCCACCTCGCTGCACCTGCTTCTTTCCGAAATGCCGCTGGGCTCGGTCACGACCGTGTTCGCAACGCTGGTCATCGCCATCTTCTTCATCACATCGTCCGATTCCGGCTCGCTGGTCGACGATATGGTGACCTCCGGCGGCCACCCTCACCCACCGGTCGCCCAGCGGCTGTTCTGGGCCATCTCCGAGGGCGCGGTCGCCGCAACGCTGCTGATCGTCGGTGGCCTGGCCGCGATCCAGCAGGCGGCCATCTCTATGGCGCTTCCGATGTCGCTGTTGCTGGTCGCCGCGTGCTACGCCATGGTCCGTGCGTTCATGACCGACGTCGCGGTCCGCGGCGTGCCTGAAAAGAGTCGGATCGAGGGCGAAGCGGGAGCGGACTGAGCAAACCAGGTCTCGGGACCGACCGGTCCGATGACGGTGGTCATGGGCGCGGTCGTCGCC
>JAVVDX010000063.1:0-15588 GCA_032251475.1 Wenzhouxiangellaceae bacterium | reverse complement strand
TGATTTGTAATCAGAGGGTCGGGGGTTCGAATCCCTCAGCCGGCACCACCCAGTCCGGGTGCTTACCGAAGCCGCCTATACTGGCCGATCTCCGGGCTTGAAGACGACTCGATTCGAACCCCCGACCGAACCAGCCGGTTTGCATTGTGCGCGGCAGCGCACAATCGCTGGAGCGAAGCGACAGCCCGAAGGGCAAGCTCGCAAGGCGGGCGCCGCAATCCCTCAGCCGGCACCATCCACATTCGGGTGTATTCCGCACATATGGTTGGCACCTGGTCCGAAGCCAGCGGATTGGGCGCGCTCAGGTTGCAACCGCGAGGCCTGCGTCCTATAGTGATTCAGTCCGTTCGGGAGCGCGGGGCCGTGGTGTCGAAACCACGGACAGGCGGGTTGCATTGAATCAACCTCGGGTCGCACGGGGGCGCCCGGGGCGGGTTCGGCAGCAATTTAACCACCGCGGCTCCAGTTCCGCATGCCGGACGGATCCGTGTTGCCGCAGCCGGATTGTCCGTGGAAGCATTGGAGACCGGTTATGAGTGACCACTTATCCCCTACGGACGTCCGGCGCGTATCCGCCGGCAACGACGAACCCGGATCGGCCGACAGCCGCAGGAATTTTCTCAAGGGGGTGATCGCCGCCGGCGCGGTCGGTGCCGGTTCGTCGCTCGGACTCGCGGCTTCCGACGCCAGGGCACGTTCCATTCCGCCCGGCGACTCGGAGTCCGCCCGGCTGGCGAACGCGTCGATTGCCGAACTCCAGGCACTCATGGACAGCGGCCGGCTTACGTCGCACCGCCTGGTCCAGATCTTTCTGAGTCGCATCAACAGGATCGATGTCAGGGGTGGCCTCAACAATGTGCTGGAGTTGAACCCCGACGCGCTCGCGATCGCGAGGGACCTCGACATGGAACGGCGCACAAGCGGCCCGCGCGGGCCGCTACACGGCATTCCCTTTCTGGTCAAGGACAATTACGACAGCGCCGACCGAATGGGCACCCGGGCCGGTTCCCTGGCGCTGGTCGGTGATCCCCCGCCCCAGGATTCCACCGCGGTCGCCAAGTTGCGTGAAGCCGGTGCCGTTCTCCTCGGCAAGGCCAACCTGAGCGAATGGGCGAACTTTCGCGGGTTCGATTCTTCCAGCGGCTGGTGCGGGGTGGCAGGCCAGGGCAACAATCCGTTCATCCTGGATCGCAACCCGTGCGGGTCCAGCTCCGGTTCGGCGGCATCGGTGGCCGCAGGGCTGTGCACGGTTGCGCTGGGCACCGAAACCGACGGCTCGGTGGTCTGTCCGTCGTCGGCCAACGGGGTCGTCGGCATCAAGCCAACCGTTGGTCTGGCCAGCCGGGCGGGAATCGTGCCGCTTGCCGATTCGCAGGATACCGCCGGCGTTCAGGGCCGAACGGTGGCCGACGCGGCTGCCGTCCTGGGCGCGCTGACCGGTGTCGATGCGCGCGATCCGAAAACGGAACCCAGCGAAGGCAATGTCTTCTCCGACTACAGCCCGTTCGTCGATCCCGACGGGCTGGCCGGTGCGCGCATCGGCGTCGTGCGCCAGTTTGATTCGTCGGCCACGACCGAGACCCTCGAGGTGTTCGACCGGGCGGTACAGGTCATGCGCGATGCCGGCGCTGAGGTGATCGATCCGGTGGAGATTCCGTCCTTCGACGATTTCTTCGCCGATCCCGCCGAGACCATCGTGCTGGTGTTCGAATTCAAGCGCGATCTCAACCGGTATCTGGCCACCCGTTCCGGGGTGCCGGTCGCGAACATGGCCGACGTGATCCAGTTCAATCTCGATCACGCCGATGAAGAGTTGCAGTTCTTCGGCCAGGAATGGTTCGAACTGGCCGAGGCCGAAATCTTCAGCGAAGCCGAATACCTGGCCGCGCTGGAACGCGGCCCGATGCTGGCCGCCGATCTCGGCATCGACGCGGCGCTCGTCGAGAACGATCTCGATGCGCTGGTCGCGCCGACGGGCTCTCCGGCCTGGCCCACCGACCTGATCACCGGTGACTGCTTCCAGTTCGGCAGTTCGTCGTTCGCCGCGGTCGCCGGCTACCCGCTCGTTACGGTGCCGGGAGGTTTTGTTTTCGATTTGCCGGTCGGCCTCACGTTCATGGGTACGGCATGGAGCGAGCCAACGTTGATTCGTCTGGCCTCCGGGTTCGAGGCGGCCGCCGACGTGCGACGTTTGCCGGAGTTCCTGCCGACCTTTGAAGACGAAACTGAGCGACCTGGGCGCGGGCGCGGCCGGCCGCGACCGGTGCCGGCCCGAATGGGACCGGAATCCGCGGCCAGGTTGCGGCAGTTCATGACCAGCGCACGAGTGCCTCGACCCGTGTTTCTGTGAAGTCTCTTGTTCGACTGGCGGGAGCCGGCCCGGGGCCGGCTTCCGCTCTCGCCGCAGGACGTGCCTCGGATCGTTGCGATCACGGTGTAAGCGGTTTTACCGCACGTGGACTTCGATGGCTGTTAGTCTGTAATCGGGGGACTTGTCCATGGCACACGGCCGGAGGTGGCAATGGTGTCGGCGACGATCGATCTGTTCGTTCTGGGCCTGGACGATTTCAATCGCGGAAAGCTCGAAGCCGTCGATCTCGGCCAGCCCCTGAGATTCCACCCGCTCATGGACCTGGACAGTGTGACGTCCAGCGCCGATTTTGACGTCCGTGGCGCCCTTGACGAGGCTGAGCGCCAGCTTCGGGCGTTCGACGGGACCGTCGACGGCATCATCGGTTACTGGGACTTTCCGGTCAGTCTGATGGTGCCCATGCTGGCGCGGCGGCTGGGTCTGAAGGCGCCTACGGTGGATTCGGTGATCACCTGCGAGCACAAGTACTACAGCCGCCTGGTCCAAAAGCGCGTCGCGCCCGAACATGTACCGGCGTTTCAGGCGGTCGACCCGTTCGACGACGCGGCACTGAATTCGATCGACATCGCCTGCCCGTACTGGATCAAGCCGGTCAAATCGTTTTCGTCGCACCTCGGTTTCCGCATCGGCAACCGCGAAGATCTCGACGAGGCCATAGCGGCGATCCGGCAAGGCATCGGCGAACTGGGCAACGCCTTCGGCGACTTCATGGACCACGCCGACCTGCCGGACCGGGTAGACAAGGTCGGCGGAAACCACTGCATCGTAGAGGCCCTGATCGGTGGCCGGCAGTGCACGCTGGAGGGCTTCACCAGCAACGGCGATGTCGAGATCTACGGCATCGTCGATTCGTTCCGTTTCCCGAACGGCTCGACGTTCTCGCGCTACCAGTATCCATCCAGCCTTCCCCGGCCGGTGCGCCAGCGAATGATCGAGCTCGCCCGCGCGGTGATCGCCGAGACCGGGCTGGATCAGTCGGCGTTCAACATGGAATTCTTCTGGGACCGCAGAAAGGACCAGGTCTGGATCCTCGAGATCAACCCGCGGATTTCGCAGTCCCACGGCGACGTGTTCGAGAAAGTCGACGGCTCCCCGCATCACCGGATCATCGTCGAGCTGGCGCTGGGCCGGAAACCGCGCTGGGAGACGCGAAAAGGCGAGTTCGGCGCGGCCGCCAAGGTCTTCCTGCGCGCGTTCGAGGACGCCCGTGTAACCCGCGTGCCGACGGCCGACGAGATCGCGGCGCTGCAACGTCAACACCCCGGCCTGGGAGTGCAGGTGCTGGTCGAAGAGGGCATGCGCCTGTCCGATCTTGAAGATCAGGAGCAGGACAGCTACAGCTACGGCTACGCGATTCTGTTCGTCGGCGCGAGCAGCGGCAGGCGGCTGCGCGACCGGATCGCCGAGATCAGGGACGCGCTTCGGTTCGAACTCGAGCCGATTGCCGGTGGCGCCAAGACCCGCCAGGCCGAAGACGGGCTGGCCGTGCACCCGTCCGACCTTCAGCCCCGTTCGGACGCCGAACGCAAGAACGTGTTCCTGGTCGGCCTGACCCCGTTTCATCGTGAAAAACTGTCCAGCATCCGGGGTGCTGGCAACTACCGTTTCCACGGCCTGCTCGACGAGCCGCACGGTTATGACGTGCCGGGCATGCTGCAGCAGGCCGAGGAGGAACTGCGCGCGTTCGACGGCCGGATCGACGCGGTCGCCGGCTACATCGATTTCCCGATCAGCACCATGCTGCCCATCCTCTGCGGCCGGCTCGGGCTTCGCTCGCCGTCGCTGGAGAGCCTGCTCAAGTGCGAGCACAAGTACTGGGCGCGCGTCGAGCAGAAGAAGGTGATCCCGGAGGCGATTCCCGGCTTCGCCGCGGTCGATCCGTTCGACGACGACGCGCTGGACAACCTGGCGCTGGACTATCCGTTCTGGATCAAGCCGGTCAAGTCCAGCGGTTCGTTCCTCGGTTTCCGGATCGGAAACCGCAAGCAGCTCGGGCGCGCGATCGGCGTGATCCGGCAGCACATACGCGAACTGGGCGAGCCGTTCAATTTCGTGCTCGACCAGGTCGAATTGCCCGACGAGATCGCGCAGGTCGACGGCAACCATTGCATCGCCGAGGAAATCATCGGCGGCCGGCAGTGCACGCTGGAGGGGTTCGTCCACGACGGGGAAGTGAATTTCCACGGTACCGTGGATTCCATCCGGGTGCCGCACTCGTCCAGTTTCGCGCGCTACGAGTACCCGTCGCGGCTGCCGAAAAGCGTCCAGAGCCGGATGGCCGAGATCGCCGCGCGCGCGCTCACGCACGTTGGCTTCGATCAGTCCGGCTTCAACGTCGAATTCTTCTGGGACGAGGATCGCGACCGGATCTGGCTGCTGGAGATCAACACCCGCGTGGCGCAGCACCACAGCGACCTGTTCGAGAAGGTCGACGGCACCAGCAATCACGAGGTGCCGGTCAAGCTTGCGTTGGGCGAGCGGCCCGAGATTCCGAAGCGCGAGGGACGATTCCGCCGGGCCGCGGCGTTCTTCCTGCGCGCCTGGGGCGATGCGCGAGTGACGCGGATTCCCGGCGAAGAGGAGATCGAAGAGCTTGAACGGCGCTTCCCCGGGACGATTGTCCATCCGCAGGTGGAGGCCGGCATGCGGCTGTCCGAACTGCATGAGCAGGACAGCTACAGCTACAATCTCGCGATCGTGTACATGGGGGCTTCGAGCCGTAGCGCCCTGCGCGACAACTGGGCCGAATGCACCCGCGGCCTGCGATTCGAATTCGACCGGGATGTTCCGGTTCACTGATACCGGGCACCGCAATCTCGCCGATGCGTTTGCGTTCGGCGCCGTTCCTGCCGCGAGATCAGGCCATTGAAGTACGTCGACCAGTTCCCGTATCCGGTCCGGACCATCGAGAACGCGTGGATCCCCATGCCCGACGGCGTGCGGCTGGCCGCGCGGATCTGGATGCCGGAAGATGCCGAGCAGCGGCCGGTGCCGGCGCTGCTGGAATTCATCCCGTACCGCAAGCGCGACGACGAACGGCTCAAGGCCGAGTCCATTCATGGCTACCTGGCCGGTCACGGCTACGTCTCGCTGCGCGTCGACCTGCGCGGCAGCGGCGATTCCGAGGGGGTGTTGGCCGATGAATACCTGGAACAGGAGCAGGACGACGGCCTGGCGGTCCTGAAATGGCTCGCAGAGCAGCCATGGTGCAACGGCAGGGCCGGCATTTTCGGGATTTCGTGGGGCGGCTTCAATGCGCTGCAGATCGCGGCCCGCAGACCGCCCGAGCTCGGCGCCATCATCACGGTCTGTTCGACCGACGACCGCTACCGCGACGACATCCACCACATGGGCGGGTGCCTGCTCGGCGATAACCTGTCCTGGGCCTCGACGATGTTCGACTACAACGCGCTGCCGCCGGATCCGGAAATCGTCGGCGAGCGGTGGCGCGAGATGTGGTTCGAGCGCCTGCGCGGCAGCGGTCTGTGGCTGGCGAAATGGCTGGAACACCAGCGCCGGGACGCGTACTGGCGACACGGCTCGGTGTGCGAGAACTACGCCGACATCGAGGTGCCGGTCTACGCCGTCAGCGGCTGGGCCGACGGCTATTCGAATGCGGTGTTCCGGCTGATGAGGCACCTGGACGTGCCGCGCAAGGGGCTGGTCGGCCCGTGGAGTCACAAATATCCGCACCTCGGCGAACCCGGCCCGGCGATCGGCTTTCTGCAGGAGTCGGTTCGCTGGTGGGATCGCTGGCTCAAGAACGAGCCCAACGGCATCGACGAGGAGCCGATGCTGCGGGTCTGGATGCAGGACAGTGTGCCGCCGACCACCCAGTACTCTCACCGGCCGGGGCGCTGGGTGGCCGAAGAGCAGTGGCCGCCGGCCGATCTGGTCGTACGCGATTACGGTCTGAGCGGGGGCGGGCGGCTGGTGGCCGGCGGGGTCGAGCCGGACGATTCCGAGCGCATCCTGCAGTCGCCGCTGTCGGTGGGCCTGTATGCCGGCAAGTGGTGCTCGTACGCGGCCGGCCCGGACCTGGCCTATGATCAGCGCGAGGAGGACGGCGGCGCGCTGGTGTTCGAGACGCTGCCGTTGGAGCCGCGGGTCGAAATCCTGGGCCGGGCGTGCCTGGAGCTGGAATTCAGCGTCGATCGCCCGGTCGCGATGATCGCCGCGCGGTTGTCGGACGTCGCGCCCGACGGCCGCGCCACCCGCGTGACGTACGGCCTGCTGAACCTGACCCACCGCGACAGCGCCGAGCAGCCGGAACCGCTGGAGCCAGGCAGGCGCTACCGGGTCAAGGTCTGGATGAACGAGATCGGCCAGGCGTTCCCGCCCGGCCACCGGATCCGGCTGTCGCTGTCGACATCGTACTGGCCGCTGGCCTGGCCGCCGCCCGAGCCGGTGGAGATGCGCGTTTACCCGACCCGAAGCACGCTGCGGCTGCCGGTGCGCGAGCCGCGCCCGGGCGATTCGGCGCTGGCGCCGTTTCCTGCGCCCGAGGCCGCACGGCCCGGGCCATGCGAGCTGATCCAGCCGCCCCACCACACCTGGCTGGTCAAGCGTGACCTGGCCACCGACGTCTCGACGCTGGAAGTCATCAACGATCACGGCAGTTGCCGGCTCGGCGACATCGATCTGGTCATGCAGACCTTCGCTGCGGAGTACTACTCGAGCCGGAGTGCGGATTTCGAGTCGCTGCGCGGCGAGGCGGTTTGGCAACGCACCCTCAAGCGCGGCGATTGGGAAATCCACACCGAGACCCGGACCGTACTGACCTGCACGCGCGATCACTTCCGGCTGACGGCGGAACTGGACGTTCGCGAGGGCGACACCCGGGTGTTTTCCGACGACTGGGACATCTGGATCCCGCGCGATCTCGTCTGAGCACGCGGACCCTGCATGGTGCGCAGCGCGATCCGCACGGTGTTTCTCCCAACCCCATAATGTTATATCATTACGCTTTTGACGCGATCGGGTTTTCGATGTCGGCGATTGTGCAGGCACGCGAGTGCGAGGCTTCGGTGAGTTTTCTGGATCGGCTGGGCATCGGCATTTCGGCACTCTGCCTCGTGCAGTGTCTGGCCGTGCCGCTTGCGCTGATTTTCGCGCCGCTGGCTTCGGTGGGTCTTTTCAGCCACGAGGCGTTTCACCTGGTGCTGCTGGCTGTGATCGTGCCGGTCGGGGCGCTGGCCTACACGCTGGGATTCCTGCGCCACCGCAACGCGCGCATGTGGATTCCGGCGGCGATCGGCTTTGCGCTGCTGGTCGTCGCGGCAGTGCTGGAGCAAGGCCATTGGCTGCACCCGGTCGCGATCGCGTTTGTGACCTCGGCCGGCGGTGCGGCGCTGATCGTCGCCCACGTGATGAACATGCGCAGCGGACGGGCGTAGTTTTTCGGCCGGTCGTGTAGTTTGCCTGGCCCCTGGCCCCTTTACAACGCCATCAACTCGACGACTTCCTCGCGCCGGGCCATGCCGTCGCGGTAACCGAGTTCGATCAGCTCGCGGCAGAATTCGGCCTCGAACAGCAGGTAGCTCGGCAGCCGGCCGGGGCCCCAGGCGCCGACGCCGCGCAACAGCGTCTTGACGCTGGCCGGGACGCGGTGCATGTGGCGGGTGGCGATTTCGCGCAAGTCCTCGCTGGGCTGGATCAGCATTGCGTCGACGTGGCGCAGTCCGGTCTTCGGGCGGTCTTCGGGCGGCACCATGCCCAGCGTGCGGTTGATCCGGTTGAGCCGGGCCAGGTCGTTGTTGAGGTAGTCCATGAAGATCACGTCGAGCAGGTAGCCGCCGATGTCGCCCAGCGACGGATAGCAGCCGCAGGCATCCGGCTCGGGGTCCTGGGTCTCGTCGCGCGTGCCGATGATGACGATCCGGTCGGCGCCCATGTGGATGGGCGGGCTTAGCGGGGTGGTATGACGCATGCCGCCGTCGCCGTAATACTCGTTGCCGATACGTTTGGCCGGAAACAGCAGCGGCAGCGCGGCGCTGGCCAGCAAGTGGTCGGGATCGATCCGCGTGCGTACGCCGGCGCGGTGGTACATCGACCATTCCTGGATCGACTCATGGCCCTGGAAGAACGTCACCGCGCGCGAGGTCGTGTAGCCCGAGGCGGCGACCATCAGCGCGTGCAGGTGTTCGCGGGCGACCGCCCGGGCGATGCCCTCGGTGTCGAGCTCGCGTCCGAGCAGTTCGCCCAGCGGCGAATTGTCCAGCAGCGATTTCGGGTTGGCCACGCCAAGCCCGCCCAGCGTCATCGACGCCAGCCAGTGCAGGCCGGTGCGCAGGTTGAACATCCAGCCGGTGCAGTAGATGTCGGAACAGCGGAAGTTGCCCCAGAACTGCTCGAGCCGGGCCGCACCGCGCGCGAAGTCGTCGGCATGGCTGGCCATGACCGCGGCGTTGATGCCGCCGGCGGATGTCCCGGCGATGATCGGGAACGGGCTGTGCGGGCCGGGCAGGTATTCGGCCAGCGCCTTGAGCACGCCGACCTGGTAGGCGCCGCGCGCGCCGCCGCCAGGGAGCATCAGTGCCGGTTTGCTGCGTGTTTGCTGCATTTTTCCGGTCCCTCGGTCTGGATTCAACCGGACCGGGTCCGTGCCGGTTTGCGTGCGTCAGCCGCTGCTGAGCACCATCGAATCGAAGCCGTTGTCGCGCAGCTGGCGGCGGGCGCCGTCGGCCGCGCGCGCGGTTTCGAACGGCCCCAGGCGGACCCGGTACCAGGTTTCGCCGTTGACGGTCACTTCCTGGATTTTCGCGACCATTCCGACCATCGCCAGCCGGGCCTTGAGCGCGTCGGCGTCGGCGCTGTTGCGGAACGAGCCGACCTGGATGATGTAGCCGCCGCCGGCCGGCGTGGCCGGCTGTTCCGGGTTTTCCCGGGCGCGCTGCTCGATCTCGCGGCCGGGTACGACCACCTCGATTTCCGGCAGCACCGTGAAGAAGTCGTACTGGCCGCTGCGGTCCGGCGTCTCGCCGTCGCCGGGCGCGTCGACGATCGGCGGTTCGTCGCGACCGCGCGGCGTGCCCGGTGCGGTCTCGTCGCCGCGCGGCAGATAGCCGCCGACCCAGGCCAGCAGCACCAGCGCGATGCCGCAGACCAGACCGGCGATGAACGCGGCAATGCCGGATGATCCCTTGCTGCCGCGACGGGCCTGCTTGCGTGCCATTACATTTGCTCCGGGGCCGAGACGCCGATCAGCGCCAGGCCGCCGGCGATGACGTGGCGCACCGCCGCAATCAGGTTCAGCCGCGCGTTGCGCAGGTCGTCATCGTCGTCGACCAGGATGGCCACCGCGTTGTAGTAGGTGTGGAACTGTCCGGCCAGATCGTGCAGGTAGTGCGCGACGTCGTGCGGGGCGCGCCGCCGGGCCGCGACTTCGAGCACCTCGGGCCAGCGGCCCAGCGCCTGCATCAGGTCGCGTTCGTGCGGTTCGACCAGGCGCTTGAGCGCGGCGTCGCCGATCGCCGGGTTGTGCTTCATGCCGCGTCCGTCGAGCTGGCGGAAGATGCTGTGGATGCGCGCGTGCGCGTACTGGATGTAGAACACCGGGTTCTCGTTGGCCCGGGACTTGGCCAGGTCCAGGTCGAAATCCAGGTGCTGGTCGTGCGAGCGCATGATGTAGAAGTAGCGCGCGGCGTCGTTGCCGACTTCCTCGCGCAGCTCGCGCAGCGTCGTGAACCGGCCCGAGCGGGTCGACATCTGGATCTTCTCGCCGCCGCGGTACAGCACCGCGAACTGGACCAGCTTGAACTCCAGCCGATCCGGGTCCTCACCCAGCCCGCGCGCGGCCGCCTGGAGGCGCGGCACGTAGCCGTGGTGGTCGGCGCCGAAGATGTAGATCAGCTTGCCCGGGCAGCGTTCGAGCTTGTCGAGCAGGTAGGCCACGTCGGAGGCGAAATAGGTCGTGCGGCCGTTCTCGCGCACGACGACGCGGTCCTTGTCGTCGCCCAGTTCCGAGGAGCGGAACCAGCGCGCGCCGTTGTCGGTGTACAGCCAGCCGCCCTCGTCCAGCCGCTGGATGGCGCGGTCGAGCGCGCCGCTGCGGTCCAGCTCGCGCTCCGAGAACCAGCGCTCGAACGTGACGCCGAACTTCTCGAGATCCTCGCGGATGTCGGCGATCATCGTGTCCAGCGCGATCCCGAAACAGGCCTCGTAGCCGGCCTCGCCGAGCAGTTCGCGGGTGCGCGCGATCAGCGCGTCGATGTGGGTTTCCTTGTCGCCGTCCTCGCTGCCGTCGGGCGGCAGGCCGTCGGCGATCACGCGCCACGGGTACCGGAACGCGTCGCCGTGCTCGCTGCGCACGATGCGTGCGATGTCGTAGATGTATTCGCCGCGGTAGCCGTTGTCGGGGAAGCGCGGTTGCTCACCGCACAATTCCAGGTAGCGCAGCCATACCGACGCGGCCAGAATGTCCATCTGCCGGCCGTGGTCGTTGACGTAGTACTCGCGCTCGACGCGGTGGCCGGCCGCGGCCAGGATGGCCGAGAGCGACGCGCCGTAGGCCGCGCCGCGGCCGTGGCCGACGTGCAGCGGGCCGGTCGGGTTGGCGCTGACGAACTCGGTCAGGATGTCCTCCTTGTCGCCGGCCGGGAGGTGGCCGTAGCGGTCGCCGGCGGCCAGCACCTCGCGCACCACCGAGCGCAGATGGTGCTCGCTGGCGAAGAAGTTCAAAAAGCCGGGTCCGGCGATCTCGACGCGCGCGACGCGCTTGGACGGTGGCAGGCGCTCGACGATCATCTCGGCGATCTCGCGCGGCTTGCGGCCGGCCGTGCGTGCCAGGATCATCGCGGCGTTGCAGGCGTAGTCGCCATGCGCCGGGTCGCGCGGCTGGTCCACCTGGAAGGGGGGTTCGGCCTCGCGCGGCAGCTTGCCGTCCCGCTTCAGATACCCGATGGCCTGGTGGATCAGTTCTTCGATGTGCGCGCGCATGAAATCAGGGCTTGGAGACGGCCGGGGCGAAGCAGGCGTTATTGTAGCCACGGGTTCGTCGGGGTGTGGCCCTGCATCCTGCCGGCGGCGCCGCGGCCGTTATCCACAAAACCTGTGGAAAACGTTGTGTGTAAACTGCCTCCGAATCCGCACGGGCCCGCGCTGGGGCACCGGTCAGCACTTTGGTTAAAAATGAGTCAGTTCGATTAATCGCTGAAAATACAAAGAGTTACGGACATGAATTTATGTTCAGACTGCGCAAGCCTCATCAACGCCATGTTTTTTGAATTTCGCATGACACTGTGCATAAATATCGAGCCGGCGGCGCGCCGGGGCATGGAGCTGATGTGATGAATCGAACATTTCGCCCGTATGGTGGCGAATTTCCTACGATCGGTGCACGCGTCCGGGTGGATCCGGCCGCGACCGTGATCGGCCGGGTGACGCTGGCTGATGACGTTTCGGTGTGGCCCAGAGCGGTGCTGCGCGGCGACGTCAACACTATCGATGTCGGACCGCGCACCAACATCCAGGACGGCACGGTCTGCCACGTCACGCACGACGGCCGGTACACGCCCGGCGGTGTCGCGCTGGTGGTCGGCGCCGACGTGACGGTCGGTCACGCCGCCGTGCTCCATGCCTGCACCATCGGCGACCGCTGCCTGATCGGGATGGGGGCGCTGGTGATGGACGAGGCGGTGATCGAAAGCGACGTGATCCTGGCCGCCGGCAGCCTGGTCAGCCCGGCCAAGCGGCTCGAGTCCGGCTGGCTTTATCGGGGCCGGCCGGCCAGGGCGGCGCGCCGGCTGACCGACGACGAACTGGATTACCTGACCTACTCGGCGCGGCACTACGTCAAGCTCAAGGACACCTATCTCGAGGCCGAGCAGGGCGGGTGACGGCGGAGCCCGGCCGGTCTCGCCGGCAGGCGCGCTGCAGTTGACTGCAAGGCGCCTGATACGCCATACTAGACGGCTATGCTCGGTCGTGCCGGGGCGTAGCGCAGCCTGGTAGCGCAACTGCTTTGGGAGCAGTAGGTCGCAGGTTCGAATCCTGCCGCCCCGACCAGTTGATGGCCGGGTCGGGCACCTGGACACGGCGCGGCGGCGGGAACCATTCTGCGCCTGTAGCTCAACCGGATAGAGCATCGGCCTTCTAAGCCGACGGTTGCAGGTTCGAGTCCTGCCAGGCGCACCATCGACCGGCGGCGCTGCATGCCGGAAGCCGCGCGCGGCCGGCGGGAGCGGGCGTACAATGTGCGACCCGCGGGCGGTCCGTTCAGCGCCGCCCGGCGGGTGCAGAGTGAAGGCAGCGAGACCGACCGGCGGTCTCCTGACGATACAATGGTGGACGTAGCTCAGGGGTAGAGCACTGGATTGTGGCTCCAGCGGTCGTGGGTTCAAATCCCATCGTCCACCCCAAATCAGCAGACGTTTCGGAGCACGGCTCCGGGCGTAGCCGACCGGCTGCTGCGGCAGCCGGCGTTGACCGGCCCGGTACATGACGGGTTCGGGCGAATGATTCAAACGGGCCGTTAGCTCAACTGGCAGAGCAGTGGACTCTTAATCCATCGGTTGTAGGTTCGAGTCCTACACGGCCCACCACTTCAAGCCCGCCCGAGCCCGACGGCGCCGGATGTGCCGGCCGGGCTGGCTTTTGACAGCGGGCCGACGAGCCAACCAGCCAACCAGCCAACGAGTAGACGTAATGCAGGTATCGATGGAAAAGACCGGTGATCTGGGCCGGCGTCTCACGGTCGAACTCCCGGCCGAACAGATCGACGAGAAGGTATCCGGCCGGCTCGACGAGCTGCGCCGGCAGGTGCGGCTGAAAGGTTTCCGGCCCGGCAAGGTGCCGCTGAACGTCGTGCGCCAGCGCTACGGCGCGCAGGTTCGCCAGGAGGTGCTTCAGGAAGCGATGCAGAGCGCGCTGCAGGAGGCGATCAGCGAACAGCAGTTGCGCGTGGCCGGGGTTTCCAGCCTGAACCCGGAAACCGACGGCGGCGACGGCGAGTTCCGATTCACTGCAGAAGTCGAGGTCTTTCCGGAGTTGCCGGCGATCGACGTGGGCGATCTCGACATCGAGCGGCCCGTGGTCGAGGTCACCGAGTCCGACGTCGGCGACATGATCCGCACGCTGCGCGAGCAGCGCCGCCAGTGGTCCGACGCCGGCCGGCCGGCCGGCGATGGCGATCGCGTGCGCTTCCGGTTCGTCGCCGACGTCGACGGCGAGCGCGTGCCGGCCGAGGGCGAACACAAGCTTCAGCCGGTGCTCGGCAGCGGCGCGCTGTTCGACGCGCTGGAAAGCGAACTTGCCGGCCTCGAGGCCGGCGCCGAGAAGACCGTGGAAGTGGAATTCCCCGACGATTTCGGCGACCCGGCGCTGGCCGGATTGAAGGCCAGGGTCGACCTGACCGTGGACGCTGTCCAGGCCTCCGAGATGCCCGAGGCCGACGACGAGTTCGCCAGGCAGTTCGGCATCGACGGCGGCATGGAGCAGATGCGCCAGGATGTGCGCCGCAACCTCGAGCGCGAAATGCGCGCGGCGCGCACGAACCGGCTGAAGAAGACCGTCACCGACGCACTGGCCGAGCGCTACAGCGACTTCAGCCTGCCCGAGTCGGCCGTGCGCCAGGAACTCGAGCAGATGAAAGGCCAGGTGCGCCAGCAGTACGGCGAGCAGATCGAACTGCCCGACGACCAGCTGCGTCCCGGCGCCGAGCGGCGCGTCCGGCTCGGCTTCCTGCTCGCCGAGATTGCGCGCCAGCACGAGCTGGAAATCGATCCCGGGCGGGTCGATGCGAAGATCGCCGACATCGCCGACACCTACGAAAACCCGTCCGAGGTCGTCGAGCTGTACCGGCAGAACCCGCAGTTGAGAGGACAGATCGAGAACGCGGCGCTCGAGGAGCAGGTCATCGACTGGGTGCTCGACAACGCGAAGGTCGCCGATACCGAAACGAGCTTCAAGCAGATCATGGAACAGGCATGAACGAAAAGGCCCTGAATCTGGTGCCGATGGTCGTCGAGCAGTCGGCTCGCGGCGAACGCGCCTACGACATCTACTCGCGCCTGCTCAAGGAGCGGGTGATCTTCATCGTCGGGCCGATCGAGGACTACGCGGCCAACCTGGTCGTCGCGCAGTTGCTGTACCTCGAAAGCGAAAACCCGGAAAAGGACATCAACGTCTACATCAACTCGCCGGGCGGGTCGGTGACCGCGGGGCTGGCGATCTACGACACGATGCAGTTCGTCAAGGCCGATGTCTCGACGATGTGCGTGGGCCAGGCCGCGAGCATGGGCGCGCTGCTGCTGGCCGCCGGCACCCGCGGCAAGCGCTACGCGCTGCCGCACTCGCGCGTGATGATCCACCAGCCGCTGGGCGGGTTCCAGGGCCAGGCCTCGGACATCGACATCCACGCCCGCGAGATCCTGAAGATGAAGGATCAGCTCAACCGGATCCTGCAGCACCACACCGGGCTGGATCTCGAGTCGATCGAGCGCGACACCGACCGCGACAAGTTCCTCGACGCCGGCGAGGCGTGCGATTACGGACTGGTCGACAGCGTGCTCGAAAGCCGCGAAAGCGCCGGCGGACAGGACTGAAGCCGCTGGCGGCCGGCCGCGCCCGCCGGAGCTCGGGGGTTGACGACCCGGCGCGAGTTTTCGGTTACCATTCCGGACATGGATTTTCCCGGTAAAGGCCAATGAGCGAAACCTCCAGCGACTCCAAGGTGCTGTACTGCTCGTTTTGCGGCAAGAGCCAGCACGAGGTACGCAAGCTCATCGCGGGTCCCAGCGTGTATATCTGCGACGAGTGTGTCGAGCTGTGCAACGACATCATTCGCGAGGAGCTCGAGGACGCGAGCATGAGCGAGCGCGAGCGCCTGCCGGCGCCGAAGGAAATCCACGACTTTCTCGACCAGTACGTCATCGGCCAGCCGAAGGCCAAGCGGGTGCTCTCGGTGGCCGTCTACAACCACTACAAGCGGCTCGAGTCGCACAAGCACCGCGAGGACGTCGAGCTCGCCAAGTCCAACATCCTGCTGATCGGGCCGACCGGCTCGGGCAAGACGCTGCTGGCCGAGACGCTGGCGCGGATGCTCAACGTGCCGTTCACGATCGCCGACGCGACGACGCTGACCGAGGCCGGCTACGTCGGCGAGGATGTCGAGAACATCATCCAGAAGCTGTTGCAGAAATGCGACTACGACGTCGAGAAGGCGCAGACCGGGATCGTCTACATCGACGAGATCGACAAGATCTCGCGCAAGGCCGAGA
>JAVVDX010000062.1:0-16559 GCA_032251475.1 Wenzhouxiangellaceae bacterium | reverse complement strand
GAGTAATGATGATGTAGGAGCGATCTCCAGATCGCGATTTCCTCCGGATCGCGATGGATTCCGGCTTGCTGCCGGACCTGAATTGATCGCGGCCCGGAGGCCGCTCCTACGGAAAGATTGCAGGACCGTCCGGCCCCCGGCCGGGCAGCAAGCCTGCCAAGGGCAGGCAGCAGGAATTTTGTTCTTTTACAGACCAAAGGCGTAACGGCAATGGCCGAACAGAGAATTCGTATTCGTTTGAAGGGCTTCGATCATCGCCTGATCGATCGTTCGACGAAGGAGATCGTCGAGACCGCGAAGCGGACCGGAGCCCAGGTGCGCGGCCCGATTCCGCTGCCGACGCGGAAGGAGCGCTACACCGTGCTGGTTTCGCCGCACGTCAACAAGGACGCGCGCGACCAGTACGAAATTCGCACCCACAAGCGACTGATGGACATCGTGGATCCGAACGACAAGACCGTGGATGCACTGATGAAACTCGATCTGGCCGCCGGCGTGGATGTCCAGATCAAGCTGTACTGAGCAAGGATCGAGCAGTCATGGCAATTGGAATCGTAGGACGCAAGCGCGGGATGACCCGGATCTTCATTGAGGACGGCACGTCTGTGCCCGTCACCGTGATCGAGGCCGGCCCCAATCGGATTACCCGGATCCGCGAGCCGGAACGTGACGGCTATTCGGCCATCCAGGTCACGACAGGCTCGCGCCGAGCGTCTTTGGTCAACCGGCCCGTCGCGGGCCATTTTCGCAACGCCGGCGTCGAGCCGGGCGAGGGCCTGTGGGAATTCCGGGTCGACGGCGAAGACGGCGAGGGTTTCGAGGTCGGCGGTGAGATCACCGTCGAGCGGTTCGAGGACGGCCAGAAGGTGGACGTGACCGGCACCAGCAAGGGCAAGGGCTTTGCCGGCGTGGTCAAGCGCCACAACTTCAGCATGCAGGATGCCACGCACGGCAACTCGTTGTCGCACCGCGCGCCGGGTTCGATCGGTCAGTGCCAGACGCCCGGCCGGGTGTTCAAGGGCAAGCAGATGGCCGGCCACATGGGCGCCGAGCGCGTCACGACGCAGAATCTCGAGATCGTCCGGGTCGATTCCGAACGCAACCTGCTACTGGTGCGCGGGGCCGTTCCCGGCGCACCGGGCGGGCACGTTCTGGTGCGCCCGTCGGTGAAAAAGTAAGCAAGGAACGATCACATGGAACTCGCAATCACAGGCGGAAAGAGCAAGGTCACGGTCAACGACGCCGTGTTCGACCGGCCGTTTGCCGAGGCGCTGGTGCACCAGGTCGTGGTCGCCCACATGGCCGGCGCCCGCGCCGGCACCAAGGCGCAGAAGAACCGCTCCGCCGTCTCCGGCGGCGGCCGCAAGCCGTGGCGCCAGAAGGGCACCGGGCACGCGCGTGCCGGCACGATCCGCAGCCCGCTGTGGCGCGGCGGCGGCAGGACCTTCGCGGCGGCCCCGCGCGACCACTCGCAGAAGGTCAACCGCAAGATGTACCGCGGCGCGATTGCCGCCATCCTGTCGGAGCTGGTGCGCCAGGAGCGACTGCTGATCGTCGACGACTTCACGCTTGCCGAGCCGAAGACGCGTGCGCTGATCGAAAAGCTCGCCGCAATGGATTTCGAGCGCGGCCTGATCGTCGACGCCGACCTGGACACCAACGTGTTCCTGGCCAGCCGGAACATTCCGGGCGTTTATGTCGTGACCGTCGGGCAGATGGATCCCGTCAGCCTCGTCGCGACCGACAAGGTCGTGCTGACGACCGCCGCAATCACCGCAATCCAGGAGTGGCTGGCATGAACCGCGAGCGCATGTACCAGATCGTGCGTCTGCCGCACGTTTCCGAAAAGACCGCGCGTCTGCAGGCCGACTCGAACCAGTACGTGTTCGAGGTCGCGCGCGACGCCGACAAGAACGAGATCCGCCAGGCGGTCGAGGGCCTGTTCGACGTCAGCGTACGCGACGTCCGCGTCGTCAACGTAAAGGGCAAGACCAAGAGCTTCCGGATGCGTCCGGGGCGCCAGAAGGGCTGGAAAAAGGCCTACGTGCGCGTCGCGGCCGGGCAGACGATTGAGCAACTGAACGCAGACTGAGGACAGCCGGGAAAGCAGACATGGCAATTGTCAAGGCAAAACCAACTTCGCCGGGCCGCCGCGGTACCGTAAGCGTCAAGCATCCGCATCTGTGGAAGGGCAAGCCGCACGAGGCGCTGACCGAAGCGAAGACGTCGACCGGCGGGCGCAACAACGACGGCCGGATCACGACCCGGCACCAGGGCGGTGGTCACAAGCAGCGCTACCGCGTCATCGACTTCAGGCGCGACAAGGACGGCGTCAGGGGCGTTGTCGAGCGGATCGAGTACGACCCGAACCGCAGCGCGCACATCGCTTTGATCAAGTACATCGACGGCGAACGCCGATACATCCTGGCGCCGCGCCACGTGCGCGCCGGCGACGAAGTGCTGAGCGGCTCGGAAGCCCCGATCAAGCCGGGCAACGCGATGAGGCTGAACTCGATTCCGGTCGGCACGACGATTCACAATGTTGAGATGAAGCCGGGCAAGGGCGGGCAGCTGGCGCGTTCGGCCGGCTCCTCGGTGCAGCTGGTCGCACGCGAAGGTCGCTACGCGACACTGCTGCTGCGTTCCGGTGAAATGCGCAAGATCGACACGCGTTGCCGCGCGACGATCGGCCAGGTCTCGAACAGCGAGCACAACCTGGAGAAGCTGGGCAAGGCTGGCGCGAAGCGCTGGCTCGGCGTCCGGCCGACCGTGCGCGGCGTCGTGATGAACCCGGTGGACCATCCGCACGGCGGCGGCGAGGGTCGCACTTCCGGCGGTCGCCACCCGGTCACGCCGTGGGGCGTTCAGACCAAGGGCAAGCGCACCCGCACCAACAAGCGCACGGGCAAGTTCATCGTGCGCCAGCGCAAGCGCAAGTAACAGATACAGGATACCGAGATGCCACGTTCACTGAAGAAAGGGCCGTTCATCGATCACCACCTGCATGCCAAGGTGCAGACGGCGCTGGAATCCAACAGCAAGCGGCCGATCAAGACCTGGTCGCGCCGCTCGATGGTCCTGCCGGACATGGTCGGGCTGACGATCGCCGTGCACAACGGCCGTCAGCACGTGCCGGTGCTGATCAACGAGAACATGGTCGGCCACAAGCTGGGCGAATTCGCACCGACGCGGACCTTCAAGGGCCACGCCGCGGATCGCAGGACCAAGTAGGAAAGCCAAGCCAAGGATGGATTCGCCAATGAAAACGACAGCAAAACTCCGGGGTGCCAGGATTTCCGCCCAGAAGGCGCGCCTGCTTGCCGACCAGGTTCGTGGCCTGCCGGTCGAGGCGGCCGACGAGCTGCTCGAGTTCAGCACGAAGAAGGGCGCACACATCGTGCGCAAGGTGCTGTTGAGCGCCGTGGCGAATGCCGAACACAACCAGGGCGCCGATATCGACGAACTGACGGTCAGCCGCATCGCGGTCGACGAGGGTCCGACGTTCAAGCGCGGACGCGCGCGGGCCAAGGGCCGGTACACGCGCATTCTCAAGCGCACCAGCCACATCACGATCACGGTAGCGGAGAAATAAGGAACTACTCATGGGTCAGAAAGTACATCCAACCGGGATCCGGCTGGGCATCTCCAAGGACTGGAGTGCACGCTGGTACGCCGAACGCGCCGATTTTGCCGAGAACCTGAACAGCGACCTGGCTGCACGCCGGTTCATCGAGAAGGAACTGGCGCAGGCCGCGGTCAGTCATATCCAGATCGACCGGCCCGCCAAGCAGGCCCAGGTGACGATCCACACGGCGCGACCCGGGATCGTGATCGGAAAGAAGGGCGAGGACATCGAGCGCCTGCGGCGCAGGCTGACCGACCTGCTCGGCGTGCCGACAGCGGTCAGCGTCAGCGAGATCCGCAAGCCGGAACTCGATGCGACGCTGGTCGCCGAGAGCATCGCGCAGCAGCTCGAGCGGCGCATCATGTTCCGGCGCGCGATGAAGCGCGCGGTGGGCAATGCGATCCGGCTGGGTGCGCAGGGCATCAAGGTCCAGGTCAGCGGCCGCCTCAACGGCGCCGACATCGCGCGCACCGAGTGGTACCGCGAGGGCCGGGTGCCGCTGCATACGCTGCGCGCCGGTGTCGATTACGGCACGGCCGTGGCGCGGACGACCTACGGTGTGATCGGCGTGAAGGTCTGGGTCTACACCGGCGACGTGTTCGACCTTGGTGCCGCCAGGAGCGAGGAACAGAAGCCGTCCCGCAAGGGCGGCGGTCGGGAGAAGTAGGATGCTGCAACCGAAACGCACAAAATTCAGAAAGCAGCAGAAGGGTCGCAACCGCGGCTTGGCGCAGGTGGGCAACCGCGTCAGCTTCGGCGAGTTCGCGCTGCAGGCCACGAGCCGCGGGTTCTTGACCGCCCGGCAGATCGAGGCCGCGCGCCGTGCGATCACGCGCCACGTCAAGCGTGGCGGCAAGCTGTGGATCCGGGTCTTTCCGGACAAGCCGGTGACGAAGAAGCCGGTCGAAGTCCGCATGGGCAAGGGCAAGGGCAACGTGGAGTACTGGGTCGCCCCGGTACAGCCCGGCCGCGTGATCTATGAAATCCAGGGCGTGAGCGAGGAAGTCGCGCGCGAGGCGTTCCGCCGTGCCGCCGCCAAGCTCAGCGTCAAGACGACGATGGTTGCGAGGTCGCTGTGATGAAAGCCAGTGAAATCAGGCAGAAGTCGGCCGCCGAACTCAACGACATGCTGGTCGAACTGCGCAAGCGCCAGTTCGAACTGCGCATGCAGATGGGAACCGGGCAGCTGAACGAGCCGCACCAGTTGCGGCAGGTCCGGCGCGATATCGCGCGGGTCAAGACCGTAATGAACCAGTCGCAAGGCAAGCAGGCATGAGCATGGACAGCAAGAATCGCGTCGAGCATTCGGCCACCGGCAAGGTCGTCAGCAACCGGATGAACAAGACCGTGACGGTGCGCGTGGAGCGCAACCTCAAGCACCCGCTGTACGGCAAGTACATCCGCCGCTCGAGCAAGGTGCATGCGCACGACGAGACCAATGATTGCAACGAGGGCGACACGGTACGCATCGTGCCCGGTCGCCCGATGTCGAAGACCAAGAGCTGGAAGGTCGTCGAGATCCTCGAGCGCGCCCAGTAACGCGACCCGCGAACAGCGCGAATTAACGGAGCATTGCAGAAATGATTCAGATGCAGAGCAGACTGTCGGCGGCGGACAACAGCGGTGCCCGCGAGCTGATGTGTATCAAGGTGCTGGGCGGCTCGAAGCGCCGGTACGCGAACATCGGCGACATCATCAAGGTGACCGTCAAGGACGCAATTCCGCGCGGCAAGGTCAAGAAGGGCGAGATCTACAACGCCGTCGTCGTGCGCACCCGCAAGGGCGTGCGGCGTCGCGACGGTTCGCTGATCCGGTTCGACGGCAATGCGGCGGTGATTCTGAACAACAAGCTGGAGCCGATCGGCACACGTATCTTCGGCCCGGTCACGCGCGAGCTGCGCAGCGAGCGCTTCATGAAGATCATTTCGCTCGCGCCGGAAGTGCTGTAAGGAGAGTTTTGCAATGCAACGTATCAGGAAAGGCGACGAAGTGATCGTGATTGCCGGGCGCAGCAAGGGCCAGCGCGGCCACGTGCTGAAGGTGCTCGGTAACGAACGGTTGCTGGTCGAGAACGTCAACATGGTCAAGCGCCACATGCGGCCGGATCCGCAGCGCCAGCAGCCCGGTGGCATCGTCGAGCGCGAGGCGCCGATTCACGCGTCGAACGTGATGCTGTACAACCCGGCCACCGATTCCGGCGACCGGGTCGGCTACAAGGTGCTCGAGGACGGCCGCAAGGTGCGCGTGTTCCGCTCGACCGGCGAAGTTGTGGATATCTGAGGCGAATTGTGATGAGCAGGTTACAGGATTACTATCGCGATACCGTTACCGGCCAGCTGATGGAGAAGTTCGGCTACAAGAGTGTCATGCAGGTACCGAAGATCGAGAAGATCACGATCAACATGGGCCTGGGCGAGGCGGTTGCAGACAAAAAGGTGCTCGACAAGGCCGTCGGCGACCTGACGCAGATCGCCGGCCAGAAGCCGATCGTGACCACGGCGCGCAAGTCGGTGGCGAGCTTCAAGATCCGCGACGGCTACCCGATCGGTGCCAAGGTGACGCTCCGGCGCGAGCGCATGTACGAATTTCTCGATCGCCTGATCAACGTCGCACTGCCGCGCGTACGCGACTTCCGCGGTGTCAGCACGAAGTCGTTCGACGGCCAGGGCAATTTCAACCTGGGCGTGCGCGAGCAGATCATTTTTCCGGAGATCAATTACGACCAGGTCGACGCGATCCGCGGCATGGATATCGCGATCACGACCTCGGCTGCAAACAACGAGGAAGGCAAGGCGCTGCTCGAGGCGTTCGGCTTTCCATTCAGAGCGAAATAGGCGCGAAGGAGCATTCAGGAATGGCCAAGAAATCCATGATCGCGCGCGATGTCAAGCGCTCGAAGCTGGTCGGCAGGTATGCCGCCAAGCGGGCGGAACTCAAGCGCATCATTATCGACCCGGAAGTCGGGTTCGAGGAGAAGCAGGCCGCGATCTTCGCATTGTCGAAGCTGCCGCGCGACTCCAGCCCGAGCCGGCATCGTAACCGCTGCCAGCAAACCGGTCGGCCGCGCGGCTACTACCGCAAGTTCGGCCTGGCGCGCAACAAGCTGCGCGAGTCCGCGATGAGCGGCGACATTCCCGGTCTGCGCAAGGCCAGCTGGTAAAGAGGTACAGATCATGAGCATGAATGATCCAATCGCCGACATGCTGACGCGGATCCGCAACGCCCAGGGCGTGCTCAAGAAGACCGTGTCCATGCCCGCGTCGCGGACCAAGCTGGCCATTGCCGGGGTCCTCAAGGAAGAGGGCTACATCGTGGATTTTCGCGAGTCCGGCGAGGACGCGTCGCGTGAACTCGAAATCGACCTGAAGTACGTCGAGGGCAAGGGCGTGATCGACTTGCTGGTACGCATCAGCAAGCCCGGCCGCCGCCAGTACTTCGGGGCCACGGAGCTGCCACGCGTTCGTGACGGGCTGGGAATTGCGATCGTCAGCACGTCGCAGGGCGTGATGACCGATGCCCGCGCCCGGCGCGAAGGCCACGGCGGCGAAGTCCTCTGCACGGTCGCCTGACGGAGTCGCTGAACGATGTCGAGAATTGCCAACTATCCGATTGAACTGCCGAAGGGCGTCGAGTTCAGCCGTGACGGCGAGACCCTGTGGGTCAAGGGCCCCAAGGGCGAACTGACGATGAATCTGCATCCAACGGTGGAACTGAACAACGACGACGGCGTACTGTCGTTCGCGATGCTGCCGGGCGGCACGACGGCCATGGCCGGGACGATGCGCGCACTGGTCAACAACATGGTCCAGGGCGTGACCGAGGGCTTCGAGAAGAAGCTCGCGCTGGTCGGCGTCGGTTACCGCGCCCAGGCTCAGGGCAACAAGCTCAACCTGCAGCTCGGTTACAGCCATCCGATCGATTTCGTGGTGCCGGAAGGCGTGACGGTCGAGACGCCCAGTCAGACGGAGATCGTCGTGCGCGGGACCGACAAGCAGAAGGTTGGCCAGGTCGCGGCCAAGATTCGCGGCTACCGCCCGCCGGAGCCGTACAAGGGCAAGGGTGTGCGCTACGCCGGCGAGCGAGTCGTGATGAAGGAAGCCAAGAAGGCCTGACGGGCCGATGCAAGAGGATTCAGCAATGAGCCAAAAGGATATCAGCAGACATCGTCGGGCGCGCAAGGTGCGGGCGCGGATCGCGCGCGGCGAAAAACCGCGGCTTTCGGTGTTCCGTTCAAGCCGGCACATCTACGCTCAGGTGCTCACGCCCGCGGGCGACCGGACGCTGGTGACGGCCTCGACCGTGGAAGTCGCCACGCGCGGAGCCGTCAAGTCGACCGGCAACCGCGAGGCCGCGGCCGCGGTCGGCAAGACCATCGCCGAAAAGGCGCTGGCCGAAGGCATCAGCGAAGTGGCTTTCGACCGCTCCGGCTTCAAGTTCCATGGGCGGGTCAAGTCGCTGGCCGAGGCCGCGCGCGAGGCCGGCCTGAAGTTTTAACTGACAGGAATTCTGGACGATCAAGATGGCGAGAGACAACGAAAGAACCGATGATTTCATCGAAAAGCTGGTTGCCGTCAACCGGGTGGCGAAAGTGGTCAAGGGCGGGCGGCAGTTCGGCTTTACCGCGCTGTCCGTGGTCGGCGACGGCAATGGCAAGGTCGGCTTCGGCTACGGCAAGGCGCGCGAAGTGCCGCTCGCCATTCAGAAGGCCATGGAACGGGCCCGCCGCGACATGAAGCAGATTTCGCTGAACAACGGCACGCTGTGGCACCCGGTCAAGTCGAGCCATTCCGGCTCGCGCGTCTACATGCAACCAGCCTCGGAAGGGACCGGCGTCATCGCCGGCGGCGCGATGCGCGCCGTGTTCGAGGCGGTCGGCGTGCAGAACGTGCTGGCCAAGAGCGTGGGTTCGAACAATCCGATCAACCTGGTCCGCGCGACCGTGAAGGGCCTGGAGAACATGGCCTCCCCGGAGACCGTGGCCCTCAAGCGCGGCAAGAGCGTCGAGGAGATTCTGGAAAACCATGGCTAACAAGCAAGCGTCCAGGCTGCGGGTCACGCTGGTGCGCAGCACCAACGGCAAGATCGGCAAGCATCGCGAAACCGTGCGCGGTCTCGGACTCCGGCGCCTGCACCACTGCGTCGAGCTCGACGACACGCCCGAGATCCGCGGCATGATCAACAAGGTCAACTACCTGCTGCGCGTCGAGGAACTCTGACGGGTTTCGTCGCCGCATCGGTGACAGAACGAGACGGGAAACGAACATGAAACTCAATTCCATCAAGCCGGCCGAAGGATCCAGAAGCGCACGCAAGCGCGTCGCGCGCGGTGTCGGCTCCGGGCTGGGCAAGACGGCCGGGCGCGGGCACAAGGGCCAGACGTCGCGTTCGGGCGGCTTTCACAAGACCGGTTTCGAAGGCGGCCAGATGCCGCTGCAGCGGCGCCTTCCCAAGGTGGGCTTCCGCTCGGCGGTCAATCGCGACACCCGCGAGGTTCGCCTTTACCAGATCAACGACTCCGGGCTGGATGTCGTCGATCTCGAGGCGCTGAAGAAGGCCCGCATCGTGCCGGCAGCCACGCGCAAGGTCAAGCTGATCAACACCGGCAAGCTCGAGCGGGCCGTGACCGTGCGCGGCCTGGCCGTGACGGCCGGTGCGGCGAGTGCGATCGAGGCGGCCGGAGGCAAGGTCGAGTAATGTCGTCCCGGTCGTCACAAGTCGCCGGCATGCTGGGCAGCATGGGTCGCCTGACCGAGCTGCGCAACCGGCTGCTGTTCGTGCTGGTCGCGCTGGCCGTGTTCCGGCTTGGCACGTTCATCCCGGTGCCGGGCATCAACCCGGACGCACTGGTGCAGCTGATGGATCAGCAGCGCGGCACGATCGTGGACATGTTCAACATGTTCTCCGGTGGGGCGCTGGGCCGGTTTTCGATCTTCGCGCTCGGGATCATGCCCTACATCTCGGCCGCGATCATCATGCAGCTGATGAGCCATGCCGTCCCGCAGCTTCAGCAGTTGCGCAAGGAAGGCGAGGCCGGGCGGCGCAAGATCACGCAATACACGCGCTATTTCACCGTCGTGCTGGCCCTGTTCCAGTCGTTCGGCGTGGCCGCGGCGCTGCAGAGCCAGAGTGCCGGTGCCGGCCTGCCGGTGGTCATCATCGGCGGCCCGGGCTTTCTGTTCAGCGCGGTGGTCACGCTGACGGCCGGTACCGTATTCCTGATGTGGCTGGGCGAGCAGGTGACCGAGCGCGGCATAGGCAACGGCATCTCGATCATCATCTTCGCCGGGATCGTGGCCGGGTTGCCGGCCGCCATCGGCTCGACGCTGGAACTCGCGCGCACCGGGGAGCTGAGCCCGATCGCGGTGCTGTTCCTGGTCGTGCTGGCTTTCGCGATCACCGCCTTCGTCGTGTTCGTCGAGCGGGGCCAGCGACGGATCACGGTCAACTATGCCCAGCGACAGGGCCGCCGGGCCTACCAGAACCAGTCCACGCACCTGCCGCTGAAGGTCAACATGTCGGGCGTAATTCCGGCGATCTTCGCCTCGTCGCTGGTGCTGTTTCCGGCCACGATATCGACCTGGTTCGGTCAGGCCGGACAGTCGGGCTGGCTGCAGCGGATCGCGCAGCAGCTCACGCCGGGTTCGCCGGTCTATCTGGTGCTGTTCGGCGGCCTGATCGCGTTCTTCTGCTTCTTCTACACCGCGATCGTGTTCAATTCACGCGAGACCGCCGACAACCTGAAGAAGTCGGGCGCGTTCATTCCCGGCATCCGCCCGGGTCGCCAGACGGCCGAGTACATCGACTACGTGCTGACCCGGATTACCGCGGTCGGCGCGGCATACCTGGTGGCGGTGTGCCTGTTTCCCGAGTTCCTGCGCATGCGCTGGAACGTGCCGTTCTACCTCGGGGGCACGTCGCTGCTGATCATCGTCGTCGTGACGATGGACTTCATGGCCCAGATGCAGGCGCACCTGATGTCGCACCAGTACGACAGCCTGCTGAAGAAGGCGAATCTGAAAGGCTACGGCCGCGCCGGCGGCGTCGTCCGGCGCTAGCTCGGCGCAACGAAGCGGGCGCCGCGAGCGCGGTCCGCCCGATGAATCGAGGAAAATGAACATGAAAGTACAGGCATCGGTCAAGAAAATCTGTCGCCACTGCAAGATCGTCCGCCGCCGCGGCGTGGTGTACGTGATCTGCAGCGATCCGAAGCACAAGCAGCGCCAGGGTTGAGCCGCGAGCGGCTCGCGGCTCTTGGAATGCTTGTCTGAAACTGATATAATTGCTGGTTTGCGCCGACCGTGAATCGGCCGGCCGGCGGCTAGGACGGAGAATCGAAATGGCACGTATTGCGGGCGTAAACCTTCAGCCCAACAAGCATACCTGGGTCGCGCTGACCCAGATCTACGGCATTGGCCGCACCCGCGCGCTCGGGATCTGCGAGCGTACCGGCGTGGCGCCGGTTACCCGGGTCCGGGACCTGACCGAGTCAGACGAGGAAAAGCTGCGCCAGGCGATTTCCGAAGTCTCCGTCGAGGGCGATCTCCGGCGCGAAGTCGGCATGAGCATCAAGCGCCTGATGGACCTGGGCTGTTACCGCGGCCTGCGTCATCGCCGTGGTTTGCCCGTGCGCGGACAACGCACCCGTACCAACGCCCGGACCCGGAAGGGCCCGCGGCGGCCCATTCGCTAAGGTCCCTGCCGGTCGGGGACCCGATCGCCAGCGATCATTTGCCGAGGATTCAGAGCAGAAATGGCCAAACAGACTGCAAAGGGCAAGAAGAAGGTCAAGAAGACCGTCACCGACGGCATCGCCCACGTGCATGCGTCGTTCAACAATACGATCATCACGATCACCGACCGTCAGGGCAACGCGTTGTCCTGGGCCACCGCCGGCGGCTCGGGCTTCCGCGGGTCGCGCAAGTCGACGCCGTTCGCTGCCCAGGTCGCGGCCGAGAATGCCGGGCGTTCGGCCCAGGAATACGGCGTCAAGAACCTCGAGGTCCGCGTCAACGGCCCCGGGCCCGGCCGCGAATCCTCGGTGCGCTCGCTGAACGCGCTGGGCTACAAGATCATCAACATCGTGGATGTCACGCCGATCCCGCACAACGGCTGCCGTCCTCCGAAGAAGCGTCGCGTCTAGTCGCGTCCAGGCGAAGGTTCAAATACACGGAATTTGTCAATGGCTAGATATATAGGTCCGACCTGCAAGCTGTCCCGGCGCGAGGGCGTCGATTTGGGTCTGAAAAGCCCGGCGCGCAGCCTGGACTCGAAGTGCAAGCTCGAGCAGCCGCCCGGCCAGCACGGGGCTTCGCGCCGGCAAAGGCTGTCCGACTACGCGCTGCAGCTTCGCGAGAAGCAGAAGGTGCGCCGCATGTACGGGATCCTGGAGCGTCAGTTCCGGAACTACTACAAGAAGGCGGCACAGCGCAAGGGCGCAACTGGCGAGAACCTTTTGCTTCTGCTCGAAGGACGGCTGGACAACATGGTCTACCGGATGGGCTTCGCGATCACGCGCGCGCAGGCCCGGCAGATGGTCAGCCACCGGCTGATCGAGGTCAACGGCACGGTCGTCAACGTTCCGTCCTTCCAGGTGCGCGCCGGCGACAGGATCGCGGTCCGCGAAAAGGCCAGAAATCACCTCCGCATCAAGGAGGCCGTCGAGGTCGCGCGCGACCTGGACGTGGTGGCGCCGTGGCTGGAAGTGGATTCCGACAAGCTCGAGGGCGTGGTCAAGAATCTTCCGGATCGCGACGAGCTGCCGCCGGACATCAATGAAAACCTGATCGTCGAGCTGTACTCGAAGTAAGCCGGGATTTTCCGGTCGGGTCGGGTTTTATCGCCAGATTGAATTGAGAGAGGCATGCATGTCGAGTGCAACATCACTGATTGAAAACATGCTCAAGCCCAAAGGGCTGATTGTCGATGAGCTTTCCGAGCGTCGCGCCAAGGTGACGCTGGAGCCGCTGGAGCGCGGCTTCGGGCATACGCTGGGCAATGCGCTGCGGCGCGTGCTGCTGTCGTCGATTCCGGGCGCGGCGATCACCGAGGCCGAGATCGAGGGCGTGCTGCACGAGTACACGTCGGTGGAGGGTCTGCAGGAGGATATCATCGAGGTGCTCCTGAACCTCAAGGATGTCGCCATCCGGATGCACAGTCGGGAAGAGGCCACGCTGACGCTGGCCGCCGACAAGACCGGAGCGGTCACGGCGGGGGACATTCAGCTCGATCACGACGTCGAGATTGTCAATCCCGAACACGTGATCTGCCACCTGACGAAAAACCAGAAGCTCAGGATGCAGCTCAAGGTGACCCGCGGCGTGGGCTATCAGCCCGCTGCCACGCTGAAGTTCGCCGAGGCCGAGAGCCGCACGATCGGCCGGCTGCGCCTCGATGCGTCGTTCTGCCCGGTCCACCGCGTGGCCTACAGCGTCGAAAGCGCCCGCGTCGCCCAGCGTACCGACCTCGACAAGCTGGTACTCGACATCGAGACCAACGGCACGCTTTCGTGCGAGGATGCGGTCAAGCTTGCGGCCGGAATTCTGGTCGACCAGATGTCCGTGTTCGTCGATTTCGTCGCCCGCGACAAGGAAGAGGAAAAGCGGGCCGAGGAAAGCTTCGATCCGGTGCTGCTGCGCCCGATCGACGATCTGGAGCTTACCGTGCGTTCGGCCAACTGCCTCAAGGCCGAGCACATCCAGTACGTCGGCGATCTGGTCCAGCGCACCGAGACCGAATTGCTCAAGACGCCGAACCTGGGCAAGAAGTCGCTGACCGAGATCAAGACCGTGCTCGCCGCCCACGATCTGTCGCTGGGTACGCGCCTGGAGAACTGGCCGCCGTCGAACCTGGCGCGCGAATCCCTGTGACAAGAATGACGATCAAGGAGTGTCGAGATGCGTCACCGCAAAGCCGGCCGTAAACTGAATCGGACCTCGTCGCATCGCGAGGCGATGTTCAAGAACATGGCGTCGAGTCTGTTCAAGCACGAACTGATCCGCACGACGCTGCCCAAGGCCAAGGAACTGCGCCGGGTCGCCGAGCCGTTGATCACGCTGGCCGGCGAGGACACGGTCGCCAAGCGTCGCATCGCGTTCGCGCGACTGCGAGACAAGGAAGCCGTCGGCAAGCTGTTCGGCGAACTGGGCCCGCGTTACCGGGAACGCCCGGGCGGCTACCTGCGCATCCTCAAGTGCGGCTTCCGGCGGGGAGACAACGCACCGATGGCCTACGTCGAACTGGTCGACCGCCCGGGCGCGCCCGGCGCGGAAGCCACCGAATAGTTTTCCGGTTCAACACCGGAGGTTCAGGGAAAGCCCGGCTTCGGCCGGGCTTTTTTTGAAATTCAGGGACTAGGGGCCAAGGGCAAGGGCTTGCATCTACTAGGCCCTGATCCCTAAGCCCCTCTCCCCTCAAAACGGCGCGCTGCCCGGCGTTCTCGGGTACGGGATGACGTCGCGGATATTGGCCAGCCCGGTGATGTAGTTCAGCAACCGTTCGAAACCCAGCCCGAAGCCCGCGTGCGGCACGGTGCCGTAGCGGCGCAGGTCCAGGAACCAGCCGTAGGTGTCCGGGTCCAGGCCTTCGGCCTCCATTCGCCGGGTCAGGACGTCGAGGCGTTCCTCGCGCTGGCTGCCGCCGATGATCTCGCCGATGCCGGGGGCCAGCACGTCCATCGCGGCGACGGTTCTGCCGTCGCCGTTGGCGCGCATGTAGAAAGCCTTGATTTCGGCCGGGTAGTTCATGACGATCACCGGCGCCAGGCAGTGCTTCTCGGTCAGGTAGCGTTCGTGCTCGGTCTGCAGGTCCAGGCCCCATTCGGGGGCGTATTCGAACTTCTGACGGCTGTTTTCGAGAATCCGGATCGCCTCGGCGTAGTCCATCCGGACGAACGGGCTGGCAATGACTTTCTCCAGCCGCTCGATCACGGCCGGTTCGATCCGTTCGGCGAAGAAGGCCATGTCGTCGGCGTTTCGCTCGAGGACGGCCTTGAAGACGGACTTGAGAAAGTCTTCGGCCAGCACGCTGAGGTCGTCGAGGTCGGCGAATGCGATTTCCGGCTCGATCATCCAGAATTCGGCCAGGTGGCGGGCCGTGTTCGAGTTCTCGGCACGGAATGTGGGCCCGAACGTATAGACCTTGCTCATCGCCAGGCAGTAGGCCTCGACGTTGAGCTGGCCCGAGACGGTCAGGAACGTCTCGCGGCCGAAGAAGTCGCGGTCGAAATCGACCTTGCCGTCGGCGTCTCGCGGCAGGTTGGCCAGATCCAGCGTGCTGACGCGGAACAGTTCGCCGGCGCCCTCGGCGTCCGAGGCGGTGATGATGGGTGTGTTGACCCAGTAGAAGCCGCGGCGGTCGAAGTAGTCGTGGATCGCGTGGGCGGCCGAATGCCGCACGCGGGTCACGGCGCCGAACGTGTTCGTGCGCGGGCGCAGGTGGGCCACGCTGCGCAGGAATTCGAAACTGTGGTGCTTGGGCTGGATCGGGTAGGTGTCGGGGTCCTCGACCCAGCCGAGGACCTCGATTTCTTCGGCCTGCAGTTCCACTGCCTGGCCGCGACCCCTGGATTCGACCAGCGTCCCGCTGCAGCGCACCGAACAGCCGGTGGTCAGGTGGCGGATCTCGCTTTCGTAGTTGGGCAGATCCCGGCTCGCGACGACCTGCAGGTTGGCCAGACAGGAACCGTCATTGACGTGTACGAACGAGAATCCGGCCTTGGAGTCGCGCCGCGTGCGGACCCAGCCGTTGACGGTGAGCGGCGAGCCGACCGGAACTTCGGCGGCGAGTACTGTCTGAATGGATGCCTTGGGCATGTCGAACCTGCAGTGGGGTTTGAATTTGTGCCGAAGGGGCTGAATAATAGTGCATCGAGCCCGATCTGACCGGTTTGCGTATGTCCGATACCCGAATTTCCCTGACCGAATCCGCCGCGCGCCGGGTCGAGCGATTTCTCGCCGAGCAGGGCGGCGAGGGCCTGCGGCTGGGCGTCAAGCGTACCGGCTGCTCCGGCTGGGCCTATGTCGTGGGGCTGGCCGATTCGGTGACGGGCAACGACGAGGTGTTCACCGACCGCGGCATCCGGATCGTCGTCGATCGCGACGTGCTGCCCATGGTCGCCGGCACCCGGGTCGATTTCGTCCAGCAGGGACTGAACTGGGTGTTCGAGTTCGACAATCCGAACGTGACCGATGAATGCGGCTGCGGGGAGAGCTTCGCGGTCGCATCGAACCTCTGACGCGGCACCGGTTCCGGGGGCGGACCGGATCCGGTCGAATTCCCTGAATTCCCTTGACTCTCGGCCTGACTTGGGCGAAAATTGCGGGCTTCGTCCAAAAACACAGGTTCCGGAGAGCGGATTGCCGTACGATGGCCCCCGACGCCGGCATCGGAGGCGGGTCGACAGGATTTCGGAGGGGTACTCAAGCGGTCAACGAGGGCAGACTGTAAATCTGCTGGCTATGCCTTCGCAGGTTCGAATCCTGCCCCCTCCACCAGTTTGTGCGGGTGTAGTTCAAGGCCAGTTTGTGCGGGTGTAGTTCAAGGCCAGTTTGTGCGGGTGTAGTTCAAGGGTAGAACCTCAGCCTTCCAAGCTGATGATGGCGGTTCGAGTCCGCTCACCCGCTCCAGTCCGGCCGCTCGACCGCCGTGCGACCGGGTGATCACGGGTTCTGGACGAAGGCGAGCTGCCCACGTAGCTCAGGTGGTAGAGCACTCCCTTGGTAAGGGAGAGGTCACTGGTTCAAGTCCAGTCGTGGGCACCAGTTCGAGGCGGGTCGCGGAAGCGGTCCGGGAGCCGGGCAGCGGGTTCCGGCGCGCAACCTCCGCAACGGATTTCAGCGAAACGGGTTTCAACGGGACAAGTTTCAAAAAACGGAGTTTCAACAGGCATGTCCAAGGCAAAATACGAACGCACGAAGCCGCACGTGAACGTGGGCAC
>JAVVDX010000061.1:8933-16715 GCA_032251475.1 Wenzhouxiangellaceae bacterium | reverse complement strand
TCCGCACCGCGCGCTGGCTGTTCCCGCTGTTCCTGATCCTGATCGGGCTGCCCATCCTGCCGCTCGCGCGCGCCGGCGAGGCGCTGCTCGGCGGGCGGGTGCCGTCGGATCTCTACGTGTTGATGCTGCCGCTGGAGCAGGGGCATTCGGCGCTTGCGCTGTTCGCGTTCCTCGGGGGCTTGAGCGCGGCGACCGGCATGGTCATCCTGGCCAGCCTGACGCTGTCGATCATGATCGGCAACCACTGGCTCACGCCGCTGATGCTCAACCGCCGCGGCGGCGGGGCGAGCGAGCTCGGGATCTCCGTGCGGATGCAGCGCAGGGCCGGAATCGTACTGGTTGTGCTGATGGCATACGCATACAGCCGGCTGGCGGGTACCAGCGAGGCGTTGGCGGACATCGGCGCGATGTCGTTTTCGGGCCTGGCGCAACTCGCCCCGGCCGTGGTGCTGGCCGTTTACCGGCCGGGTCTTGAACCGCGCGCGCTGCTCGCCGGGCTGTCCGGCGGCGTCGCAGTCTGGGCCTACGTGCTGCTGCTGCCGATGCTGGTGCACCCTACGGCGACGCCGGGGTGGCTCGAGTACGGCCCGCTCGGCATCGGCTGGCTGGCGCCGGAGCAGTTGCTCGGGCTGGGTGGCCTGGAGGCGCTGTCGCGCGCGGTGCTGGCAAGCCTGGCGACCAACCTGGCGTTGATCGGGCTGGTGCAGCGCTTCGGCCTGCGGCCCGGCGCCGAGACCGCGGCCGTGCCTCCGATCCAGCCGGCCGTGCTGCGCGACCTGTCCGAGCGTTTCCTGCCGCCCGAACGCAGTTCGATGCTGTTCGAGAGCCAGCGCGCCGCCGACGATCTCGAAGCCGACGTCGAGCACGAGCTGGCCGCGGTCGTCGGCGGCGCTTCGGCCCGGTTGCTGCTGGACGCGGCCCGGCGCCGCGCGCCGGCGCCGCTGGAGACCGTCGCCGACCTGGTCGGCCAGGCCTCGGAGCAGGCCCGGTTCAGCCGCGAGGTGCTGTCCGGCGCGCTCGAGAACATGAGCCAGGGCATCTGCGTCGTCGATGCCGACATGCGCCTGGTGGCGTGGAACCGGCCCTACCTGGAACTGTTCGACTACCCGGCCGAACTGATCCGGGTCGGGCGGCCGGTCGCCGATCTGTTGCGCCACAATGCAGAACAGGGGCTGATGGGCCGCGGCGACATCGACGCCAGGATCGAGCGCCGGCTGGCGCACAAACGCGCCGGCACCCGGCACCGGATCGAGCGGCCGTGGCCGGACGGCCGGATGATCGAGATCCGGGGCAATCCCATGCCCGGCGGCGGCTTCGTCGCGACGTTCACCGACGTCACGGCGTTTCGTGCCGCCGAGGCCGAACTCAAGCAGGTCAACGAAACGCTCGAGCAGCGGGTCGCGGCGCGCACCGCCGAGCTCGAGCGGGCCAAGCACTCGGCCGAGCGCGCCAACAACGCCAAGAGCCGCTTCCTGGCCGCGGTCAGTCACGACCTGGTCCAGCCGCTCAACGCGGCGCAACTGATGACGCATTCGCTGGCACGCAAGCTCGACGGCGACGAGCAGCGGCATGCGATCAGTCAGATTGCCGGTGCACTGGGCGCGACCGAGGATCTGCTCGAGGGTCTGCTCGACATCTCCCGGCTCGACGCCGGCGGGCTGGAGGCGCGCATCACCGCCTTTCCGCTGGCCGAACTGTTCGACCAGCTTGCCGGCGAGTTCGGCGCGCTGGCCGGCCGCAAGGGTCTGGGGTTCGACGCCGTCCGGACATCGGTCTGGGTCGAAAGCGATCCGCAACTGCTCCGGCGCGTGCTGCAGAACTTTCTGTCCAATGCCGTGCGCTATACCCGAACCGGGCGCGTCGTGCTCGGCACCAGGCGGCGCGGCTCGCGGGTGCTGATCGGGGTCTGGGACACCGGGCCCGGGATCCCGCGCGCGTCGCGTCGGACCATATTCGAGGAATTCCGGCGGCTCGACGCCGACCGCGACGCGCCCGGCCTGGGCCTGGGGCTCGCGATCGCCGAGCGCATTGCGCGGCTGCTCAGGAATGAACTGGTGCTGGAAAGCAGGGACGGTCGCGGCGCGATGTTCGGGGTCGAGGTGCCGCGAACCGCGCCCGGCGCCGCGGCGGGGGCGGGGCGTGCCGGTGACGCGTCGCCGGCCGGCGGGCGCGTGCTGCTGGTCGACAACGACGCGCAGATGCTCCGCTCGCTGGCCGGGCTGCTCGCCGACTGGAACTTCAAGGTCGACGCCGTCGCCGGGGCGGGCCCGGCGCTGGCGCTCGATCCGGACCCGCCGTTCGACCTGCTGGTCGTCGATTACCACCTCGACGAGCGCCGCACCGGCCTCGAATTGCTGCAGGACCTTCGCGCGGCCGGCCACGCTGCCCCGGCGCTTCTGATCAGCGCCGACCACACCGCCGAGTTGCGCAATGCTGCGCGCGCGGCCGGCTGCGAACTGCTGCACAAGCCGATCCGCCCGCTGGCGCTGCGCTCGATGATCCGGCGGTTGCTGGGTGCGATCTCCCGGTAGGTTGTCCACGCGGACCGGCAGACATCGGCTGTCGCCGCGTTACCATTGGCGCTGGTCGAAAACTTTCACGGAAAGGAACTGCGATGGTCCAGATCAGCAGCGCGTTCGACGGGGGCAATATCGAGGTCGTCGATGCCTCCGATGTCGGCAATATCCAGTTGCGGATTCGCCGCGATGCCGGCGGCGAGCACATGCAGTGGTTCTGCTTTCAGCTTGCGAATGCGCGCGGCCGGCGCTGCCGGATCGAGATCGGCAATGCCGGTGAGGTTTCCTATCCGGACGGTTTTCACGACTACCAGGCGGTCTGCTCGGCCGACGGCGAGCACTGGATCCGTGTACCGACCGCGTTCGACGGCAAGCGCCTGGTGATCTCGCACGAGCCGCCCGCCGACCAGGTCTGCTATGCCTATTTCGCCCCGTACAGCTTCGAGCGCCACCAGGCGCTGGTCAGGCGTGCGATGGCGTGCGACCGGGTTCGCGCCGAAGTCCTGTGCAACACGCCGGACGGCCGGCCGCTGACGCTGCTGAGGATCGGCGAAGGGGCCGATGACCGCAGGCGGATCTGGATCACCGCGCGCCAGCACCCGGGCGAGACCATGGCCGAATGGTGGGTCGAGGGCTTTCTCGACCGGCTGCTCGACCGCCACGACGGTGCCGCGCGGGCGCTGCTCGAGCACGCGGTCGTCTACCTGGTGCCGAACATGAACCCCGACGGGAGCGTGCGCGGCCATCTGCGCGTCAACGCCCACGGCGTCAACCTCAACCGGGCCTGGCGCGATCCCGACAGGGAAAAGTCGCCCGAGGTGTTCTTCGTGCGCGAGCGCATGCACGCCACAGGCGTCGACATCGCGCTGGACGTGCACGGCGACGAGGCGCTGCCGTACAACTTCATCGCCGGCGGCGAGGGCGTGAAGTGCTGGAACGAAGCGATGGAAACCGAGCTCGACGCGTTCAAGCGGTTGCTGGCCCGGATCAGCCCGGACTTCCAGACCGATTCCGGTTATGAGCGAGATGCGCCCGGCAGCGCCGATCTGCGCAAGTGCACCGATTACGTCGCCGAGACCTTCGGCGCTCTCGCGATGACGCTGGAAATGCCGTTCAAGGATGCCGCCAACCGGCCGTTGCCCGAAACCGGCTGGTCGCCGCAGCGCAGCCGCAAGCTCGGGGCCGCGTGCGTCGACGCCTTCTGGCAGACGATCGCCGGCGGCGCCTGATGCCGGCACGGCGTGCGGGAGCGCTGTTGCTGAGAGGAGTCACCGCGGCCCGCGACCCCGGGCCGGTTCGCGCGCTATGTTCGCTGGCGCACTCATGCGGGCGCTGACAATGTTGTAAAATCATCAGTCCGGTTGAGGTTCGCCGGGCGGCAGATCAGTCCGTTGCAATTTCACGCCGGCGGGCAGCAAATTCAGGGCAAGTGCCATGCCAATCTCTGAACAAACGTTGACGAAAAACCATCTTCTCGACGCCCTTCCGCAAGAGGCGAAGGCGCGCCTGTTCCCGCACATCAAGAAGATCGAGCTTCCGCTGGGCACCGTAATCTACGAGGCCGGGCAGCAGGTGGATTATGTCTATTTCCCGGTCGACTGCATCATCTCGCTGCTCTACGTGATGCTCGACGGCGCGTCGGCCGAGATCTCGGTGGTCGGCAACGAGGGCATCGTCGGTATCGCGGTATTCATGGGCGGGCAAAGCACGCCGAGCCGGGCACTTGTCCAGAGCGGCGGGTCGGCCTGGCGGCTGCCCGCGACCGAACTCAAAGGCGAATTCAACCACCATCCCGAAATGCGCATGCTGATGCTGCGCTATACCCAGGCGCTGATCACGCAGATGGCGCAAACGGCCGTGTGCAACCGGCACCATTCGATCGACCAGCAACTTTGCCGCTGGCTGCTGCTGTCCATGGACCGCCTGCCGACCAGCGAACTGACCATGACACAGGAACTGATTGCCAACATGCTGGGGGTTCGGCGCGAAGGCGTGACCGAGGCGGCCGGGAAACTGCAGAAGTCCGGAATCATTCACTACCAGCGCGGCCATATCACGGTCAAGGACCGCCCGGCGCTCGAACAGCGGTGCTGCGAGTGTTACGAGGTGGTCAGGCGCGAGACCGATCGCCTTCAGGGCTACTCGGTGTAGGTTCCCCTGGGAGTCTACTTCTTCTGAAGGTTCCCGGCGCGCACTTGTATCCCGCCCGCGGCTTTCGTTGCCTTTCCCTTGAATTTCAGTCTCGTATTCCCGGTAACGCGCCCGAACACTTCCTTTGCCTTGCCCTTGACCTGCTTCATGCGGCCCTTGACCTGATTCTTGTTCATGGTTCCTGTTCCTTTCGCACGGCTTCCGCCGGAATAAACTGAAAATTGTCTTTCAAACCCGTCTCCGCGGTCTGTGCGGCAACGCACGGATCCATCCGGTGAATCGACATCGGACCCATCACCGACTGCAAGCCACGCCGTACTGTTCGCTGCCGAACAGACACGCAACCCTGAAAGGATCATTGTGGCCCTGGTGAAACAAACAAGTCCTTGAAGCAGGGAATGTGCTGGTTCGTGGCAATTCCTGCTCCATGCTTGATCACTCAATGCAATAACCAGGTTGCATCTCGCGGACAAGTTTTCGGTTCGCCTGACTGTGCCGGAACGGCCGCACAAGATGAGGCTGTTCCGGAACTCATATCAGCAAAGGAATACATGATGGATACGTTCATGAACTACAAGCAAACGCCAATCGCGGTGCTGCTACTCGCCGGATTGATTGGATCTTCAACCCTTGCTGCCCAGGAAACCCCGGACCGCAGCCAGCTACCACGGCCGTCGTCGGACCTTTCGAGTTGCCAGGACGTGGAATGGAACACAACCCTGTTGACCCGCTACCCCTGGGTGATCGGCTCGTGCCATGAGGTCATCGTCGTCGACGGGCAAAAATGGGCCCGTTTCGAGGCCGAGTTCGAGGGCATGAATCGCGACGGAACGTTTGATGTCGACTTCCTGAACCGGCGGGGCAGATCCCAGGGCGTCGTTTCGCTCAAGCCGGCGATCAATCAGACGGTACTGCTGGATAATCGCGAATACGCGTTCTCCGACCTTCGCGATAACCAGAAGCTCAATTTCTACGTCCCGGAAGGCGCTTTTGCATTTGCGGTTGAACCGGGTGCGCCACGTGCGGAGCTGGTTGAAGTTGTCGAACCGCGGACGCCTGCCGCAGAACCTGTGCGCCTGGCCCAGGCCGAAACGCGCCCGGCACGCAGGGCAAGCACTCTGCCGGCAACCGCCGGCCCGCTGCCGCTGCTCGCTCTGGGCGGCCTGCTCGCACTGCTGGGCGGTTTTGGCATGACGATGCGTCGTCGCAACGTCGGGTCGAACGACTGAAGTTGTACATTGTCCGGGCGATCAAACTCGATCGCCCGGTCCTTGTGTGTTCGCATGCCATTCCTTGAACGGCCCTGGCTGTTCGGGGATGCTTCGTGTCAGTACAAAGAGAGATTCAGAGATGACTACCTACACAATGAATGGCCACGGGCACTCAACGATGCAAGTGCAACCAGAGATTCTCATGGGGATCGTGGGGAATCAGACCGCGCAATTCAAGCGTGCGCAGTGGCGATTGCGGGCATTGCCGGAGAAGTTCAGCTGCCTCGAAAGCCCGGAGCCCAGGGTCCAGCTTCAGGAAGCCTTGAAGCAGATTGACACCCTCCTGCACAGGAACATGCATCTTCTGGAAACCGTATTTCTGCTCAGCGAAGCGCTAAGTGACGCCCACTCGTTGATCCACAACGATGCTTCAATCAATTGGTCGGATCGGGACAAGCTGCGGTTGTCGGATGACTTTCATGGTTACATGAAGCAACTGCGCGGGGAAATCCGGACGCATGCGCTGGAGTGAAAAACGGGTCAGCGGATTGCCGACAAAGGGCACCGTTGCCACCGCGCAGGGTTGTTCAGAGGCTCCCTAAGCCCGCCTTATTCACCACCCGTTCGTCGCGAGGCGCTGTCAGGCCTCGTAGATGGGGTGGTGAATAAGGCGGGCTAAGTGCGCCAACGTACCGACGCCAGTTTGAAGTCTCTATAGATTCTGATGACGCCAAGATCATTTCACGAGGAAACAGCACCATGAAACCCTTTCAAACAGCCGCCATCATTCTGATCGTACTCGGCGTCCTGGCGCTGGCATACGGCGGCTTCACCTATACCAGCGATACCCACGAGGCCAACCTTGGTCCGATAAGCGTGGCCGTAGAAGAGAAGGAGCACGTGAATGTACCGATCTGGGCCGGTGCCGGGGCTGTTGTTGCCGGTGGCCTGCTGTTGCTGTTCGGCGCCCGGCGCTGAACGGCCGAACCTGTCTCTCCCATGCTTACGGAGCAAGAAAATGCGTAATCTGACTCTGTTCAACCCGGCCCGCCGCCTGTCACTGATCGCAGGTATGGCAGTGCTGATGCTGTTGTCAGCCGGCTGTGCCGTCACCCCGCCCGCACCGACGGCTTCCCTGTCGGCAGCGCGGCAGGCCATCACCAACGCCGAGCGCTCGGACGCCCTGCATTACGCGGGCGCCGAACTCAACGATGCGCGCCGGCGCCTGCAAATGGCCGAGAATGCCGTGCGCAACGAGAACATGATCGAGGCCGAACGACTCGCCGACGAGTCGAAGATCGCTGCCGAGCTCGCCTCCGCGGCGACCGAAACATCCAAAGTACTGGAATCGAACCAGGAACTGAGCCGAAGCGTTCAGGCCCTGGTCGACGAAATGCGTCGCACAGGAGGCCCGCAATGAATGTCTTGACCACAATGCAAATCAGGCGCGCAGGCCTTGCTACGGCGCTATTGAGCGCGCTGCTCTTCCTCGCCGCGTGCGTAACCACGCCAACGATCCCCTCGGGGGCCGCCGAGGCCCGCAGCAAGCTGACTGCGCTGCAAGCCGACCCGAACCTGGCCGGGCGCGCGCCGTTGGAGCTGCGCGAGGCCGAGGCCGCGGTTCGCATCGCCGAGCGCCCGCTGGCAACCGTCGAGTCCAGCCTGGGCGAGCATCGCGTCTACATGGCCGAACGCAAGATTGACATCGCCCGGGCCAGGGCGACAGGGCGTTACGCCATGGACCAGCGCGAAGCACTCGCCGAGGAGCGCGAACAGGCCAGGCTGATGGCACGTACCCGCGAGGCCGAACTCGCCCGTGCCGACGCCAACCGAGCGCGAAACGATGCAAATCTTGCGCGCAGTGACGCCAGCAGGGCCCGGGATGCGGCCTCGTCGGCGCGCTA
>JAVVDX010000061.1:3108-8833 GCA_032251475.1 Wenzhouxiangellaceae bacterium | reverse complement strand
CAACGTCAGATCAACGCGCTGGAAGCCGAAATCACCGACCGCGGTCTGGTGTTGACGCTTGGCGATCTGCTGTTTGCCACCGATCGGGCCAATCTTGAACCTGGCGCCGATCGGCATCTGGACAGGCTGGTCGGCTTTCTCGAGCGCTATCCGGAACGGCGCGTCGAAATCGAGGGGCACACCGACAATGTCGGTGCCGGGGAATACAACCTCGGGTTGTCCCAACGCCGAGCCGAATCCGTCCTGAACTATTTGACCCGGCGTGGAATCGATTCGAACCGGCTCTCGGCTCTTGGCTTCGGTCAGGAGCGTCCCATCGCCAGCAATCTGACGGCGGCGGGCCGGCAGCAGAACCGACGGGTCGAGATCATCATCGAAAATCCGCCGCAGTCGCTGGCAAGCGATTAAGAGGTTCCCAAGCCCCCACACCCTCCCCCGCATGCGGGGGAGGTCCGGGGTGGGCGGCGACCGGGTTGCAAATGTGAACAAACTGTTTCGGAAGCGAGTTCCGCCGGCCTCTGAACTGGCGGATTGGGAAAACGAGGGCGGCGGATTGCCGGCCGACGAGAGCATTGGTTCATCTCGCGACCAGGCTTCGCACGAAATCCGCGGACCGCTCGAGATCAATGAGCTTGCCCGGGTCACGCTGGACTCGATTGCCGATGCCGTGATCAGCACCGACGCCGACGGCAAAGTTGCCTACATGAATTCGACTGCCGTCGAAATGACCGGCTGGACGCTGCAGCAAGCCGCCGGCCGGCCGCTGGCCGAGGTATTCAGAGTTATCGACTCCAAAACCGGCCGACCGGCTGCTGACCCGGCGCTACGCGCAATAGCGGAAGACCATGCCGTGACCCTGGCGCTTGACTGCGTTCTTGTCCGGCGTGATGGTTCCGAAGTGGAAATCGAAGATAGCGCAGCGCCCATTCACGACCGGCAGGGACGCCTTGTCGGCGCGGTGATCATCTTCCGGGATGTCAGATTCTCCCACGCGATGGTGGACAGGATGCTTTACCTGGCCCGGCACGACCTCCTGACCGGACAGGCCAATCGCTTTGCGCTCGAGGAGCAGTTCGATCTGGCGCGGCGCATGGCAAGCCGGCACCATTGGAAAATCGGTGTTCTGTTCATTGACATCGACCGATTCAAATTCATCAACGATTGGCTGGGGCACGACGCCGGAGATGAAGTGCTGGTCACGGTAGCGCAGCGCCTCGCTGACTGTCTGCGCGAGAGCGATACGCTATCCCGCTACGGGGGCGACGAATTCGTGCTGCTGCTCGGCGAGATCCGGCAGGGCGGAGATGCGGCGAGAGTCGCCAGGAAGCTGCAATCCGCTCTGGCCGATCCCGAACTCATTGCCGGGCACGCCATCAATTTGTCGTTAAGCATCGGAAGCAGCGTGTATCCCGATGACGGCGCCGATTTGCGCACGCTTGTGCAAAAAGCCGATCAAGCGATGCTTCAGACCAAAATCGCAACCCGTTGCACCGGAACGCATGCGAATGAATTACGTTGACCCGGTACTCCATGCAATAGTCGGGCCCGGGAAGCCCTTTTCACTCGCTCAGATCAGAGGTTTGGCGAATTCCCTAATCGCAATCCGCTTTCATAGGCCTTTACGCCGGCCGCATAGCATTCGCAAGCCACTTTTTCGAGACCGTCGCGCGAAAGTATACGAATCTGTCCGCGAGAATAACTGATCAATTGCTGCTGCTGCAGATGTCCCGCCGCAATCGTGACCGCACTTCGCCGCACACCCAGCATCGCGGCGAGGAATGCATGAGTAAGTTCCAGGTCCTTGCCGTCGGCCCGGTCGTGGGTCATCAAAAGCCAGCGTGCCAGCCTTTGCGAAACCTCATGGAAGCAATTGCAGGCAATTGATTGCGCCAACTGCTCGACCAGTATGTAAAAGTAACGATTGCAGATCCTGCTCAGCGCCGGGCTTGAATGAAGCTGCTTGCCAAACGCCGAAGCACTCAGGCGCAACGCTGATCCGGAGCCCTGCACAACGCTGGTGTAAGGCGCAATACGCGTCCCGAGGACAAGCTCTGCGCCCAGCATGCCCTCGTTTCCGATCATGTTGAGTTCCAGCGGGCTGTGCTCATTTAGGTTGATGACAAGTGATGCAAAGCCGGTCAGTGGAAAATACACATGCCGAATGCGCGTGGCCTTTTCTCCAAGACGTTTGTCAAACCGCATCTGCACCGTCTCGCATTGCGCAAGGAGCCGACTGCGTTGCCGCGATGGAAGTGCCTCGACCAGCGTGTTGCCGGCCGAATCCGTCACTTGAATTTTCCCATGTTGATGACACTGCTCATGACGGCGATCACCCGGTGCGATAAGTCGCAAGGATGATCCATCATCAACCAGTATTCAGTCTGTACGCTGAAACACATTGGGACAATTTGAAAGCCGCCCACGGAATCCGGCCACCTGGCCGGACCTGTGGTCATTTGTCGCGCTTACCCGATTCGGCGTCCGCTAATCAACTGGAACAGCACCACGATGATTGCGAGTACCAGCAGTAAGTGAACCAGACCACCAAGGGTGGTTCCAGAGACCAGACCGAGAGCCCAGAGTACGACAAGAATAATGGCAATTGTGAATAACATGATCTGCATTCCTTCCGTTCGGAAACCGAGTCAGGGGTTCATTCAGAGCATGCTTGTTTTTCTCGCGATCATCTGTGCGCTTGCACACATTTGCAGCCCTCCTGTCAAAAAAAAGCAGCGGGCCAAAAGGCGGGCGCGTCAATTGTGGATTGCCGGTTCCAGGCCAGCCAGTCTCAGTTCGGCGTGGCGTAGAGCCGCCGCCGTGCTGAAAACGCCCCGGAAGGCCCCAGACATCCGCGGCTTCCGTACGTTGGCGAATGGAGTGACCGGCAGGCGGAACTGTGTGTGGCAACGAACAGCGATCTGTGCGCCAATGGTGCACCGTGGCAGCGACATCTCCAGTGGGATCCAGAATGAACCAAGCGTTGCAGCACAGACACCGGAAAGCATCAACCCGCTGGTCGCGCGGCATCCTCTATGGCATGCTGCTACTTGCTGTCCTGGTCGCGCTCCCGTTGGGAATGGCAGTCGCAGCCATTGGGGCCTGGTTCTCCATCCAGGGCGGCTCACTCATTTACCTGCCGCTCGGCCTGGTGATTCTGCTCACCGGACTCGCCATCGTGCACCGTCAGTCGATTGCAGACCTTTTCCTGCTGGCGCTCCTGGCGATGGCCGCAATTGCGTGGTGGATCTCCGGAAATGGCGCCAAAAGCTGGTTGCTGGGCTCGCTAGCGGAGCTGTCGGGCCGGAGCGAGCTGTTGTTCGGCTTTCTGGCGATAATGGTGCTGGCGCTTTCTGCCGTGCACCGGCGCCGGACCATTCCCAACGCGACGGGCTAGGTGTGCCGCAGCGGCGTTACGATCATCGACCGAAATCATGAATACCGTCGATCGCGTCGCTACGCTGTGTGCGGTAGGGCACGGACAGGCTGAACAAAGGGATCTATATTGCACGCCTGTCCGACCCGCTCAGGAGACCCTGCAATGCCCCTTATCAATCTAATCATTACGCTGGTAGTCGTTGGCGTAGTGCTATGGCTGATCAACAGCTATATTCCTATGCAGCACACAATGAAGAAGATTCTTAACGTAGTCGTCATCATTGTTGTCATCCTTTGGTTGCTGTCGGCATTCGGCGTAATCGGCTCGATGTCGGGAATGCGAATCGGGTAGCCGGCTTCGAAGTAATCTTTGAACGGCATCCGGTGCGCTAGCGTACAGACGGGAGGCGACAGCTTGTATATTCTGATGATCGTGTGCTTACATCGAGCGCCATAACAGGACACAAACATGTTTACTCCAGGCAGAAGAATTCCCCGAACTACATTCACCTATGGCTTGTTGCTTTCGGCCGTGGGCATTGCATTCCTGGCCGCTTGTACTACGGCGCCCAATAACGTAGATGACAGAAGCGACCTGAAACGGGACGCAGATTCCGCGCTGAGCCAGGCCAGATCGGGTCACAGCGGTTTTGATTCCATTATCCGGGGCGCACCCGGCTTCGCGGTTTTCCCCAGCGTTGGCAAGGGTGGCGCAGTTGTCGGTGGCGCCTATGGCCGAGGAATCGTCTACAAGAATGGCAAGCAAATCGGTTATACCGATTTGAGCCAGGCCACCATAGGTTTTCAGCTCGGCGGCCAGTCATATACGGAAATTCTGGTATTTGAAAGCGTCAATGCACTGGACAAGTTCCGCCAAGGGAACTATCAGTTCAGTTCGCAGGCGACGGCCGTCGCACTGAAATCCGGCGAAAGTACAAATGCCAAGTTCGTAGACGGAGTTGCCGTATTCACCATGGATGAAGCCGGTCTGATGTTCGAAGCTGCAGTCGGTGGGCAGAAGTTTTCATACCAGGCATTTGCCTCGCTTTAACCTCCCAGGCACCTCAGCAGTTTCGTAAATCCGATCACGGCACTTCCATAGATGAAGTGCCGTGCTTTTTTCTGCTGATTCGGACAAATCCAGGTGGAAAGCGTGCCAGCGCACCGACGCGGACCCGGATGTCAAGTATGGTCGGTATCGGGTCGTCATGAGGGCCGCGCAAATCGCAGCCTGCGGCGATTCGGATTGTCAACAAGGAAATAGTCCATGAGCAACACACCCAACCAGAACTCCGAAAACCGCAAGTCGCAGCCCGCACAGGCCACGCAGAGCGGCAGCGGCTCCGCCGACAAGCAGATGGGCGATTCATCCACCAACAAGGGCAGTTCGACCCAGACTGGACAGAATGCGGGCCAGGCCAGGCCTGCCCAGGCCCAGCAGCAGACCAAGTTCACCCAGCAGCATGACGGCGCCAAGGACAATGCTGCGCCGCGGATGGACAAGGGCGGGAACAAGACGGACAAGAACGAGCCCCAAAAGAAGGATGCCAAGGCCTGCTGAGCCATTTACCGCGGTTGAATGAACCGTCACATGACCGTCGCCGCTGGCGGCGGTTTTTCCTTGTGTTCGGTCGCGTACAGACATCCACAGGCAGCGGGCCTAAGCTGCTTTCCATGATTCGCCGCGAAAACTCCCTGCCGATGTCCAGCCGTCCTGGACGATCTCGCGCCGAGGCCGCCCGGTGTGGAAACCGGCGAACGTGATTGCCGGAGCCGCCAAACTCGCCGTCGAACTGGCCTGTTGGGTTATAGGCCTTTCGCTGATTGCGCTGTACTTCGGCGCGACCATTGGATTTGAAGGCGAGCGTCGCCAGGGCATCGAATTGTTTACCCGGGCACAAGCGGAGGCACTCTCGGCGCGTTCTCCTGCTCCAGAAACCGCCGGATCGGTACAGATCGTCGACCACCAGAAGGCGCCTCGCGAACTTGACACGGCCGAAGTCGAGTCACTCCCCGTTGCATTGCTTCGCATGCCCGGGATTGATCTCGAAGTGCCGGTCTTCGCCGACATCAGTGAACGCAATCTGAGCCGCGGTGCCGGTTGGATTCCGGGGACCGCTTTACCCAATGACGGCGGAAACATGGCCATTGCCGCCCATCGCGACCGGTATTTCAGGGCCCTGAAGGACGTTGCCGTTGGCGATCTGCTGGAACTTGAAAGCCTGTCGGGCCAGCGCGACTACAGGGTGACAAGCGTAACCATTGTCGAGCCTGAAGATCTCTGGCCGCTGGACCCGGCCGAGACGGCTACCGTTACCCTGGTCACCTGCTACCCATTCTATTTTATCGG
>JAVVDX010000061.1:0-3008 GCA_032251475.1 Wenzhouxiangellaceae bacterium | reverse complement strand
GTAGACGCCGGGCGCTCGCGTTTCCACGATGAACTCGCCGTGCATCAGGCTGAAGTTGCCGAGGTCGCCGGTGAAGTCGAAAAACTGGCCGGTGTCGGATGGGTCGGCCTGTTTGAGTATCGTGATCGTGCCGTCGGTGGCGGTGTCCTCCGTGTTGATAAACACACAGGTCACGGCTTCGCCGGCGTCGAGCACGAAGTTCGCGGTGGCCGTTCCGAGATCGCCGGTACTGTCATCATCGTTGCAGACGATGTCGGTCAGTTCCCATCCTGCCGGGACGGATTCGGTCGAGCTGTAATTGCCCGGCGCCAGGTTGCCGACGATGATTTGCTCGTCATCGGTCAGGTCGCCGGCGGCATCACCGGTAAACGTGAAGACCTGCGGACTGCCTTCCGGATTGGTCTGCTTTTGGACAATGATGGTTCCGGTTTCCTCCGGGCATCCTTCAGGAACGGCAATTGTGCTGTTGGCCGTGGTGACCGTCGAACCGAACGCCAGCGCCCTGCCTTTAAGCGATGCCGAATCCCCAAGCGTAATGCTGAGGCCAGCGGCGGTACCACGAAACACGGTTCCGACAAAAGCGGCATTTGCGCCAATGGTGGTGCCACCGCCAGGCGTCCAGAAGACATTGTTCGAGCAGGCCCCGTTGGCCGTTATGATGCTGGAATCGGCCGCCGGATCAAGCGCACCGCCCGGCCTGAAAATGTAAACGCCATCGCCGCTCAGCGTTACCGTCGCGCCCGTGGTTATGCTCATTGCCCCCGTGCTCGAGTAGCAGCCGGGCGGGAACACTCCGGGCGTTCCCCCGCCGATACTGATCTGGTCCAGCGCTACGGCGGCGCCGATCGAAGTACACGATTGCGCGTCCAGCTCGGCCCGGGCGGCGTTCTGGTCGATTCCGGTTTGAGCCGGGCATGGTGTCTGTTCTGACCCGTTAATAGTCGGATCAACGGCAGGCCCGGTCGTGAAACAGACGTCGCCATCGACAACCGTCCCGGCCGTGGTGTTGCTGAAGGTTTCGGATACGATCGCGAATGAGCTGGTCGATCCAAGGTCCGGCGCGGTCTGGGACAACGCCGGGGCGGCAAGCAATAACAGAGCCGCACCCGCGCTTGCCTGGACAATGCGGGATAGCCGCCGGGGGAACGAGCCCGCGCCCGGAGCGAATAGCGTGACGCACCTCATACGAGGGGCCCGGAGACTTGTTGTCTTCAAGAAATCTCTCCCTGTTGCCCATTCGATAGATAAACGAGCAGCAAGATTAGTTCGAAGCCGGTCATTACTCTGTGCGGTACCATACAGATAGACGTTTTGCGTTCGTGCTATGCTTATCTATTGGCCAGTCAGAATCTTAGGTCGGGCATTCCGAACAGCCCGATCAGGCCAACGGCAATCAGATAGATTTCCATGATCAGTCTGAGTTACCGTTCCCGAACCACGCGCTTGACCGGCGTGCCGGCGGGGATTGTCGCATCGGGGCCGGAAAGCTGGTTGATCAGCGCCAGTTGTTCGATGTCGATCACGGACGGAAACCGCGAATTGAACGACGCCAGCGTCATGGCACGGGACGTTTGCACGATGGAAATGCGATTCGGCTGTACGGCCAGGGCCTTGCGATCCGTGAGCCTGCCGAAGCTGGCGATGGTTTCCTGGAATGCTGAATCATAGCCGCTGAACTGCTGGGCGGGAGAATACGCCAGCAGACGAAAAGTATTCTCGCCGTGAGCAATAAAGGCCGCCATTCCGCCAAGCTGGCCGTTCTGGACCTGCGCCTGAAAGCGGCCGAGCACGGCGCCGAGGCCATTGATCGACCGTTGGCCGACGCCGCTGGCCGCCAGGCCTTCCTGGGCAAAAAATTGCCTGGCGGCCTCGGACGGGGAGCCGGAGGCCAGCGTCAGCTGCACCACCGCGTCCTGGTCGGGACTGCCGGCCAGCACGACCTGCGAAAGATTCTGCGTACGCCAGCCCCTGGGGAAAATCAACGTGAACGCCATGTCCGGGTGCACAAAAACGTTGTCGTCGAAATAGCCCTGGCGTGGATTCGTGCCATAGAGCATGCCGTCAATTTGGCCCATGTAGTCGTCCTGGCCGATCCGGGCATTGCCCAGCGGTTGTTCAAGACGGGCAAGCTGTGCGTCGATACGATTGATTCGTTCGCCCGGGTCGGGGTGGCTGGCAAGCCAGGTCGGCAGCGGGCTGGCGCCGGCGATCTTGCCGGCCTGCTGCAGTGATGCGAACACGTTGACCATTTCGCGTACGTCGTAGCCGTGATCCAGCGCGTACCGGAACCCGAGATCGTCGGCCTGGCGCTCCGCATCACGGCTGTAGCTCAGAAACAGCAGCGACAGCCCGCTGGCAGCCATATCGCTGAATTGAGCCAGTTCGGGGCTGAGTATGCTGCCCACGCCCAGCCCGATCTGCGCCACCTGGGCGCGGGTCATCATGGCCACAGAGTGACGCGCCGTCACGTGGCCGATCTCGTGCCCCAGAACGGTGACCAGTTCGGCCTCATTGCGCATCAGGCCCATCATGCCGCGGGTGACGAAGATGTAACCTCCGGGAAATGCAAATGCGTTGGGCGTCGGGTCGTCGAGCACCGTGAACGACCAGGGCAGATCGGGACGCTCGGAGTCCCCGGCCAGGCTCATGCCGAGGCCCTGAACGTAGCTCTGCATGGCCGCATCGTTCACCAGGCCGACGGATTGGCTTACGCTCTCGGCGCCCTGGGCGCCCATGGCGATTTCCTGGTTCTCGCTGACCAGAACGAATTCGCGGTTGCCGCTGACCGGATTGACGGCGCAACCCTGCAGCAGTGCAATTGCGAGCACGACTGCGCTGATCCGGGTTGATCGATTCGACGGACATTTCATGATTCGGCGCCCTCAGGCAGCGGGAACTTGTTTGGGTTGATCGAAAAGTTACCGCCAGCCTTTGCGGCTGTCGGTACGCTGCCGCACCGAATGTATGCAGAGCCTGAATCGGTGGATACGCGCCGCTTGACCACCCTG
>JAVVDX010000060.1:0-16746 GCA_032251475.1 Wenzhouxiangellaceae bacterium | reverse complement strand
CGGGCCAGCTTCAGCCGGGTGTGCCCCAGTTCCAGCAACCAGTCATCGGACACGTACGCTCACCTCGCCGGCATCCAGTTCGATGATCCGCCCGTCGGCGTCGATTTTCAACGCGCCGGTCGCGCCGACGCCGCTCGCCCGGCCGTCGAAAGTGCGGCCGTCGGCGGCGAACACACGAACGGGTTTACCGGCGAGCGCGTCCAGCGCCTGCCAGCGGTCCCGGAACGGGGCGAAGCCGCAAGCCTCGAATTCGGCGCAGGTGCGCGCCAGCGCCGCGATCAGTTCGCCGGCCAGCCGGTTGCGCGCGGGCATGCGGCCGGTCTCGCGGAAGAGGTCGGTCCACGGCTGGTCCGGGACGGCATCCGCCAGCGCATCGCCGGCATTTGGCAGCCGGCCGTTGATGCCGACGCCTAGCACGACCTGGCACGGCCCGCTGCAGCCGCCGCGAATCTCGGCCAGGAGCCCGCCCAGCTTGCGCGATCCGACGACGAGATCGTTGGGCCACTTCAGTCGCGCCTCGACGCCGTGCGCGCGCACGACTTCGACCGCGGCGACGCCGGCGACCAGGCTCAGCGGCCCGAGTGCCGGGAGTCCGCAATTGAAGCGATAGCCGAACGACAGGCACAGGCCGGACATCGGCGGCGCGATCCAGCCGCGGCCCCGGCGCCCGCGGCCGCGCTTCTGATACTCGGCGAGCACGGCGCGGCGGTGGCCGAAGTTCCCGAGCAGGTGCTGGTTGGTCGAATCGACGCGGTCCAGGATTTCCAGTTCGATCGTCTCGTCGCCCGACGGGCACCGGATCGCGCGCCGAATCGCGCCTGCATCGAGCGGCTCCAGCGTCCAATCGTCGGCCCGCGACCGGGCCCGGTCCGTCGCATCCCGGTCGTTCAGCGCAATCACCTCCGGCGCTTGAGCACGCGCGCCTTCTCGAACCGGTTCTCGGTGCCGCTCCTCAAGCGCGCGAGATTGCTGCGGTGCGTGAACACGATCAGGCCGGCGAGCACAATCGCCAGCGCGCCCAGCGCCGGCGGCAGCGGTTCCGGCCCGAGCAGCCCCATCGACGGCACCAGGCTCAGGCCGGCCAGCACCGTGGCAAGGCCGACGTAGCCGGTGCCGAGCAACGCGACCAGCCAGACGACGACCAGAGGCGCGATGCACCACGGCGCGAGCACGACGATGACGCCGACCGCGGTGCCGGCGCCCTTGCCACCGCGGAAGCCATAGAAGACCGGCCAGACATGGCCGACCACGGCGGCCAGCCCGCACAGCGCGCCGACGCCGATCGGGCCGATCGGCAGTGTGTCCCAGGAAAATGCCCAGGAAAATGCCGAGGAAAATCCCGACAACAGCGGCGGGATCAGCGGCAGCACGGCGGCGGCGAAGATACCCTTGCCGATGTCGATGGCCACGACCAGCAGCGCGAACGCCCAGCCGACGGAGCGCAGCGCGTTGGTGCCGCCGGCGTTGCCGGAGCCCATCGCGCGGATGTCGATGCCGCGCAGCTTGCCGAGCAGCAGCGAACCCGACACCGAACCGGCCAGGTAGCCGGCCAGCGCCAGGAGTATCACGACGAGCGCGCCGATCATGTCTGCCCCCGGGCACGTTCGGGCGGCGACCATGGTTGCAGTCCGACGATCAGCGTGCCGGGTCCGGCGTGGGCGCCGACGGCCGGGCTGGCCTCCTCGATCCAGCACGCGTCGACCTCGGGGTGAGAGGTCAGCAGCAGGTCGCGCAGGCGCTGCGCGTCGGCCGGGCTGTCGGTGTGGCTGATCACGATCCGGTAGACCTCGCCATGCGCCATCCGGCGCAGCAGGTAGCGCGCGAAGCGCTCGAGCGCGCGCGCCTTTCCGGCGATGAGGCCGCGGGCGGTGAGTTCACCTTCGGCCGTGTTGGCCAGGATCGGATTCAGCCGCAGCTTGCGCGCAACCCAATTCATCCACGGCTTGACCCGGCCGCCGCGCACGCCCCACGACAGGTCCCGGGCCAGCGCGAACGTCCGCGTGCGCGGCGCGAGGGCATCCAGCGCCGGGATGATCCGGTCGATCGGCCAGCCGGCCGCCGCCGCCTCGGCCGCGTACAGCACCAGCAGCGCCTGCCCGCAGGCCGCGTTGCGCGAATCGTAGACCTCGACCGGTGCGTCGTGCATGCGCGCGGCGGTCTGCTCGGCGGCCTGGCAGGTACCGCTGAGGCGGCCCGAGATCGGGATCGCGAGCACCTCGTGGCCGTGCCCGGTCAGCAGTTCGAACTGGCGCCGGAAATCGCGCGGGGGCGGCTGCGACGTCTGCGGGTGGACATCGGAGGCGGCCAGCCGCCGATAGAACTCGCCCGGTTCGATCGAGAGCTTGTCGAGAAATTCCTCGTCGCCGAAGAACAGCCTCAGCGGCACGACGTGGATGCCGAGCCGGTCGACTTCCTCGGCCGGCAGGTCGGCAGCCGAATCGGTGACCACGGCGATGCGCCCGCGCTGGTTGATCAGCCCGTGCTGGCGCGTCATGTCGTCGGCCTTCTGCTGCCGGATCTCGCCGAACCCGGCGCAGATCCGGAACACCTCGCCGGGCCGGTCGGTGTGAATGTGCACGCGCAAGCGGCGGCCGCCGCCGGCGACGACCAGCGAATCGGCCTCCAGTGCCTCGAGCCGGGCGCGCAATTCGGGCGCCGTCAGGTGCTCGCCGGCGATCAGGCACTCGGTGCAATACCGGTGCGCGCCGGGCGCATGCCCCTGGATCGCGGCGGGTTCGCCGGCCGCCGGCACCTCGACCGCTTCGGCGCCCTCGATCCGGCCACTGCGCACGTAGCGCCAGATGCCGTCGAGCAGGTCCACGAACCCCTGCCCGCCGGCATCGACAACGCCGGCTTCGCGCAGCACGGCCAGCTTGTCCGGGGTTTCGGCCAGCGACTTGTGCGCGGCCCGGCGCGCCCGCGCGAACAGCTTGCGGATGTCCTCGACGCCGTCCTCGACGCCGGCGGCCAGCGCGTCACCGAAGTCCTCGAGCACCGTCGGCATCGTGCCCGCGACCGGCTTCGACATCGCCGACCAGGCCGACACCGCGCCGGCCTTGGCCGCCGCCGCGAGCTGGCGCGCATTGAGATCCGTACAGTGGCGGCAGTACTCGCTGATGCCGTGGAAATACTGCGCGATGATCGCGCCGGAGTTGCCGCGGGCGCCGTCCAGCGCCGCATCGGCGATATCGTCCAGCAGCCGTCCCAGCCGCGGTGCGCGGCCGGAACCGGCCTGGTGCAGACGCTGCCCGACGCTGCCCAGCGTGAACACCAGGTTGGTACCCGTATCGCCGTCGGGCACCGGAAACACGTTGATCCGGTTCAGCGCCTCGCGCCGGTCCCGGACGTGCGCGATACCGGCCAGCAGCGCCGCGTGCAGATGGACCGGCTCGACCCGAAGCAAGGCCGAAGAAATGTTCATGCCCGTCCCCCTGCGACAGGCGGGCGCATCAATCGTGGCCGGAAAGTTCGCGCACCTGGGAGGCCGTAAACGGCCAGGTCAGCTTCTCGCCGGTCTCGGTGTTGCGCACGACCGGCACCTGGTCGCCGTAGCGCTGGACGAGCTCCGGGTCGTCATCGATGTCGACGACCTTGACCTGGTCGGCCAGGCCGCCGACGGTGATCAGTTTCCAGGCCTTGTCGCAGAGTTCGCAAGGCTCGCGCGTGTAGAACTGCAGTCCCATGAAACGGTTCCGGATTTGGCGGATTCGCGATTTTTCCATTATCGCCGAATTTCGTCCAGTGCACCGCCGCAGCCGTTGCGCCGCGAACGGACCGGGAAATGCGGAGATCGAACCCGGCCCGGCTGATTCACCCCGGCCGCGACGCGCGGCGTGTTGCGCTATCCTTGCCGCGCGACGGCATCGGACCTGTCCGGGCAGATCGTCTCATCGGCCGGTGAGTTCCGAGCTGCTCGCGAGTTCAAAAGCTCCGTGAGGGTCCGGTAGCTTTCCAGCAGCCGGTCCTGGATGCGAACCAGCTCGGAAATTACTCCGCGCTCCCCTTCACGATGCCAGTCGGGATCGCTTTCTGTGGCCAGGATATTGGCAAACAGCGCCTGCAGGTAGGCCTGGACCACTGCGCGGTGGTCGGCCTGATGGGCGCTGATTTCGGACAGCGCGACGACCACGGAATAGTCCTGTGGAATCAGGGGCGCCGAAAATGGCCCCTCAATCCGACCTATTGTCGAAAACGCGCATCATCGCCAGCGACCCCCCGGACCTGTTGCTGGCCGACAAGAATGAGCGGTAGACCGGGGTCCGGCCGAAGTCTCTGGCAAGTCCCGAAATTCCACTGCTCGATCCGTGATAATGCCGGCAGGAACCCTTGGGCCCACGCGGCATCTGTAGTGTCATGGCCGTCAGCGTATTCGACCTGTTCAAGATCGGCATCGGACCGTCCAGTTCGCACACGGTCGGGCCGATGCGGGCGGCGTGCCTGTTCGCGCGTGCGCTGGAGCGCGACGGCGTGCTCGACAACGTCGCCGGGCTGAAGCTGGAACTGTTCGGCTCGCTGGGGCATACCGGGCGCGGCCACGGCACCGACAAGGCGGTGATGATGGGGCTGGAAGGGCATTTGCCCGACGCGATCGATCCCGACCATATCCCGCAGCGCATGGAGCAAATCGCCGCCGAAGGCCGGATCCGGCTGCTCGACCGGCATCCGGTCGCGGTCGACCTCAGGCGCGATCTCGTTTTCCACAAGCGCCAGACGCTGCCGTACCACTCCAACGGGATGCGCTTCCAGGCGCTCGCTGACGACGGCGAGGTTCTGGTCAAGCGCGAGTACTACTCGGTCGGCGGCGGGTTCGTCGTCAACCCGGACGAGGCCGCGGCCGACCGTATCGTCGCCGACACCACGCCGGTGCCCTACCCGTTCACGTCCGGCGACGAACTGCTCGGACTGTGCCACCGCCACGAACTGCGCATCGCCGAACTGATGTTCGCCAACGAGCAGGCCTGGCGCGGCGAGCGGGAAATCCGCGACGGTCTGCTGAAAATCTGGCAGGCGATGAAGGAGTGCGTGGCACGCGGCGTCGGCAGCGAAGGCGTTCTGCCCGGCGGGCTCAAGGTCCAGCGGCGCGCGCCGAACCTGGCGCGAAAACTCAGAGAGCGTGCAAAGCGCGAAGACCTCGACAGCCTCGACTGGATCAACCTCTACGCGCTGGCGGTCAACGAGGAAAACGCCGCCGGCGGACGGGTCGTGACCGCGCCGACCAACGGCGCGGCCGGCATCATCCCGGCAGTGCTGCACTACTACCGCCGGTTCGTCGATTCGGCCAGTACCGACGGCGTCGTCGAGTTCCTGCTCACCGCCGGCGCGATCGGCATCCTGTACAAGGAAAACGCGTCGATCTCGGGCGCCGAGGTCGGCTGCCAGGGCGAGGTCGGCGTGGCCTGCTCGATGGCCGCCGGTGGACTGACCGCCGCGCTGGGCGGCACGATGGAACAGGTCGAGAACGCCGCCGAGATCGGCATGGAGCACAACCTCGGCCTGACCTGCGACCCGGTCGGCGGACTGGTTCAGATCCCGTGCATCGAGCGCAACGCGATGGGCGCGGTCAAGGCCGTCAACGCCACCCGAATGGCGATGGCCGGCGACGGCAAGCACACCGTCTCGCTCGATCGCGTCATCAAGACCATGCGCGATACCGGCCGCGACATGAAGACCAAGTACAAGGAGACGTCCAGGGGCGGGCTGGCCGTGAACGTGATCGAGTGTTGACTGGATTGGCGGGAAAAGCATGCGCAGCGCCCTGATCTCCTGCATCTGCCTGACCGCGGCCCTTGCGTTGCCGGCCCCCGCCGGCGCCCAGGAAATCTACATCTGGGAAGACGAAGACGGCATCAAGCACTTCAGCGACCAGCGCCCGAACGGCGATTACGACGTCGAGGTCCAGCGCGCGATCGCCCAGCCCGACGCTCCGGTGAAGATGACCAACGTCGGCAGCAAACGCGAGCCGGAGTGGCGTTTCAGCAACCGGCTGCACGGCACCGTCACGACACTGGTGACCGTTACGGATACCGCCAACGTGGTGACCGAGCCGGCGCTGCCGGCGTACCTGGAGCTGCCGCCCATCGGGCACCGCTCGGTGCTGCTTGGACCGATGGACGAACGCCGGCCGTGGCGCTATCGGATCGAAATGCGCGCGATACCCGGGCCGCTGAACCCGGCGTTCGACCGCAACGCCGTCTATCGCCTGCCGATCCCGGCCGAGGCCGGCATCCGGATCGACCAGGGCTTCGGCGGCGAGTTCAGCCACAACCAGCCGCACAGCCTGCACGCGGTGGACTTCACCGTGCCGACGGGCACGCCGGTGCTGGCCGCGCGCGCCGGCACCGTTATGGACGTGGAACGGTATTTCCACCGCAACGGCCAGGATATCGAGCGCGACGGCCCGCGCGCCAATTACGTGCGCGTCCTGCACCCCGACGGCACGATGGCCGTCTACGCGCACCTCGAGTACAACGGCGTGCTCGTGCGCCCCGGCCAGCGCGTCCGGGCCGGGCAGCAGATCGCCCGCTCGGGCAACACCGGCTTCTCGACCGGGCCGCACCTGCACTTCAGCGTGCAGGTCAACCGCAACATGCAGCTCGAGTCGATCCCGTTCCGGATGGTCGACGATGCGGGCCGGCCGGTCATGGTCGAAAACCCGGCGAAGGCCCGATTTTCACCGTAGGAGTCGCGTCCACGCGGCGATTCCGTTCCGGTTGATCGCGGTCTGGAGACCGCTTCTGCGAGAACTCGGCACCACACGGCCTGTAGGAGCGACGTCCACATCGCGATTCCTGGTTCCCCGGCGCGGCGCTCACGCGCCCGGCACCGGGGATCCAGGTGCGCATGAATCGGCGCCAGCGGTTAAAATGAACGGTTTTCCACAGCCCGCTATACAGACATCCACGTGTCCCGACTGACCGACGAAATCCAACGCCGCCGCACGTTCGCGATCATCTCGCACCCGGACGCCGGCAAGACCACGCTGACCGAGAAGTTCCTGCTTTTCGGCGGCGCGATCCAGCTTGCCGGCTCGGTCAAGGCGAGGAAGGCCTCGCGCCACGCGACGTCGGACTGGATGGAGATGGAAAAGGAGCGCGGCATCTCGATCACCTCGTCGGTGATGCAGTTCCCGTACCGCGAACGCATCGTCAACCTGCTCGACACACCCGGCCACGCCGACTTCTCCGAGGACACCTACCGCGTGCTGACCGCGGTCGACTCGGCGCTGATGGTCATCGACTGCGCCAAGGGCGTCGAAGAGCGCACGATCAAGCTGATGGAAGTCTGCCGGATGCGCGCCACGCCGATCTTCACGTTCATCAACAAGCTGGATCGCGAAGGCAGAGAACCGGTGGAGCTGCTCGACGAGGTCGAGGAAGTGCTCGGCATCGAGTGCGCGCCGGTGACCTGGCCGATCGGCATGGGCCGCCGGCTCAAGGGCATCTATCACATGCTCAGAGACGAGATTCATCTTTACGAGTCGGGCAGGAACTACCTGCGCCAGGAACCGAAGGTCATCGCCGGGCTGGACAGCGCCGAAGCCGACGAGGCGCTGGGCGACATGGCCGCCGAACTGCGCGACGAGATCGAGCTGGTCAAGGGCGCCAGTCACGAGTTCGACGCCGAACGCTATCTGAAAGGCGAGCAGACGCCGGTGTTCTTCGGCTCGGCGCTGAACAACTTCGGCGTCATTCCGCTGCTCGACGAGTTCGTCGAATACGCGCCCCAGCCTCAGCCGCGCGCGACGCTGGGCCGCACCGTGCAGCCGGAAGAGGAAAAGCTCACCGGATTCGTGTTCAAGGTACAGGCCAACATGGACCCGGCCCATCGCGACCGGATGGCATTCATGCGGATCTGCTCGGGCACGTTCACGAAGGGCATGAAGCTGCACCATGTCCGGCTCGGCAAGGAGCAGCGCACGCACGGCGCGCTGACGTTCATGGCCGACGAGCGCGCCGAGGCCGAGCAGGCCTTTCCGGGCGACATCGTCGGGCTGCACAACCACGGCACGATCGCGATCGGCGACACGTTCACCGAGGGCGAGGATCTGCAGTTCGCGGGCATCCCGAGCTTCGCGCCCGAACTGTTCCGGCGGGTGCGGCTGAAGGATCCGCTCAAGCTCAAGGCGCTGACCAAGGGCCTGACCCAGCTTTCCGAGGAAGGCGCGACGCAGTTCTTCAAGCCGCTGATCGGCAACGACCTGGTGCTCGGCGCGGTCGGCCTGCTGCAGTTCGACGTCGTCGCCTACCGGCTCAAGGCCGAGTACAACTGCGACGCGGTGTTCGAGAACGTCAACGTCGCGACCTGCCGCTGGGTGTCGGCGAAAAACGAGCGCGACCTCGAGAAATTCCGCGACAAGAACATCCAGAACCTCGCCGAGGACGGCGGCGGCCGGCTGGTCTACCTGGCGCCCACCCGAGTCAATCTCCAGCTTGCCGAGGAGCGCCACCCCGAAATCGAGTTCCGCGCCACCCGCGAGGTCAGCGTCTATGTCGCCACGGAGAAAGCGGCCTGACTAGCCGCGACGACGGCGCACGAGCAGCCAGATCAGTACCAGCAAAATGACGGGAAGCAGGGCCTTCAGCACGGTCGTCGGCGATACTTTTTGAAAGCCCGAATATAGCGCAACGGGTACCCCCGAAAGTCACATCCCGTTCCCGGCGAGACGGCACAATGCCCGGATGATTTCTCCCGGAGATCTGCAAAACCTGTTGCGGTGGCGGTCTTGAACGTGCTGGCCGCATCCCGTCATTACTTTCCGAACCGCGATCGCCGCCGGGCGCTGCTGGCGCTGGCGCTGCCCATCATCGGCGGCATGATGTCGCAGAACATCCTGAACCTGGTCGACATCGCGATGGTCGGGCGGCTGGGCACGACGGCGCTGGCAGCTACCGGGCTGGGCTCGTTCGCCAACTGGCTGTCGATGGCATTCATCCTCGGGCTGTCGACCGGCGTGCAGGCGATCTGCGCGCGCCGGGTCGGCCAGGCCGCGCACGGCGAAATCGCCGTCCCCCTCAACGGCGGCCTGCTGCTGGCGCTGATCCTGGGCCTGCCGCTGGCGCTGATCGTGATCGCCCTTTCGCCGCAACTGCTCGCGCTGATCAACCCGGACGTCGAGGTCGTCGGCGAGGCCACGCCGTACCTGCAGGTGCGACTGCTCGCGCTGGTCGCGGTCGGCATGAACTTCTCGTTTCGCGGCTACTGGGCCGCGGTGCACCGCACGGGCCTGTACCTGGCCACCTTGCTGATCATGCACATGGTCAACATCTTCCTGAACTGGGTATTCATCTTCGGCAACCTGGGCGCGCCCGCGCTGGGGGTGACCGGAGCTGGACTGGCGACGACGCTGTCGGTGTACCTCGGCACGCTGATCTATATCGGCTTCGGCATCCGATTCGCGTGGGGCGAGGGCTTCCTGCACCGAATACCGACCCGCCGGATGCTGATCGACCAGATGAAACTTTCGCTGCCTTCCAGCCTGCAGCAGCTTTTCTTCTCCGCCGGCATGGTCGCGCTGATCACGATCGTCGGTTATATCGGCACGCGCGAGCTGGCCGCGGTACACGTGCTGTTGACGCTGGGGCTGCTGATCGTTCTGCCGTCCATCGCGATGGGCGTGGCCACGGCGACGATGGTCGGCAACGCGCTCGGGCGCGAGGATATCGAGGACGCGCGAAACTGGGGCTGGAACTCGATGCTGTTCGTCGGCGCGCTGGGCACGTTCATGGGCCTTTGCGTGATCGTGTTCGGAAAGCCGATCCTGGCGCTGTTCCTGACCGACCCGGCGACGCTCGAGGTCGCCTACGTACCGATGCTGATCACCGGCGCGATCATCGGCATCGACACCGCCGGCCTGGCCGTGATGCACGCGCTGCTCGGCGCGGGCGACACTCACCGGGTCATGAAGATCACGATCATCGCGCAGTGGGCGCTGTTCCTGCCGCTCGCAACATTCATCGGCCCGGTGCTGGGCCACGGCCTGATGACCGTCTGGCTGCTGTATGCGGTCTACCGGATCGGCCAGACGGTCTGGTTCGCACTGGCGTGGAAGCAGGGGCGCTGGGTCGACATCAAGGTGTAGCGGTACGAAGCGTAAGCCGGAATGACCGAACCGCCGCCTGGGGTCCGGTGCGGTTCCGGCATGCCTTCGCCGCCGACCTGCGGGCGGCGCGGATGGCTTTGATCCTGGCGACACGCAGGCCCGGGTCGCCGCATCCGTCTTTGACGGTTGGTCGCCACTGAGCCGGGCCTCGCGATCTGGAGTACCAAGGCGGCCGCGGCATGCGCAGCCCCATACTGTTTTCGAGTATCAACGCGGTCTCAAGAGCAGGCAGCGAACAGATCGCCCGGTGTTTCGGCGCTCGGCAGCGCCCCTTCCAGTTCCAGCAGGGATTGCTTGAGCGGCAGACCGGCGGCAGTATCGGCCAGAAAAACGTAACTGAACCCCCGGGAATCGCTACACTCGGCAGGGTTTTTCCCGGGACCCTCATCGCATGGGCCAACTGATCGGACTAATCGGAATCGTGCTGCTGCTGGGGCTGGCCTGGCTGTTCTCGGAACACCGCCGTCCGCTTCAGTGGCAGACCATCCTGGTCGGGCTGGGGCTGCAGTTGGGGCTGGCCATCTTCGTGCTCTGGGTACCGTTCGGCAAGACGGTGTTCGAGACGCTGGGCGCCGGATTCGTGAAGCTGATCAGCTTCACGCAGGCGGGCTCGAGTTTTATCTTCGGGGGTCTGGCAAACGCCGACAATTACGGGTTCATCTTTGCCTTCCAGGTGCTGCCGACGATCATCTTCTTCGCCTCGCTGATGGCGTGCCTGTACCACGTGGGCGTGATGCAGAGGATCGTCGAGATGATGGCCTGGGTGATGGTCCGGTTCATGAAGGTGTCGGGATCGGAATCGCTGGCCACGGCGGCCAATTCGTTCGTCGGCCAGACCGAGGCGCCGCTGGTAATCCGGCCATTCATCCACGGCATGACGCGCTCGGAGCTGTTCGCGCTGATGACCGGCGGCATGGCAACCATCGCCGGCGGCGTGCTGGCCGCCTACGTGATGCTGCTCGGCGGCACCGACCCGGCCGCGCAGGCGTTTTTCGCCAAGCACCTGATTTCGGCCTCGATCATGGCCGCGCCGGCGGCGCTGGTGGTGGCCAAGATCATCCTGCCCGAGCGCGAGCCGTCCGAGACCATGGGCATGGTCAGAACGACGATCAAGCGCGAGCACACCAACCTGATCGAGGCGGCCGCCGGCGGCGCCGGCGAGGGGCTCAGGCTGGCGCTCAACGTCGGTGCGATGCTGCTGGCGTTCCTGGCGCTGATCGCGCTGGTCAACTGGCCGCTGGGCTGGTTGGGCGCCATCACCGGTATCGAGGCGTTGGTCGGCGAGCCGTTGAGCCTGGCGCTGATCCTGGGCTGGATCTGCGCCCCACTTGCGTTCATCGTCGGCGTGCCGGCCGACGAGGCCGTCACGGTCGGCGGCCTGATCGGCCAGAAGGTCGTCGCCAACGAGTTCGTCGCCTATGTCGCGCTGACCGACATTCAGAGCCAGCTCTCCGACCGAGCGGTGTTGATCTCGACCTACGCGCTGTGCGGATTCGCCAACTTCTCGTCGATCGCGATCCAGCTCGGCGGCATCGGCGGCCTGGCGCCCGAACGCCGGTCCGAGCTGGCGCAACTGGGCCTGCGCGCAATCCTCGGCGGCACCATCGTCTCGCTGCTCAATGCGGCCTGGGCCGGGGTGCTGGTCGGGGGTTGATCCCGTTCGCCGCGACGAGGGATCACGGCGAGGTCTCGCTCGCGGCGTACCTGCCCGAGCAGTCGCGCATGTCCTTGAGATTCCGGTCGTCGGGACCGAGCAACTCGACCGGGAAAAGGGTTCCAGCGAAGGCATGCTGCAGGCCGAACAGCGAGGCGACTTCGCGGATCTCGCGGGGTTCGAGCCGGGCTTGCAGATCGTCGATGCGAAAGCCCGTCACGCCGCGACTCCCGAACCCGATGCTCGCGACCAGCCGCTGGCGCGCCTCGGGCGAAAGCGCGAGCAGCGGCGACTCGCCGCCGGCGCGCATCTGCGCCAGGTGTGCGTCCAGCTCTTCGCGGGTCGTGATCGGCGCGCGTTCGGCAATCAGTCGAAGCGCTTCGTCGCGCGTCGGGCAGCGCGCGGAACCGGCATCGGCGTAAGCGAACACGCCTTCCGGCAGCGATTCGGCATCGAGCAGGCCGATCGATTCGAACCCGCGGGCGATCGCCCACATTGCCTCGGACCCTCCCCGCCAGCCGGCCAGGGTTTCGCGTATCCCGGCCCCATCGAAGAAATGGAATACGGGAGTGGAGGAAAAATCCGGCATCGGCCAGTCGGCCGGATCGTCGACGTAGTAGTGCGGCGCCTCCGGGAACTTGCGATTGAGAGCCAGCATTCGCCGGTAGGAATTCGCCGGGCTCCTCTCGACCAGCCAGATCGCGTGTTCGCGCATCAGCGGGCCCAGCACCCCGTCGTCCGGCAATGCACGCGCGGCCAGGCGGCAGTAGCCGCAATTCGGCGACGACACGATCAGCAGCCTCGGAGCGCCGGGTTCGAGAAAGAAGCCTTCGAGCCGAAGCGGATCGTCGGCGATGCGCCACAGCCGGCGGGCGCCTTCCGACGGCGCCGGGCCGGGCGGAATTTCTTCCGGGATCGCGGGAAATTCGATGTCGGGAAAACGTCTGACCAGTCGCTCGGCGCGCTCGTAGTCGGAAGCGGCCAGGTAGATGTCGAACAGCTCTCTGAAGTGCTCGCGTTCGGCGATGCCGCGCGCGTGCGCCTCCTCCAGCGCCGCGCGATACCGCTCCAGGATCCAGTCAGCGGGCTCGTTGAATGCTGCCGTCGATGCGGCACGCAGGCGCAGGATTACCGATTCGTCGGATGCAGTCTCGAGGCCGGCGCCGTAATCGTCATTGCTCCACAGCGCCTTGAAGCGTTGGGCAAGCACTTCACCGATGGCGTCGCGACCGTCCGGCGGATCTTCGACCGGGGCGGTCAGCCGGGTGAAACGCTTGTCGTCGTCGAGCGCCGATGGCTGCCCGGCTTCGCTCCCGCCGCCGGCAACCAGCGCCGCGACCAGGCCCAGGAACGGAAGAAGCCTTTTCATTGATTTCACCCGCGAATCTGAAGGGAAAATTCGATGCTATCGGATCGGGGCGCGGCGGGCAATCGCACCCGGACTTCGGCCCGAAGTCCGCGCCTGCTGCGATCCCGGTCGATTCTGGATGACGGCGCAGGGACATTTGTCCCGGAATGACGGCGCGGAACGCCCGGCTTATTTTTCCAGCCACAAAGCCAGATATTCCTTCAACGCGCGCCGGCTGCCGTCCAGCGCTTCGGTGTCGGGCAGCCAGCGCAGCAGGCCGGGCGGGTCGTTGCCGACTTCCTGGTCGGTGGCCGCGGGCACGACGTCCAGGCCCTGGTCCTCGAACAGCGCGCGCGCCCGGCGCATGTGCAGCGCCGAGGTCACGAGCAGGATCCGGTCCGCGCCGCGCGCACGCAGCACGTTCGCGCTCAGGTTGGCGTTCTGGCGCGTATTCAGGCTGGTCGACTCGACGATGACGCGGCGCGCCGGCACGCCCAGATCCACCAGAAACCGGACGGCCGCGTCGGCCTCGCTCGAGCGGGCGTCGGTCCAGGGCAGTGCACCGCCGGAGATCAGGATTTCGGGCGCCTTGCCGGCCCGCCACAGCCGGAACGCATGCCAGTAGCGATCGGCCGCATCGTTGAGGTCCGGGTGCGGGTTGCGCGCGTGCGGCGGGTCGATGCCGCCGCCGAGCACGACGATGGCCTGGGCACGCGGCACATCGTCCACCGGTACTGCCGGAAACCGGCGCTCGAGGCTCAGGCGCAGCGCATCCGAGACGGCCGGGGCGGCCAGCAGCCACAATCCGGCCAGCGAAAGCAGCACGAGCACGGTCCCGGTCCGCACCCAGCGGCGGGCCAGCAGCAGCCCGACCAGCGCCAGCAGGATGGGTCCGGCCGGCGGCAGGATCAGCGCAGCGATGAACTTTTCGTTGTATTCCATGGGAGTTTACTCGTTGATCGCGAGTGCACGCCGGGGCGATATTCACGTGCAGGTATCCTATCGGAATCATGGCCGGAAAAGACATCGAATACGGCGAGTCGCCGCCGTCCGGGTTGATCGATTGCCTGCGCCGGGCCCGACGGGTCGCGGTGCTGACCGGCGCCGGGGTCTCGGCCGAGTCCGGCATTCCGACGTTCCGCGAGGCGCAGACCGGCCTGTGGGCGCAGTACGACCCGATGATGCTGGCCTCGCCGCAGGGGTTCGAGCGCAACCCGGAACGGGTCTGGAACTGGTACGAATGGCGGCGCGAACTGGTTGGCCGGACCGAACCGAACGCCGGCCACCGGGCGCTGGCCGAACTCGAGCCGCGCTTCGCCGAATTCACGCTGATTACGCAGAACGTCGACGGGCTGCACCGGCGGGCCGGCTCGCGCAACGTGCTCGAACTGCACGGCAATATCGCGCGCAACATCTGTTCGGCCACGCGCAAGCCGATCGACGACGACTGGATCGAGCGCCACGGCGACGAAAAGCCGCCGCCGTCGCCGCACGACCGGCACGGCAAGGCCCGGCCGGACGTCGTCTGGTTCGGCGAGGCGCTGGGTGCCGCGGTGCTCGACCGCGCGTTCGCCGCGGCGTCGAACTGCGAGGTCATGCTCGTCGTCGGCACGTCGGGCGAGGTACAGCCGGCCGCGAGCCTGCCGTTGCTGGCGCGCGATCACGGTGCGCGCATCATCGACGTCAACCCCGAGCGCACGTCGATCAGCGCGATCGCCGACTGGCACCTGGCCGGGCCGGGCGGTCAATGGCTGCCGTCGATCGTCAACCATTTATAATATTCGCGTTCCCGACTCCAGGCTTCCCCCGATGACTTCCCATGCAGGTCGAATGCGCGCGCTGGTCAAGCCCTCGGCGGCGCCGGGGCTGGAACTGCGCGAGGTTCCGGTCCCCTCCCCCGGTCCGGGCGAGGTGCTGGTCAAGCTCGAGAAGACCGCGATCTGCGGCACCGACCTGCACATCTACCAGTGGGACGAGTGGTCGCAGCGCACGATCCAGCCGCCGCTGGTCATCGGTCACGAATTCGTCGGCCGGATCACCGGGATTGGTATGGGCGTCAAGGGCTACGAGCAAGGCCAGCGCGTCTCGGCCGAGGGCCACATCGTCTGCGGCGTGTGCCGCAATTGCCGCGCCGGCAAGCCGCATCTTTGCCCGCATACCGTGGGCATCGGGGTCAACCGCGACGGCGGCTTCGCCGAGTACGTGGTCGTGCCGGCGACCAACCTGTGGCCGATCCCGGACGAGATCCCGAGCGAGCTGGCCGCGTTTTTCGACCCGTTCGGCAACGCCGCGCACTGCGCGCTGCAGTTCGACCTGGTCGGCGAGGACGTGCTGATCACCGGCGCCGGTCCGATCGGCATCATCGCCGCGGGCATCGCGAAACATGTCGGCGCCCGCCACATCGTCATCAGCGACCTCAACGATTACCGGCTGAACCTGGCGAAGGAAATGGGCGCCACGCGCACCGTCAACGTCAAGAACGAACAGTTGCTCGACGTGCTCGAGGAACTGGACATCGAGGGCTTCGACATCGGCATGGAGATGTCGGGCAACCCGACCGCGTTCAACGACCTGCTCAAGGGCATGTACCACGGCGGCAAGGTCGCGCTCCTGGGGCTGCTGCCGTCGGGCACCGGCATCGACTGGGACCAGGTCATCTTCAAGGGCCTGGAGATGCACGGGATCTACGGCCGCCGCATGTACGAGACCTGGTACAAGATGACGCAGATGGTGCTGACCGGCTTCCCGCTGCACAAGGCGCTGACCCACCAGATCCCGATCGACGACTTCGAGACCGGCTTCGAGCTGATGGCGAAAGGCCAGTGCGGCAAGGTGGTCTGCGACTGGACCGGCGACATCCCGTAAAGGCGGTCCACAGATTACACAGATGAGCACAGATCAAAGAAGGTAAACCGAAAACTTCTGCTTACAAGGTCGTATAACTGAGTTCCAAACAGTATCTTTCACTGTTCTTTCATCTGTGTGAATCTGTGTAATCTGTGGACTGCTTTTCCAGGACATTTAATCTGTGGATAGCTCTTCGAAAGGATTTGAGATCATGAGCGACCCGGGAACATTGAATCGACTTCAGTCCGAACTCGCCGAGATCGAATCGGCCGGCCTGTACAAGCGCGAGCGACAGATCACGACACCGCAGCGTGTTGCGATAGCGACCGCCGAGCGCGGCGAGGTGCTGAACTTCTGCGCCAACAACTACCTCGGGCTGGCCGACAACCGCGAGATCATCGATGCGGCCAAGCGCGCGCTCGACGACCACGGCTTCGGCATGGCTTCGGTGCGCTTCATCTGCGGCACGCAGGATCTGCACAAGCGGCTGGAAAAGACGATCGCGGAGTTTTTCGGCAAGGACGACGCAATCCTGTACGCGGCCTGCTTCGATGCCAACGGCGGCCTGTTCGAGCCGCTGCTGGGGCCCGAGGACGCGGTGATATCCGACGCGCTCAACCACGCCTCGATCATCGACGGGATCCGGCTGTGCAAGGCCGAGCGCCACCGCTACCCGAACTCGGACATGGACGCGCTCGAGGCCGCGCTGAAGAAGACGCAGGACAAGCGTACCCGGCTGATCGCCACCGACGGGGTGTTCTCGATGGACGGCAGCGTGGCCCGGCTGGACCGGATCAC
>JAVVDX010000059.1:0-16810 GCA_032251475.1 Wenzhouxiangellaceae bacterium | reverse complement strand
CCGCCACGGTCTACGAGAAGGGCGCCGAGGTCGTGCGCATGTACGACACGCTGCTCGGCAGCGACGGATTCCGGCGCGGCATGGATCTGTACTTCGAGCGCCACGACGGCCGGGCCGTGACCTGCGACGACTTCCGGCGCGCGATGGCCGACGCCAACGGTGCCGACCTGGAACAGTTCGCGCGCTGGTATTGCCAGGTCGGCACGCCGAAGCTCGAGGTGGCGGCCTGCTACGAAGCCTCGGGCGGTCGTCTCGAACTGACGCTGCGCCAGTCGCTGCCCGACCACCCGGACAACAGCAATGTCGGCCCGCTGCTCATACCGGTGAAGCTGGGTCTGCTGGCCGCCGACGGGCGATCGCTGAAGGTGCCGGTCGAAGGCGGGGGCAAGGCGCGCGAGACCCATCTGATCGATTTGCGCGAGGCTGAAACCACGGTCGCGTTCACCGGCCTGCAGGAGGACCCGGTCGTGTCGCTGCTGCGCGGATTTTCCGCTCCGGTCGCGGTCGAGTTCGACTGGAGCGACGACGAACTGGCCTGCCTGAGTGCGTTCGATCCGGACCCGGTCGCGCGCTGGATGGCCGCGCGCAGCCTGGCCGGTCGCGTACTGGCGCGCGATATCGCGCGCTACGGCCAAACGGGAGCCGACAGCGGCGCCGGTCGGACGGCCGCTTCGCCCGAGTTGCTCATCGAGGCCTGGCGCAACACGCTCGCCCGCGCCGGCGACGATCCGGCGCTGGCGGCCGAACTGCTGCAGTTGCCGAGCGAGGCCGAACTGGCGCGCGAATACAAGCCGGTGCCGGTCGACGCCATCCACACCGCGCGCACCACGCTGCGCGCCGCGCTTGCCACGGCGCTGGCAGGGTCGTTGCGCGAGACCGCGCAGCGGTTCCATCCGCGCAGCGCGTGGCGCTTCACGCCGGATGACGTGGCCGGCCGCCGGCTGGCGAATTCGGCGCGCGGGTTGCTGGTATCGGTGCTCGATCCGGAAGCCGTCGACGAGGCCGTCTCGGTCTATCGCGCGGCCGATAACATGACCGACCGCTTCGCCGCGCTGGCCGCGCTGGTGCACGCCGGCGCCGACCCGGCCGCCGAGTTACTGGCCGATTTCGAGCGTCGCCACGGCGACAACCCGCTGGTCATGGACAAGTGGTTCGCGGTCCAGGCCCGGGTCGCGAACACCGATACCGTCGAGCTGGTCGAACGCCTGATGCGGCACCCGGCGTTCTCGCTGAACAATCCGAACAAGGTACGCGCGCTCGTCGGCATCTTCGGGCTGCACAACCCGGTCGCGTTCCACCGCGTCGACGGCGCCGGCTACCGGCTGCTCGGCGACGTCGTCGCGAAGCTCGACGACATCAATCCACAGGTCGCCGCACGCCTGGTCGCGGTGTTCAACCGCTGGGCCGACTACGACGAGACCCGCGCGCTGCTGATGCGCGAGCAGTTGGAATCGATCAGGGGCATCGCGGGCCTGAGCCCGGACGTCGACGAAATCGTCTCCGCAGCGCTGCGGTAGGAGCGACGTCCACGTCGCGATGGGGCGGACGAGCAATCGCCGCTTGGAAGCGGCTCCTACCGCTGGCCTGGTGCCGAACGGGTCGTAGGAGCCGCTTCCAAGCGGCGATTCGATGGCCGAGTCGGTCGCGGCGCGGACGCCGCTCCTGCGAGGGCCCGGCACCAATTCGGCGATGGTCGTTTCAGATCACGCCTCGTTGATCGCCTTGATGAGCATCTCGCGGTCGAGCATTGCCTGCGACCGGTCCGGCCGCTTGATCGCGACCCGGGCGCCGGAAACCAGCCGGATATTGAACTGCCAGCCCTCGTTCTGCCCGGCCTCGAACACGGCCGAGATCATCGCGATCTTGTCGAGCACCAGCGTAAAGCCGGCAATGTCGTAGGTTTTCATGGGTGAAAGTTTACCGGAGCAGGGGTCGTGCCAAAGACCGGCAGGCATCGACGATCATTGCACCCGGTAAAAAAACCGGGTAGGTCGGATTAGAGCCTGCCCCGGACCCGATCCGGGGCCGGAGGCCGTAATCCGCCTATCGTCCAACAAGAACTTGTCGGAATACGCTTCGCTAATCCGACCTACGCAAGGAGGCCCTGGCCGGTCTCCAGCCGCTTCCTGAGCACGCTGTTGCGCGGGAAGTGCGAGACCAGAAAGTCCATCTGGTCGGCGAGAATCCGGCGGCCCTGCAGGTAGACGTATTCGGCGTGCGTGGGCACGAACGGGATCGCGAGCAGCTGCATCCCGGCCTGCTCGGGCGTCTGCGAGCCCTTGTGGTTGTTGCAGCGCTTGCACGCGGTCACGACGTTGGCCCAGGTGTCCTGACCGCTCTGGGCGAGCGGCTTGACGTGGTCGCGCGACAGGTCGCGGTCCTGGAAGTGGCCGCCGCAGTACAGGCACAGATTCTGGTCGCGCCGGAACAGCGCGCGGTTCGAAAGCGGCGGAGTGTAGCCGTGGTAGAAGCTGTTGCCGTGCGGGTGCGAGCCGTGCGTGGCGAGAATCGCGTTGACCGCGACCTCGGTGCGGCGGCCCGTCAGCGCGTTGATGCCGCCGTGGAGCTTGTAGAGTACCGAGCCCAGCGCGTAGCTGACCTGATCGAGCACGATCAGGCGCACCGCGTCCTGGTAGCCGACCCACTCCAGCGGCATGCCGGAGACGTCGGTTCGAAGTACTTGCTGGTTCAACATCAACATCTTGGGCACCAATTCGGTCGTGCTCACAGGATCTTGCGGGCCGAATGCGTTGCCGACTGCGTATATTTGCCCCAAAAGCGACCTTTTTGCAACCCCCTTTCGGTGAAAGTTCGTTGAAACTTGCCCGCCCCGCCGCCATCCAACCGGGGTCGACTGCGATATCGAACCCGATGCCGAAGCTCACGAATATCATGACACGAATCTCCTTGCTGTCGCTGATCGCGGCCGTGCTGCTTCCGCTGGCGCCGGCGCGCGCCGCGTTGCCGGCCGCGGTCGACGGCGAACCGCTGCCGTCGCTGGCGCCGGTGCTCGAGGAAGTCACGCCGGCCGTGGTCAACGTCTACAGCGCCACGCGCGTGCAGGTGCGCACCAGCCCGTTCTTCAACGACCCGTTTTTCCGAAGGTTCTTCGACATTCCGAGCGTGCCGCGCGAACGCATCCAGCGCTCGCTGGGCTCGGGCGTCATCGTCGATGCCGACCAGGGCCTGATCCTGACCAACAACCACGTCATCGATGACGCCGACGATATCAAGGTCACGCTCAGCGACGGGCGCGAGTTCGACGCCGAGTTCATCGGCGCCGACCGCGAGACCGACCTGGCGGTGATCCGGATCGACGCCGAAGAGCTGTCGGAACTGCCGCTGTTCGATTCCGACCGGCTCAAGGTCGGCGACTTCGTCGTCGCGGTCGGCAACCCGTTCGGGCTGGGCCAGACCGTGACCTCGGGCATCGTCTCGGCGCTTGGCCGCGCCGGGCTCCGGGGGCTGGAATATCAGAATTTCATCCAGACCGATGCGTCGATCAACCCGGGCAACTCGGGCGGCGCGCTGGTCAATCTTCGGGGCGAACTGGTCGGCATCAACACCGCGATCTTCACGCCCTCGGGCGGCAACGTCGGCATCGGCTTCGCGATTCCGGCCTCGACCGCCGAGTACGTCATGAACCAGCTGATCGAATTCGGCGAGGTGCGCCGGGGCAGCCTGGGTGTCGAGGTCCAGGACATCAACGAGGAGATGCGCCGGGCGCTGGAGATCGAGCGCACCGACGGCGCGATCGTCACGCAGGTCAAGCCGGATAGCGCGGCCGACGAGGCCGGGCTGCGTGCCGGCGACATCATCGTGGCGCTGGGCGGGCGTCCGATCGAGAACAGCCAGGGCCTGCGCAACGTCGAGGGTCTGATGGCGGTCGGACGCAAGGTAGTGCTGGAATACCTGCGCGACGGCCGCAAGCGCCGCACCGAGGTCGAGCTTGTCGAGAATCTCGACGCCCGGATTTCGGGCCGGCGCCTCGACGAGCGGCTCGACGGGATCGTGCTCGTGCGCGTGCCCGAACAATACGCCCAGCGCGGCGTGCGCGGCGTCGTAATCGAGCAGGTGCGCCGCAATACGCCGGCGTGGAAGGCCGGGTTGCGCGAGGGCGATCTGGTCGTGGCCGTCAACCGCCAGGCGGTGCGCAACCTGGGCGAGTTCCGGGCCGAATTCCCGGTCAGCGGAGATCGCGAGCTGGTGCTCGAGATCCGCCGGCGGGGCAGGGCGTTCCTGGCGGTCATCGAGTAGGGGCGTCACTGGCGCCCGATCCCGGCCGCACGGGATCCGGCGGGGGCATTACAATCGGACCGGTATTGCTTCCTCGAAAAACAACTGTACCGGGAGATCCAAATGCCGATCAAAGTCGCCATCAACGGCTACGGCCGCATCGGCCGCAACGTGCTTCGCGCGCTGTACGAGGCCGGCCGTACCGATGAAATCGCCATCGTCGCCGTCAACGACCTCGGCGACCCCGAGACCAACGCTCACCTGACGCGCTTTGATACCGCGCACGGCAGGTTCAGCGGCGAGGTCAGCGTCGACGGCGACGCGATGGTCGTCAACGGCGACCGGATCAAGGTGCTGGCCGAGCGCGACCCGTCGAAGCTGCCGTGGGGCGAGATGGGCATCGACGTGGTCATGGAGTGCACCGGCCTTTTCGCGAGCCGCGACAAGGCGTCGGCGCACCTGACCGCCGGGGCGCGCAAGGTGCTGATCTCGGCGCCGGCCGGCAAGGACCTGCCGTCGGTGGTCTATGGCGTCAATCACGACATCCTCGCCGACGGCGACGACGTCGTCTCGAACGCCTCTTGCACGACCAACTGCCTGTCGCCGGTCGCCAAGGTGCTCAACGACGCGGTCGGCATCGAGGCCGGGCTGATGACCACCATTCACGCCTACACCAACGACCAGGTGCTCACCGACGTCTACCACAAGGACCTGAGGCGCGCGCGCTCGGCCACGATGAGCCAGATTCCGACCAAGACCGGGGCCGCGGCAATGGTCGGCGTGATCCTGCCGGAACTCGACGGCAAGCTCGACGGCTTCGCGATGCGGGTGCCGACGATCAACGTCTCGGTCGTCGATCTCAGCTTCATCGCCGGCCGCGACACCACGGTCGACGAGGTCAACGACGCGGTCAAGGCCGCCGCCGAGGGCGGGATGAAGGGCATCCTCGGCTACAACACCGAACCGCTGGTGTCGATCGACTTCAACCACGACCCGAGATCGTCAATCTTCGACGCGACGCTGACCAAGGTCAACGGCGGCCGGCTGGTCAAGGTGCTGGCCTGGTACGACAACGAATGGGGCTTTTCGAACCGGATGCTGGACACGGCCGTTGCGCTGAGCAAGGTGGGCTGAACATGAAGACGCTCGACCAGGTCGATATCGGCAACAAGCGCGTCCTGATCCGCACCGACCTGAACGTGCCGGTGCGCGACGGACGCGTGACTTCGGACGCGCGCATCCGCGCCGCGCTGCCGACGATCCGCCAGGCGCTGGACTCGGGTGCGGCGGTGATGGTGGCCTCGCACCTGGGCCGGCCCACCGAGGGCAAGCCCGAGCCGGAGTTCTCGCTGCGTCCGGTCGCCGCCATCCTCCAGGAAATGCTCGGCGTGCCGGTCGAACTGGTCGAGGACTGGATCGACGGCGTCGACGTCGCGCCCGGCCAGGTCAAGCTGCTCGAGAACACCCGCTTCCTCGAAGGCGAAAAGGCCAACGACGAAGCGCTGGCGGCAAGAATCGCCGCGCTGTGCGACGTCTACGTCATGGACGCGTTCGCCGCGGCCCACCGCGCGCACGCCTCGACCGAGGGCGCGGTCCGGCAGGCCAGGCTGGCCGTGGCCGGTCCGCTGCTGGCCGCCGAGGTCGCCGCGCTCGACAAGGCGCTGGCCGACCCGGCCCGGCCGCTGGTCGCGATCGTCGGCGGGGCCAAGGTCTCGGGCAAGCTCGAGGTGCTGAAGTCGCTGATCGACAAGGTCGACCAGCTCATCGTCGGCGGCGGCATCGCCAACACCTTCCTGGCCGCGGCCGGCTACCGGATCGGCAACTCGCTGCATGAGGCCGACCTGGTCGATACCGCGCGAGCGCTGATGGACAAGGCCCAGCAGAAAGGGGCCGAAATCCCGCTGCCCACCGACGTGCTCACCGCCGAGCGTTTCCACCAGGAAGCGCACGCCACGCTGCGCGACGTCAGCCGCATCCACCCCGACGAGATCATCCTCGACATCGGTCCGGAAACGGCCGGCCGGCTGGCCACGATCATCAAGTCGGCCGGCACCGTGATCTGGAACGGCCCGGTCGGCGTGTTCGAATTCGAAAGCTTCCACTCCGGCACCCAGGCCGTCGCCCATGCCGTCGCCGCCTGCGAAGGCTTCACGCTGGCCGGCGGCGGCGACACCATCGCCGCAATCGAGAAATTCCACGTCGCCAACAGGATCGATTACATCTCCACCGCCGGCGGCGCGTTCCTCGAATACGTCGAGGGCAAGGAACTGCCGGGGCTGGCCGCGCTGAAAGGCTGACCTCCATCGCCCGGCACTTGATCCGGGGCTCGGTTCCGTCCACCACACGGAGATACTCATGAACACACCGGATCACGCGCGCCCGCTGGCGCTGGTTACGGGCGCTTCGGCCGGTATCGGCGCGGAGTTTGCCCGCCAGTTCGCCGCGCGCGGCTACGATCTGGCGCTGACCGCACGACGCCGGGATCGGCTCGATGAACTGGCCGCATCGCTGAAGACCCGACACCAGATCGAATGCCTGGTCATCGAGGGCGACCTGGCCGAACCGGAGACGCCCGCCGTCATCCTGGAGGCCGTCGAGTCGGCCGGCCGGCGCGTGGACGTGCTGGTCAACAACGCCGGCTACGCGGTACCGGGTGCATTCACCACCGCCGAATGGAAAGATCACCGCGATTTCATACAGGTCATGATCACGGCCGTGGCGGAGCTGAGCTACCGTTGCCTGCCGGCCATGAAAGAGTCCGGGCGCGGCGGCATCATCAATGTCGCCTCGCTGGCCGGTATCGTCGCCGGCACGGCCGGACACACGCTCTACGGCGCCGTCAAGGCCTGGATGATCAAGTTTTCCGAGTCCCTGGCCATGGAATACGACGGCACCGGGGTCAATATCCAGGCGCTGTGCCCGGGTTTCACATACTCCGAGTTCCATGACGTGATCGGCATGCGCGAGTCTGTCTCGAAGCTGCCCGACTACATGTGGATGAGCGCCGGGGACGTGGTCGCAATCGGCCTGGACCGATTCGGCCAGCGGAATGCGCCGGTCATGGTGGTACCCGGGCGCTGGAACCGTTTTCTTGCAGCCCTGTCGCGCAAGCTGCCTTACCGCGTCGCCTTCAACATGGTCCGGCGGCGAAGCCGCAAGTTCCGCCACCGGGAATGAGACCCATAAACGTCGTTATCCCTGCGCCGGCCGCCCATCCTCCGCGTGGCCGACGGGATCGACTGCGTCGCCACTGCCGGTGGAACCTTTCTCGAAACCATCGAAGGCAAGTAGCTGCCCGCCGTCGCCGCGGTGAAACATTGGGGCCGTTTTACCGGTCTGATATATTGGTGGTCTCGAAACGAGGATCCGGACATGAACGCGATATCGCGGTATGGCACCCTGGTCGTTCTTCCGCTTGTCGCCCTTGCGGCCGGCTGTGCACACTCGCCCGAGACGCGCGACACCGGGCTCGAACCTGAAGCCGCCGAGGTCGAGTTTGTGCGCGTACCCGGCTCGCGCCTGCTCCGGCGCGCCGACCCCGACAACCCGCACGCGACAACCGGCGCTTCACCGGCCCGCATTTACGGCGACGACGAACTCGAGTCCACCGGCCGCACCGAAATCGTCGACGCGCTCCGGCAGCTCGACCCGGCGGTGGGAGGCGGCGGCCGCTAGCCTGGAACATGGTGCCGGAGCGACGTGGGCCCTGAAGAAATACATTCCTGAGCCCCGCCGGCATTAGCGGCTCCCGCGCGCCTCGAGTACCGAATTCCCGGACCTGAAAATAGAATCCCCGGGTTTGATCCGATGCCCGGCGACTTCCCCGGCCGCGCAATGACCCAGGCTACTTCGCCAGCCACTGCAGATCGCCGCCGGCGTACCAGTCGCCGGCAACGATCCGGAACACGGCGGCGGCGATCCACGACGGCGCGATACCGATGTCGCCCAGAGCGAGGCGGCCGACGAATGGCTGGGCTGCATTCGCGAACAGGCCCTTTTTCGGCAGCGCCAGCGTCAGCGTCGCTTCGGCGCGGATTGCCGCACCGGCGGTGATGCCCGAATCCGGGTCGAGGCCCGACGGCAGGTCCAGCGACACGACCGGAGCGGGCTGGGCGTTGGCGGCCTCGATCCATTGCGCGAACGCGCCGAGCGGGGCGCCGCGCAAGCTGTAGCCGAGCAGGCCGTCGACGATCAGGCCGCAGGCCGGAATGCCGCTTTCGGGCCGGGCCTTGTCGAGCAGCTCGATGCCTTCGATCTGTTCGAGCAGGCGCCATTGGTGCATTGCCGCGGTCGTGAATGCGTCCGGCGCCTTTGCCGGAATCACCAAAACCCGATGACCGAACCCGGCCAGGCGCCGGGCCGCGGCCAGTGCGCCGCCGCCATTGCCGCCCGGGCCGGCCAGCACCGCGATTGGCATTCCGGCCGGGACCCGCTCGTGAACCAGGCGCGCCAGCAGGCAGCCGGCGTTTTCCATCATCTGCAGCAGGCTCAGGCCGCGGGCGACGGCCGCTTCATCGACAGCCGCCATTTCAGACGCGGTCAGTGCCGGGAGCGTGCTCGGGTCGATCATGGGAAACATTTTCGGGACCTGGCGGGCGGCTCGCGAAGCAGCGGGTGCGGTGACGATCAAGCTACCAGAAATCCGGCTGGCGGCAATGGTAAGCAGGCCACCCGGCGGCCGGCGGCGTTGCGCCATTCAGCCGCCGAGCGCGACCCCGTTTCGGCCGAGGCGGTCGGTTAGACTGACCGCCGTTTTTCGACCGGAGGAACTCCATGCTGCGACGCGCCCGACCAATCCCCGCACTGTTCGTCGTGCTTTTGACGCTGCCGATGCCGGCGTTGGCGGACCTGCATGAGACCCGCCTGAAATCGGCCGACCTGTTCAACCTGCAGTACGCCAGCGACGTCGAGATCGCACCCGACGGTGAACGCGTGGTCTACGTGCGCGCGATCCACGACATCATGAGCGATTCGGTGCTTTCGAACCTGTGGGTGGTCGATGCCGGCGGCGGCAACCACCGGCCGCTGCTTTCGGGCCGGGCGAGTTACTCGTCGCCGCGCTTCTCGCCTTCGGGCGACCGGTTGGCGTATGTCGCCGAGGACGGCAACGGCAAGACGCAACTTTTCGTGCGCTGGATGGATACCGGCGACACGGCGGTGGTCACCAACCTGGTCGAGGCGCCGTCGTCGATCGAATGGTCGCCCGACGGCCGGCGGATCGCGTTCACGATGCGCGTGCCGGCCGAAAAGCCGTCACTGGCCGAGATGCCGAAAAAGCCCGAGGGGGCGCAGTGGGCGCCCGACCCGGTGGTCATCGACAGCGTCGTCTATCGCTTCGACGGCAAGGGTTATCTAGACCCGGGGTTCGACCACGTGTTCGTCGTCCCCGCCGACGGCGGCGCGGCAAGGCAATTGACCTCCGGCGACTTCAATCACGAGGGCCCGCTGAGCTGGATGCCCGACGGCTCGGGCATTGTATTCTCGGCCAACCGGACCGAGAACTGGCAATACGAACGCGACGAGCGCGATCTCTACCGCGTCGATGTCGAAAGCGGCGCCGTCGAACGGCTGACCGATCTGCCCGGCATCGAAGCCGCGCCGGCGGTGTCGCCCGACGGCAAACGCATCGTGTTCGAACGCGACGACCACCAGGGCCGCCAGTACTCGGTCACGACGCTGGGTCTGGTCGACGCCGGCGGCGGCAACCTGCGCATCCTCGGCGAGAAGCTGGATCGGCAAATGGCCAAACCGTCCTGGAGCCGCGACGGCAGGCGCGTGTATTTCAGCTACGACGACCGGGGCGAGCGCAAGGTCGCAGCGGTCGATCTCGACGGCGGGATCACCACGCTGGTCGAGCGCGTCAGCGGCACGACCATCGGCCGTCCGTATCTCAGCGGCGACTTCTCGGTGGCCGGCGACGGCAGCATTGCGTTCACGGCCGGCACGGCGCAGCGGCCGGCCGACGTGCACGTCCGGCCGCGCCGCGGCGACGCCCGCCGGCTGACCGGCCTCAATGCCAGCCTGCTCGGCCGGCGGGCCATGGCCGAGGTCCACGAGATCGTCTACGAATCCTCGGTCGACGGCACCGAAATCCAGGGCTGGTACCTGACCCCGCCGGACTTCGACCCGTCGCAGAAATACCCGCTGATCCTCGAGATCCACGGCGGTCCGCACGCGGCCTACGGACCGCATTTCTCGGCCGAAATGCAGCGCTACGCCGCCGACGGATATGTCGTGCTCTACGACAACCACCGCGGCTCGTCGTCGTATGGCCGCGAGTTCGGACTGAAGCTCGAATACAAGTACGCTTCCAAGGACGACTTCGGCGATCACATGTCGGGAGTCGACGCGATGATCGACAAGGGCTTCGTCGACCCCGACCGGCTGTTCGTCACCGGCGGCTCGGCCGGCGGCATCGCCGCGGCCTACGCGATCGGCCTGACCGATCGCTTCCGTGCCGCGGCCGTGGCCAAGCCGGTGATCAACTGGATTTCGAAGACGCTGACCGGCGACATCTACACGACGCAGGTCGAGCACCAGTTCCCGGGCCCGCCGTGGGAGGAATTCGAGCACTACTGGAAGCGCTCGCCGTTGTCGCTGGTCGGCAACGTCACGACACCGACGCTGCTGATGACCGGCGAGGACGACTTCCGCACGCCGATGTCCGAAACCGAGCAGTACTACCAGGCGCTCAAGCTGCGCAAGATCGAGACGGTGATGGTGCGCCTGCCCGAGACCCCGCACGGCATCGCCGGAACGCCTTCGCGGCTGATCGCCAAGATCGACAACATCCTGGCCTGGTTCGAGCGCCACGACACCGCGGAGAAATGACACTACGGCCGCGGATGCCGCGCATTGCCCGGAGCCGGGCCGACCGACCCGGAGCCCCGGCCGGCGGGCTCGCTATGTGAATAGAGAATCCGCCAGCGCGCGCCAGGTCTCGTTGTCGCCCATCCATGCGACCAGAAATGCGAGCAGGTTGCCGATCAACGCCAGCAGCAGCGCCGGATGCGCCTGGCGGAGCCGGATCATCAAGGCGACAATCGCGGCCACGATCGGGAACGTGGCCAGCACGACGAAGTCGATCAGCGTGCTCCCCTCGACCCCCACGGTGAATATCATCGAAAACGCCATCAGCCGGACCAGACCCGGACTCAGCGCCCAAAGTGCGGTCGAGATCATCCAAAGCGCATGGTCGCGCGGCCGCCGGACGTTGCGCATGGCCATCACGACCGAGATGCCGAATCCGATCGCGATGACGAGATCGACGAACGAGATGCCGTAGAAGAACGCCGGCGGGAAGAACGGCGGCAACTCGGGATTCCGGGCGTTTTCGATGTTCGCCGGAATGACGCCCAGCGCCGAGGCGACGACCATGCCGGCGAGCACCAGCCCGAGCGGACCGAGCACACGGTGCAGCGCCAGCCTTCCGTGCGTGGCGAAGTACGGCTGCACGATCAGCAGCACGAACCAAAGTGTGGCCGACAATCCGTGCAGATGCTGCGGCCAGGTCGCCTCGCCCAGCTTCAGGAAATAAGAGGGTGTGAAGCCCAGCAGCGTGATCAACAGCGGAATCAGCAGCCAGCGGTGGGCCTGACGAAAGGTCCGGATTCCGCCCTGGGCGGGCTCGGTCGGTCGTGCCCCGACCGCGATCTCGGCGCGTGTGGCCATGGTGCGCTCCCTTCAACCATGTCCGGTCAAATTGTGATCTGAATCCCGATTATGAGGCACCCGACCCGCCAAGTCCAGTTCGAGACCTGCGGTGGCGTGCGGGCGGAATTACCCGCTGTTCGAGCTGCGCCGGCGGCTACTCGACCCGTTCCATCCGGTCGGCACTGCCCAGCGACACGATCCGTCCGTCAACGGTCCTGAACTGGCGCTCGCCGAGTGCCTTGCGCCGGACGCTGTAGACGGTGCGTTCGCCGGTTCGGGCGTCGATGACGACCACTTCAATGATCTCGTTGCGCTCCTTCCACCCCATCCAGGTCAGCGTGCCGGCGGTGACGATCATCACCGCGGCCAGCGCGTAGCCGGCCAGCGCCGTCGTCGAAACCGGCCGGTCGTCGGCCGACCCGGAATCGCTGCGGCCCGCGCTTTCCTTTCCCCGTTTCATGCGCGCGATCATGACGACGACGAGCGCAACGGCGACGGTGACGAGCAACTGCTTGACCATGGCCGGCTCAGCATAGCAGCATGCGGGGGTGGCGAGCCCGGGTCGGGCGGGGATCGCCGCATGGCGCCGTTGCGACCGCGCCCCTCCCCGGCCGGGATTGATCCAGATCAACACCCGCCCCCCTGGAATCTGATAAGAACGGAAACTTGCAAGTCCGATTGGCGATAAGCCGGGTGGGTGGGGGTGACGGAGGCCCCATGCATGATCGAATCCCGGCGACCGGAAGTTCCGATGCAGGCCCGGCCTGGCGGGCGGGAGCATTCGCAATCGCGCTTGCGTACGTTCTGGCATACGTTCTGGCATCCGTTCTGACCTCGGGCATGGCGGCGGCGCAATCCGCCGAACGCAGCGGCAAGGAAATCGTCGACGCGGTATGCGTCGAATGTCACGGTACCGGCGACAACGGCGCGCCGGTGATCGGTGACGAACAGGCTTGGGCGCCGCTGGCCGAACGCGGCCTGAGCGGGCTGACCGAAAGTGCACTGAAAGGGGTCCGCGAGATGCCGGCTCACGGCGGTGACATGAGCCTTTCCGACGTCGAGATCCAGCGCGCGATCACCTACATGGTCAACCGGTCGGGCGGTGACTGGGTCGAGCCGGTTGCGGGCAGTGCGCTTGCGACCGAGCGCTCCGGCAAGCAGGTCGTGGAAATGCAGTGTGCCCAGTGCCACGAATCGGGCGCCGGCGGTGCGCCCCGGATCGGCGATCGCGAGGCCTGGATTCCGCGGCTGAAGAATGCGCGCGGCTTCGATCTGCTGGTCCGATCGGCGATTCACGGTCACGGGCCGATGCCGGCGCGCGGCGGCATGGCCGATCTGACCGACGCCGAGATTCGGGAGGCGGTGCTGTACATGTATGCCCCCGAGCGCGCGAGGGCCGAGGCCGCCCCCGCGAAGCTTCCGGAAACGCCCGGGCAGTATCACAGGGTCAGTGAGGGAATCGAGCTCTTCCTCGGCATAACGCCCGCCGAACGGATTCGCGGCCGGTTCCCGGCAGACAGCACCGAGCAGTCGATGCACGGCGGAGTGCCCGAGGGTGAGGATTATTACCACCTGAACCTTTCGCTGTTCGAAAGCGATTCGGGCGAACCGATCACGAACGCGGAAGTTCGTGCGCACGTAACCGGGATGGGTGGCGCTTCGGACAAGGTGCTGGAAGGCATGTCCCTGTATGGGACCTACAGTTTCGGCGAGTATTTCCGGATGCCTGGGCGCGACACGTATACGATTACGCTGCAGATCCGTCGGCCGGGCGCGCAACAGCCGATCAAGGAGTCTTTCAGGTACACGCCCGAATAGGGCCGAACGAAACGTCTGGCGGGCCGGTTCGAATCACCGCGCCGAGCGGGATTTATCGGTTGTCGGAAGCGTCCGGCGTGTCGGCTGAACGGCTTCGGACCGCTTCCTGGTGCGCAACGCTGATGCCGAGCTCGGGCTCGTACGGCGGGACGTGGCAGTGGATGACCCAGTTCGGGCGGACATCGAGCGTGCAGCCGACGAACTCGGCGTGGACGGGCATCGTCCGGCCGCAGCGCTGGGCCAGCACCGCGATCTGCAGTCGGGTAGCGCCGGCGTGGCGCAGGAAGCCGGCCGCGCGCATCATCGATTCGCCGGTGTACAGGACATCGTCGACCAGGATCAGGTGGCGCCCGCGCGTCTCGATGTCCAGCGTTTCCTTGTCCAGGTGCGGATGCTCGTGCAGCAACTCGAGGTCGTCGCTGTAGCGCTTGAGCTTGAGTTCGCAGATCTCCGGGCGTTGGCCGACGTGCCGGACCAGACGGTCGGCAAGCATGTGCGCCAGCGGTGCGCCGCGCCGCAGAATGCCGATCAGCGCGGTATGCGTGCCGACGTGCGGCGCAATGCTCGCGGCCATTTCGTCGAGCAGGGTTTCGACATCGCCGGGCTCGGCGATCCGCAATTCCCGGTCTTCGTGCATGGAGGGAGTCTCCCGGATTGGGCGAGCGGTGCTACCCGGCCCTGGCGGACCGCTCGATTCGCTGCCGCACTTCGTCGCGGTGGCGCTCGAGCGCCTCGCTGAGCGCCACGGGCCAGTCGCGCTCGGCGCGGTGGATGGAGCGGATTGTATCCGGCAGCACCGCCAGCCGTTCGCCGGCACGCTCGCGAGCCCGGTCGGGGCTCTCGGCCGCACGGGTCCGCGCGCCGTTTTCGACGAACGGCTCGAGCAGCGGCTCGCCGTCCAGCGATTCCTCCCGCCGGCCGATCACGTCGCCGCGGGCGGTCCGGAACACCTGCTTGGCGCCGGGCAATGTAGGTTTGCCGGTCGAGAGCTTCATCCGGCCCCGGCCGGCGTATTCGACCAGCTTGTAGGCGATGTCGAGGTCGGGCGCATCGGGCGCCACACCCATCGCCGTGCCGACGCCGAAGCCGTCGATCGGCGCGCCGTCGACCAGCAGCCGTTCGATCGCGGACTCGTCGAGCCCGCCGCTTGCGAAGATCTGCAGCTCATTCAGGCCGGCCTCGTCGAGCCTGTCGCGCGCCCGGCGCGAGAGTTCGCCCAGGTCGCCGGAATCGATTCGAACGCCGCGCACGCGGAACTCGGCGCCCAGTTCCCGCTTCAGGTCGATGACCTTGTCGATGCCGGCCATCGTGTCGTAGGTGTCGACCAGCAGCACCGTTTCCGGAAATTCGGCGACGAACGCGCGAAACGCGGCCATTTCATCGTCGTGCGCCTGAACGTAGCTGTGCGCCATCGTGCCCGCAATCGGGATCCCGTAGACGCGCCCGGCCAGCACGTTGGACGTCGCGGCGACTCCGGCGACGTGAAACGCGCGTGCGGCCTTCAGACCATTGTCGGCGCCGTGTATCCGGCGCAGGCCGAAGTCGAGCACGGGCCGGTCGCCGGCGGCCGCGACGATGCGCGCGGCCTTGGTCGCGAGCACCGACTGCACGTGCATCTGGTTGATGACCCAGGTCTCGACGATCTGCGCCTCGGGCGCCGGCGCGGTGACTTCGACCATCGGCTCGTCCGGGAATATCGGTGTGCCATCGGGCACCGCGAGCACGTCGCCGGTAAATCGGAAACCGGCCAGGTAGTCGAGGAATGCATCGGAGAACTTGCCGACCGAGCGCAGGTATTCCAGATCCTCGTCGCCGAAGCGCATCGAACACAGGAAATCGGCCACGTCCTCGACGCCGCACGAGAGCACGTAATTGCGGTCGTCCGGGAGGCTGCGGTAGAACAGGCTGAACGTGGCCGGCTCGAGCATGCCCTCGGCGACATAGGCCTGAGCCATCGTCAGTTCGTACAGGTCCGTGAACAGCGCCGCGTTCGCGCCCGTCAGATACGCCTGGCTCATTCGCGGGTCTCCTCGTGCGGTTCGAGCGTTACGTCGTTTGCGCAATTCGCCTGCCGTGCGCGGGGTCAAGCTTAACGCATGCACACGTGATCGACCGGCGGCTGCGGATACAATGCCGTGCAGTTCCTGTCGGGGATCTCGCGCCGGTGCCGTTTCGCAGCCATATCGTCGAGCGTCGGCTGTCGGTCAACGATCACGCCTTCATCGCCATGCTGTTGCTGACCGGCGCGATGCTGGTGGCGGGCCTGACGTTGCCCGCGTTCACCAACGACCGCCTCGGGCAGGACGCACAGACGTTTTCGATTCTCGGCGCGGCGCTGAACCTGCGTCAATACGGCAGCCACGCGCTGATGGCCGTCATCATCCTGTTCTCGGCCGTGTTTCCGACCGCCAAGCTCCTGGCGATGTCCGGGCTGTGGCTGTTCGAGTTCCGGGACCGAATCGAGAACCGGGGACTGCGCTGGCTGGAGATGCTGGGCAAGTGGTCCATGCTGGACGTGTTCGTGGTCGCCACCGTCACCGGTGCCTCGCATCTGAAGATACTCAACCGGACCGACGTCGAGTTCGGCATCTACGTGTTCGGGCTGGCGATCCTGATGTCGTTGCTGGCGAGCATCTGGCTGCGCCAGCGCCTCAATGTCAGCGTCCGCACGACGCTTTGGCGGACGAGCCGGGCCCGCCGGGCGCTCGGAATCACGATCAGCCTGGTCAGCCTCGTCCTGTTCGTGCCCGGCATCTTCCTGCCGCTGCTGTCGATCGAGAAATGGCTGTTCTGGAACAAGGATTATTCGCTGGTCACGGCGCTGCCGAAGATGGTCAACGAGGGCGAGTTCCTGCTGCCGGTCGTGCTGCTGGTGTTCGTCATCGTCCTGCCGCTCGCCCGGTTCGTCGCGCTGACGCTGGTGCGCCTGCGATCGGCGCCGTCGCAAGGGCTGGTCAAGCTGACCTACGGCCTCGAGAAATGGACCATGTGGGAGGTCTACGCACTGGCACTGGTGGTCGTTGCGATCAAGCTCGGGGACCTGGTCGAGATCGGCTTGTTGCCCGGTTTCTGGTTCATCATGGCCGTGGCGCCGCTGTCGATG
>JAVVDX010000058.1:0-17030 GCA_032251475.1 Wenzhouxiangellaceae bacterium | reverse complement strand
TTGCCGTACTTGGTCTCGCCGATCTGGAAGAACGGCTTTTCGCGGCTGGCGGCGATGTAGTTCCCTTCCGGATAGATCCGGAAGATCTCGGGCGGCTGGTCGCCGATCTGGCCGCCGAGGATGAACGAGGCGCCGAACCCGTTCTGTTCGGACTGCTCGGTGTAGGTGCCCTGGATCTTCGCCGACAGCTCGCCGACGTAGGCGGCGATTTCGTCGAGGTGGGCGAAGCCGTTCAGGTTGCGGGTGATCTCGGGGTTGGTCAGGTCGCGCTCGATCTGGCTGTTGACCGCCTGGGTCGTGGCGAGATTTCCCGACGACAGCAGCACGATGAAGCGGTCAGACCCGGTGTCGAAACGGTGCATCTTCGAATAGATGCTGACGTCGTCGACTCCGGCGCTGGTGCGCGAGTCGGACGCGAACACCAGCCCCTTCTCGAGCCGCATGGCAACGCAGTAGGTCATCTGGGGCGCAGTTCCCGACCGAGGGTTCGGGCGGAATCATAGCAGCTTGCACGAAAGCAGGACGGCGGTGCTCGATGCACCGCCGTCCTGGCACCGCCGGCCGCCCCCGGATCGGCGTCCGGGGCAGGCTGGCGCACGCGCAATGGCTTTGAGACGACTTCTACAGGTCAAACCGGTCCAGGGTCATGACCTTGGTCCAGGCATCGACGAAGTCGTCGACGAACTTCTCCTCGCCGTCGGCCGAGGCGTAGACTTCGACGACCGCACGCAGTTCGGAGTTCGAACCGAAGACCAGGTCGACCGGGGTGGCGGTCCACTTCAGCTCGCCGGACTCGCGGTCGCGGCCTTCGTATATGCCGCCGGCGTTATCGGATTTCGACCATGCCGTCTCCATGCTCAGCAGGTTGACGAAGAAGTCGTTGGTCAGCGTGCCGGGGCGGTTGGTTAAGACACCGTGGTCGACTCCGCCGCTGTTGGCGTCGAGTGTCCGCATGCCGCCGACCAGCACGGTCATTTCCGGCACTGTCAGGGTCAACAGATCGGCCCGGTCGACCAGCGCCTCGGCCGGTGAGCCGCCGTTGCCTTCGCCGTAAAAGTTCCGGAAGCCGTCGGCGGTCGGTTCGAGCACCGCGAACGACTCGACGTCGGTCATGTCCTGCGTCGCATCGGTGCGGCCCGGATGGAACGGCACTTCGATGTCGTGGCCGGCATCACGCGCGGCCTTCTCGATCGCGGCCGCGCCGCCGAGCACGATGACGTCGGCCAGGGACACGCGCTTGTTGCCCGACTGTTCCTTGTTGAAGTCGCTCTGGATGCCTTTCAGCGTCTCCAGCACGCGGGCCAGTTCTTCCGGGTTGTTGACCGGCCAGCTCTTCTGCGGGGCGAGCCGGATGCGCGCGCCGTTGGCGCCGCCGCGCATGTCGGTGCCGCGGAAACTGGCCGCCGACGCCCAGGCGGTGCGCACCAGCTCGGGAACTGTCAGTCCGGACTCGAGGATTTCGGTCTTGAGCTCGGCGACGTCGGCTTCGTCGATCAACTCGTGGTCGACTTCGGGCAGCGGGTCCTGCCACAGCAGTTTTTCATCGGGCACTCCGTCGCCGACATAGCGTGCCAGCGGGCCCATGTCGCGATGCGTGAGCTTGAACCAGGCCCGGGCGAACGCGTCCTCGAATTCTTCCGGGTTCTCCAGGAAGCGCTTCGAGATCTCGCGATAGGCCGGGTCTTCCTTCAGCGACAGATCGGTGGTGAGCATGATGGGCTGGTGGAACTTGCCCTCGACGTGGGCGTCCGGCACCGTGCCGGCGGCCGCACCGTCGGCGGGCACCCACTGGACCGCACCGGCCGGGCTGCGCGTCTGTTCCCATTCGTGGTTGAACAGGTTCTGCAGGTACATCATGGTCCACTGCGTGGGCGCAGCCGTCCAGGCGCCTTCGAGGCCGCTGGTGATCGTGTCTTCGGCCTTGCCCTTGCCGCATTCATTTTTCCAGCCCAGGCCCTGGTCCTCCAGGCCGGCGGCAGCCGGTTCGGGGCCGACGCAATCGGCCGGGCTGGCGGCACCGTGGACCTTGCCGAACGTGTGACCGCCGGCAATCAGCGCGACGGTTTCCTCGTCGTCCATGGCCATGCGGCCGAAGCTCATGCGGATCTGTTCGGCGGCCGCCAACGGATCCGGGTTGCCGCCGGGGCCTTCCGGGTTGACGTAGATCAGGCCCATCTGGGTTGCGGCCAGGGGGCCCTCGAGCTTTCCTTCCTCGTCATGGCGCTCGCGGCCGAGCATCTCGGCTTCGGGGCCCCAGTAAACCAGGTCGGGCTCCCAGTCGTCGGCGCGTCCGCCGGCGAAGCCGAAGGTTTCGAAGCCCATGTCTTCGAGCGCGACGTTGCCGGCCAGGATCATCAGGTCGGCCCATGAAAGCTTGCGGCCGTACTTCTGCTTGACCGGCCACAGCAGCCGGCGCGCCTTGTCGAGATTTGCGTTGTCCGGCCAGCTGTTGAGCGGATCGAAGCGCTGCTGGCCGCCGCCGGCGCCGCCGCGGCCGTCGGCCACGCGGTAGGTGCCCGCGCTGTGCCAGGCCATGCGGATCATCAGCGGGCCGTAATGGCCCCAGTCGGCCGGCCACCAATCCTGGGACGTGGTCAGCACTTCCTTGATGTCGGCCTTGACCTGGTCGAGATCGAGGCTGGCGAAGGCTTGCGGGTAGTCGAAGTCCGCGCCGTAGGGATTCGAGGTCGGATCGTGGTCGCGCAGCGGCGACAGGTCGAGTTGGTCCGGCCACCAGAACCGGTTGGACTTGGGCCGGGCCATGTCGTCCTTGGCAAAGGCTGAAACGGGCGCCATCACCGGCGCCATCGCGACGGCGAGAACGGTTAGCAGGGGTATCGTGAATTTACGCATTTGGAACTCTCCCGTGAAGTCAGAAACGGATGCTTCCGATACGATAATTAAATCGCATAAGAATCACGGTTGCAATCGATTTTAGCTATGAATCCAATCGAGAAACCGGATTCCGAGGGAGCGCCCGGCGTGCCGTGCGCGGCAACGCCGCCGATATCTATCGTACACCTCCACGGCGCGGTACCGAGGATTTGGCGGCTGTATTTAAACGGCCCGTGGCCGAGCGGGTCGGTGCCGGGTTACTCGCCGGTGGTCTGCCCGAACGCGCCCGGATACCGCTTCCGCAACAACGGCGCCAGCCGCCAAAGCAACAGCAGGCCCGGTGCGACCGCAATTGCCGTGAGCACGAAGAACAACGCCCAGTTGCCCTGGAGCTGATCGACGACCCAGCCGCTGCCCGAGGCCAGCGTGGTGCGGCCGAGGTTGCCGATCGAGGCGAGCAGTGCGTACTGGGTGGCGGTGAACGTGTGGCTGGACAGGAACGTGATGAAGGCCATGAACGCGACGGTGCCGAGCGCGGCGGTGAAGCCGTCGACCACGACGGTCAGCGCCAGCAGCCAGTTTTCCGGCCCGGTCACGGCCAGCCACGAGAACATCAGGTTGGTCGAGGCCATCGCGATGCCGCCGATGAACAGCCCCCTGATGATGCCGAAGCGGGCGTTGACCAGGCTGCCGAGGATTGCGAATACGACGGTCACCCACCAGTTGAGCAGCTTCGAGTAGGTGCCGATCTCTTCGTTGCTGAAGCCGACTTCCTTGTAGAACACGATCGACATCCGGCCCAGGAACGCCTCGCCGACCTTGAACAGCAGCACGAACGCCAGGATGGCCAGCGCCAGTTTCACGCCGTTGCGGGCAAAGAACTCGGACAGCGGTTCGACGACGGCGCGGCGGAGCCGGACGGTCAGCGGTTCGCTGGAGTCCTCGAGCGGGCGTGCCGCCTCGGGCTGCGGGGCCAGGGATACCACCGCATAGATGAATCCGAGCCAGATCAGGCTCAACCCGAGATACGCGGAGTTCCAGCCGCCGGGCAGCATGCCGACGAACCAGAACGGCAGCGCGCCGAGCAGGCCGTATCCGGTCCACCAGCCCGAGGTGGCCATGGCCGAGCCGTAGGAAATGCGTGCCTGGTCGGAGCGCGGAATCAGCTCGACCCGGTAGGCGTCGATGGCGACGTCCTGGGTGGCCGACAGGAACGCGATGACCAGCAGGATCATGCCGGTGCCGAGCAGCATTTCGCCGGGCTGGGTCCGGCTGAGCGCCAGCGTCGCGGCGAACAGGCCGATCTGCATGGCCACGATCCAGCCGCGGCGACGGCCCAGTCGGCGCAGCCAGATCGGCTGGAAACGGTCCAGGAAAGGCGCCCACAGGAAGTTGATTGCGTACATCACGGTGACGCCGCCGATCAGGCCGATCGCCGAGCGGCTGATGCCGAGTTCGGCCAGCCACGCCGACATCGCCGAGCCGACCAGCACCCACGGGTAACCCGACGCCATGCCGAGCAGGAAGATCACGGCCAGCCGGCGGTCGCGCCAGGCTGCGATGAGTGCCGGGAGGCGGGGCGAGGTCATCGGTGGGGCCGTCGGGAAAGATGGCCCCCACCCCGGCCCTCCACCGCAAGCGGGGGAGGGGGGCATGGAGAGCGGTCTCCCGCAAGCGGGGGAGGGGGAAGCAGGGTGCAGGCTCCTGCAAGCGGGAGAGAGGGCAGTCCGGTGCGCGGGAGGGCCGTATTCACAGGTCCGCGTCGTAATCCATGATCAGCGGCGCGTGGTCGGAGAAACGGTGGTCGGTGTGGATACGTGCGCGCTCGACGCTGTCGGCCGGGCTGGCCGAGCAGACCTGGTAGTCCAGCCGCCATCCGACGTTCTTCTCCCAGGCCCGGCCGCGGTTGGACCACCAGGTGTAGCGCTCCGGGCGCGGGTCGACTCTTCGGAAACCGTCGTGCAGGCCGACGGCGCCGAACACCTCGTCCATCCAGGCACGTTCCTCGGGCAGAAAACCGGAGTTCTTCTGGTTCGAGCGCCAGTTCTTCAGGTCGATCTTCCTGTGCGCGATGTTCCAGTCGCCGCAGATGATCCAGTCGCGGCCGTCGGCCGCCATCTGCTCGAACTTCGGCTTGAGGAAGTCCATCGCCCGGTACTTGGCCTGCTGCCGTTCGTCGCCCGACGTGCCCGACGGCAGGTACAGCGAGATCACCGACAGATTGCCGAAATCGGCGCGCAGCCAGCGGCCCTCCCGGTCCATCTCGGCCAGTCCCATCCCGGCCTCGACCCGGTCCGGCGCCTGGCGCGCGTAAAGCGCGACCCCGGAATAGCCCTTCTTCTCGGCGTCGTGGTAGACGCAGGTGTCGAAGTAGCGCGGCCGGAACATCGGATCCTCGAGCTGGTGTTCCTGTGCCTTGGTCTCCTGGATGCAGACCACGTCGGCGCGCTGGCGCTTGAGCCAGTCGAAGAAGCCCTTGCGCGCTGCTGCGCGAATGCCGTTGGCGTTGAGCGTGATGATGCGCATGCCGGTTCGTCAAGACAGTAACAGCTGGCTATGGTAGCGGCTCGGGGTGCCCGGCGCGTCGGACCCGAAACACGCTAGACTCGCTTTCATGCAGGATTGGACCGACCGTTTCATCGATCTGGCGCGTGAAGCCGGTGCACTGCAATTCGGCCACTTCGAGCTCAAGTCCGGGCGGGTCAGCCCGTATTTCTTCAATGCCGGCCGGTTCGACGAGGGGCGTACGATTGCCGGCGTCGCGGACTGCTACGCCGATGCGATCGTGGCTTCCGGCGTCGAATTCGACCTGCTTTTCGGCCCGGCCTACAAGGGCATTCCGCTGGCCACGGCAGTCGCGGTCAGCCTGTACCGGCGCCACGAGCGCTCGGTACCGGTGGCCTGGAACCGCAAGGAGGCCAAGGACCACGGCGAAGGCGGCCAGCTGGTCGGCGCGGCCGTCGATGGCCGGGTGCTGGTCGTCGACGACGTGATTTCGGCCGGGACCGCGTTCGGCCAGGCCCGGGCGATCATCGAGCGCGCCGGCGGCCGGGTGGTCGGGCTGGCCGTGGGCCTGGACCGACAGGAGCGCGGGTCGGACCGGCAGTCGGCACGTGCCGAGATCGTCGCCGCCGGGGTCGACGTGATTTCCGTCGCCGCTCTCGACGACCTGATTACGCAACTGGAACGCGATGACTCGAATACCGGGTTTCTCTCTGATATGCTTGAATATCGATTGCTATTCGGCGCCTGAATGGGGGGTGTCGCATCATGAGGCCATGCGCCGGAATGCCGGGCCGGATCCGAAGCACTGTCGTTGTGAATTCGTCGCGGGTCGTGAACGAGTCGCTGGCCCTGCACGCCTTGCTGGCCTGCCTGCTGGTGACGGCGGTGTCCATCGACGCTGTCCTGGCCCAGACCGTATACAAGTGGGTCGACGAGAACGGCGAAGTGCACTACAGCCAGACGCTGCCGCCGGAGCGGGTCGAGCAGGAACACGAGCGGCTGACCGGCAGCGGCCTGCTGGCCGAGAAGGTCGAGCGCGCGCCGACCGAGCAGGAGCGTCGGGCGCTGGCCGAGCGACTCGCGCGCGAGCAGGATCTTGCCGAGCAGGAGAAAATCCGGCGCCAGCAGGACCGCCTGTTCCTGGCCGCGTTCCCGACCGAGGACGCCCTTCGCCGCTCGATCGGTTCGAGGCGCGAGACGATCGAGGCCGAGCGGCAATCGGTCGCCGAGATGGTCGAGCAGAACCGGGAGCGGTTCCGCGAACTGGTCGAACGGGCCGCGGCGCTCGAAAGAACCGGCCAGGAGGTCCCGGCCCATGTGGCGGCGCAAATCGAAAACGTGCGCGCCCGGCTCCAGGCGCTGAACAGCCGGGTGGCCGAGATCGACCGGCGCCTGGAGACGCTCGACAACGAGCTGGCCAGCGAACTGGAGCGCCACCGGCGCCTGACCGGTTCCGGCTGAAGCCCGGGTCGCGCCCATCGCCGATGATCCGAAGCCAGTGATCCGAACATGACCCGGCCCGAGCCCCGCCAGTACTTCACCCGGTGCGAGCACTGCCGCGCCGCGCTTCCGTTGACGTTTCCCGACCTCGCCCGGGCCGGCGGCATGGTGCGCTGCGGCAGTTGCGGCCGTACGCTCAACGCGCTGGCCGCGGTGTTCGATGCGCTGCCCGACGACGACGCGGCGCCGATCCGTGCGACCGGGATGCCGCCGATGCTCGCACCGCACGTCGAGCAGGAAGAGATCATCGGCAGTGCGGCCGCCGAAGACCCCGCCGAATCCGGCGAGTCCGGCGACGACAGCGGACCGGTCCTGCACCTGGACCTGGAGCCCGAACCCGCGCCCGGCTGGATGCGCTGGCTGTGGCCGGCGCTGGCCGTCGTGCTGCTCCTGTTGCTCGGCCTGCAGCTGTTCGGGCCGGAACGCTGGCGCATCGATCCGGCAACGCTCGGCTTCGCCGGCGACGCGCCGGCGACACTGGATGGCGCAATCCATCTCGTCTCGCGCGACATGCACGCCCATCCGTCGCTGGACGACGCGTTCGTCATCAGCGCCGTGCTCGTCAACCGCGCCGCGCGCACCGTCGCGTGGCCGAACATCGAACTGAAGCTGTTCGATGCCAGCCAGCAGGTCGTCGCGCAGCGCCGGCTTGCGCCGCGCGAATATCTCGATCCGGCCGCCGATCTCGATGCCGGCTTCGCGCCCGGTGCGCACCTGCCCGTTGTGCTGGAAATGGCGGTCGAATCGTCGCGCCCGGCCGGCTTTTCGATGAACTTCTACTACTCCGCCGACTCCGGCTGAGGGGGACCGGCTTCGGGCGATTCCGGGCGAAAAAGCGCGAATCGGTACCGGGCCCGGGCCGGCGGTATGCTACATTTCCGGTTCATTCTTTTATCCGCAATCCAGGTGCCTGCAGGCTGCTTTCGCGACCGCGCGCACCGCGCAATCAGTCATTCGTATCGATGCCGGACACGGACCCTGAATCGTCACCGACTTGCCTCCGAAAGGTGGTTTCCGAAGCGGTGGCGCAATACCTCGACGACATGGGCAACACCCCCCCGGACAATCTCCACGAGCGCATCATCCGCGAAGTCGAGCGGCCGCTGATCGAGACCGTGCTCCGGCATACCGGCGGCAACCAGTCGCGTGCTGCGACCATTCTCGGCATGACCCGCTCGACCTTGCGCAACCGCGTACGCAGATACGGCCTGTGAGCACAGCCGAAATCCGTATTCGCCGCGCGCTCGTGAGCGTGTCGGACAAGCGCGGCCTGGCCGGACTGGGGCGGGCGCTGGCCGACCACGGCGTCGAGATTGTTTCGACCGGAGGATCGGCCCGGGCGCTCGCCGACGGCGGCGTACCCGTGACCGAGGTCTCCGAATACACCGGTTTCCCGGAGATCATGGGCGGCCGGGTCAAGACCCTGCACCCGAAAATCCACGCCGGCATCCTGGCCCGCGCCGGCGTCGACGACGATGCCGCGTGCGAGCACGGCCTGCCGGCTATCGACCTGGTCGTGGTCAACCTTTATCCGTTCGCCGAGACGGTCGCCCGGCCCGGGTGCACGCCGGACGAGGCGATCGAGAACATCGACATCGGCGGGCCGGCGATGCTGCGTGCCGCGGCCAAGAACCATGAACGCGTGACGGTCGTGTGCCGTCCCGACGACTACCCGGCGTTGATCGAGGCGTTGCCGGACGCACCCGTCGCGGCGGCCCGGCGCGAACTGGCGCTGCGCGCGTTCGCGCACACGGCGCGCTACGACGGCCAGATCGGCCAGTGGCTCTCGGCGCTGGACGACTCCGAACGGTTGCCGGCGCTGATCCATCTGCCGCTGGAGCGCATCGAGGTCCTGCGCTACGGCGAGAACCCCCACCAGGCCGCCGGGCTTTACCGGGAGCCGGGCCGGTCGGCAGCCGGGCTGGCCGGGGCCGAGCAGGTCCAGGGCAAGGCACTTTCCTACAACAACCTGCTCGATGCCGACGCCGCCTGGGCAGGCGTGCGTGCGCTGGCCGCGGCCGGCGGCGAGTCGGCAGGCTGCGTGATCGTCAAGCACAACAACCCGTGCGGCGCGGCGCTGGCCGATACGCCGGCCGAGGCCTGCCGCAAGGCGCGGGCCTGCGACCCGGCCTCGGCGTTCGGCGGCATCATCGCATTCAACCGCCCGCTGGACGCGGACGCGGCCGCTGCCGTGGCCGGCCAGTTCGCCGAAGTGGTCGTCGCCCCCGGTCTCGACGATGACGCCCGCGTCGCGCTGGCGCAGAAGGCCAACCTGCGCGTGCTCGTGCCCGCCGAGGCATCGCCGGGAGCATTCGAACTGCGGCGCATCGACGGCGGCTGGCTGGCCCAGGAGCCGGATTCGGCAATTGCCGGCCGCGACGGTTTCGAAACAGTCACCGAACGGGCGCCGACCGAAAGCGAGTGGCGCGATCTCGAGTTCGCCTGGCGGGTCGTGGCGATGGTGCGTTCGAACGCGATCGTGCTGGCCGGCGACCGGGCCACGCTGGGCATCGGCGCCGGTCAGATGAGCCGGATCGATTCGGTCCGGATTGCGATCATGAAGGCGCGCGACCAGGGTTTCGACCTGGCGCGGTCGTGCCTGGCCTCGGATGCGTTCTTTCCATTTGCCGACGGCATCGAGGCGGCGGCCGAGGCCGGGGTGCGGGCCGTGATCCAGCCCGGCGGCTCGAAGCGCGACGGCGAGGTGATCGCGACGGCGAACCGGCACGGTATCGCGATGGTCTTCACCGGCCGGCGCCACTTCCGGCACTGAACCGGTCGCCCGGCGGCGGCTTGCGCCACGACTGGTCCGCCCGCCGGCTGCGGTGTATGCTCGGGCGGTCCACCTGACTGACAGTCGAGCGGAATGAGCATCCACCCCGTCGAATTGCAGATCGCGCTGCAGACCATGCAGTGCATGGGCGCATTGATCCTGGCGGTGTTGCTGCGGCATTACTTCGTGTCGTTCGGTCATCGCTTCCTGTGCCACTGGGCGCGCAGTTCGATGGCGCTGGCCGTGTACCTGGCAGGTTCGGCGAGCGCCCTGCTTGCGGCCCGGGCCGCGCCCGAGCTTGCCGGCCTGCGGCTCGCCCTCACGATCGTGTCGCTGGCCGCGGCGTACCCGCACGTGGTCTGGCTGATGGTGGGGACCTGGGAGGCGGTGAAGCTGCGGTCGGTGCCGGTCCGCCAGGTCTGGTGGATGGTCGGTGTCGCCGCGGCCTTCGGGGCCGCGACCGCCGGGATGGCACCGTTCGATCCGGCCCAGTCGGAACTCCGCGACGTGCTGCGTTTCGACATCCGTTACGTGCTCACCGGGTTGGCATTCGGGGTCGCCGGCGTCCTGCTGTGGCGCGCCCAGCGCAGTGCCGGATTTCTCGGCGCGCGAATCGGCGCGATCGGTTTCATTCTGCTCGGCGTGCAGATGCTGCATATCGCGGCACTGGATCTGTGGATGGCCGCCGGCGGCGATCCGCCGTTCTATTTCGATTACGCCGGCCTGCTCGATTTCCTGTTCCTGGCGCTGATCGGGCTGGGCATCGTCATGTGGCTGCTCGAATTGCAGCAGCAGCGCACGTTCCGCGCGCATACCGAACTGGCATTCGCGCGCAGCCATGACCGGAGCACCGGGTTGCCCAATCGCGAGCGCATGCTCGAGCAGATCGGGGAAATGATGCAGCGTACCGGTGCCGCACGCGTGGCGGTGATCACGCTGGGCGTGAACCGCTACTCGATGCTGTGCCGCTCGCTGGGCTGGACCCGGGTCGAGAAGATCATGGGCCGGATCGCGGGCCGCCTGCACGAGGCGATCAGCAGCCGCTGCGCGCTGGGCCGGATCAGCGACCGCGATTTCGTCATCGTGCGCCCGACCCTGGACGAACCCGAACGAATCCGCGAGTGGACCGAGAACCTGGTCGGCGGCATCGTCGAGCCGGTCGACGTCGGTGACCAGGAGATCTTCGTGACCTTCTGCGGCGGCGTCAGCGTTTATCCCGACGATGCCCGCAACCCGGAACTGCTGCTGCAGCACAGCCAGCAGGCGCTTGTGCGGTCGGCCGAGATCGGCCGCGACGTCACGATGTTCGAATCGCTGGACCGCAGCGAGGGGATGGCCGCCGGCGACACGCTGCGGCTGGAGGCCGAACTCGGGCGCGCACTGGAGCAGCGCCAGTTCGAGCTCCACTATCAGCCGATTGCGTCGGCGGCCGACCTGCGCGTGATCGGGTTCGAGGCATTGCTGCGCTGGCAGCACCCCGAGCGCGGACTGCTGCGGCCCGACGCCTTTCTCGACGCCGTCGCCGGGATCGGCATGCTCCATCAGCTCGAGACCTTCGTGCTCGATACCGCACTGGCGCAACTGGCAATGTGGAACGCCGAAACGCATGCCGGGCTGTCGATTGCGGTCAATCTGAGCGCGCGCCGATTCCAGCACGACGCGCTGGTCGACGAAATCGTCGGACGCTGCCGCGAGCACGGGCTTGCGGTCGGCCAGCTCGAACTCGAGATCACCGAAAACACCGCGCTGCGCGACCTCGACAGCGCCGCCGACAAGATTCGCCGGCTGCGCGAGGCCGGCGTCGGAGTGGCGCTGGACGATTTCGGCACCGGCTACAGTTCGCTGGCCAACCTGCTCAAGCTGCCGGTCAGCCGGATCAAGCTGGATCGGGAGTTCCTCGACGGCATGGAACACAGCGAACGCCAGCGCGAGCTGATCGTCTCGATGATCGAGCTCGGACACCGGCTCGGGATCGACGTGGTCGCCGAGGGGGTCGAGTCCCCCGGGCAGCTCGAATTCCTGGCCCGGCACCGTTGCGACTTCGTCCAGGGCCACCTGCTGCACCGCCCGGCGCCGGCCGACGACTGCTGCTTCGAGCTTCGCCCGGATGTCGCGTGAATCTCCGGGTTCAGCCCGTGTGCGATTCCCGAACGCGCGCCACCGCCGCGGCCCGCTCGGCGTCCAGCGCCTCGCCCAGCGCCTTGCCCGACAGTCCCCGGCGCTTCAGCGCCGCGGCGCCGATCGCGCGCGCGGCCGCGAGCGCCCTTTGCAGGAATGCAGCCTGAGGGTAGGGTTCGTCGGCGCGGCCCTCGCGACCGCGCCGGTCGCATTCGCAGGCCAGCAGAAAGCGTTCGAACCGTTCGGGCCGGCGGAACGCGTCGAGTCGGTGGAACATCCGGACCACGGTCGAGCCGCGCAGCTCGAGTGCGCGGTGGCAGACCAGGTGGTGCTCGCCGACGATCAGGCCCAGGTCGCGGCAGTCGTTCGGCACCCTCAGGCGTTGGCACACGCGGCCGATCGGTTTCAGGCCGCGCTTCTCGTGGCCGTGGTGGCGGGGTAGCTGCCCGGCCGGCGTCAGCGGTTTGCCGAGATCGTGGACCAGGCAGGCGAAGCGCACGGCCAGCGGCGCGTCCAGCGACGCCGCCAGATCGAGCACCATCATCGTGTGGACCCCGGTGTCGATTTCGGGATGATGTTCGGGCGCCTGCGGCACGCCCCACAGCGCGTCGATTTCGGGGGCGATCCGCTCGAGCGCGCCGGCCGCGCGCAGCACCTCGAAGAAGCGCGAGGGCCGGTCGTGCATCAGCGCGCGCGCCGTCTCCTGCCAGACGCGCTCGGCGACCAGGTGATCGACCTCGCCGCTGGCGACCAGCCGGCGGGCCAGAGTCATCGTCTCCGGCGCGATCCGGAAATCGGCAAGGCGCGTCGCGAAGCGCGCCAGCCGGATCAGGCGAAGCGGATCCTCGACGAACGCGTCCGAGACATGGCGCAGCACGCCCGCGTCGAGATCGTCGCGGCCGCCGAACGGGTCGATGAGCCGGCCGTTGCGGTCCTCGGCGATCGCGTTGATGGTCAGGTCGCGCCGGCGCAGGTCGTCGGTCAGTCCCACGTCGGGGCCGGTGTGGAACACGAACCCGGCATAGCCGCGGCCGGACTTGCGCTCGGTGCGCGCGAGCGCGAACTCCTCGCCGGTCTCGGGGTGCAGGAAGACCGGAAAGTCCCGGCCGACGGCGCGAAAGCCGCGCCGCTCGAGCTCCGCCGGACTCGCACCGACGACGACGAAATCGTTTTCCGCCGGCGCGCGGCCGAGCAGCCGGTCGCGCACGGCGCCGCCGACCCGGTAGACCTCGAGGCCGGCCAGCAGCGGATCGTCGGCCCAGCGGGAGTCGGGCTTCACTCGCGCCCGGCCCGGCTCCGGAAGCGCTGGTAAAGCGACTGCCGGTCGCCCTCGGCGAGCCACTCGGGCGCCTTTTCGCGCATCGGCCACGGCTCGATGCCGAGCCGCTCGAAGCCGTTGTCGGAACACACGCTTTCGACCAGCAGCGACTTGAAGTTGTCGGACGAGAACGGCTTGCCCGGCACGAAGTCGAACGTCCTGCCCTGCAGACGGCCGAGCCCGTCGGGCAGACCCACGACCTTGCGGCAAAGCCCCTCCTGTTCGATGAGCCACTCGACGATCTCGCGCAGCGTCCAGACGTCGGGGCCGCACAGCTCGTAGACCTCGCCGATCGCGTCGCGGTCGGTCAGCGCGCGTGCGAAGGCCTCGACGACGTCGTCGATGAACACCGGCGCCATCTTCGCGTCCGGCCGGGCCAGCGGCAGTACCGGCGCGATCGCCAGCAGCGATGCGAAGCGGTTGAGGAAGCTGTCGTCGGGGCCGAAGATCGTCGACGGGCGGAACATCGTCCAGTCCAGGCCCGAGTCGCGTACCGCGGCCTCGGCCTCGCCCTTGGTCCGGAGGTAAAAGCTGTCGCCTTCGCCGGCCCGCAGCGCGCTCATGTGGAGGAACCGGCGGACGCCGGCCCGGCGGCACGCTTCGATCGCGGTTTCGACCAGTTCGACGTGCGCGCGCCGGAACCCGGACCCGTCGCGGCCGCTTTCGTTGAGAATGCCGACCAGGTTGATCAGCGCGTCGTGCCCTTCCAGCTCGTCGCCCAGCCGGCCGCGATCGTACGGGTCGAACTGGCGAATGCAGGTGCGCGGAATGACGCCGAGCCGGCGCGCGGCCTGCGCGTGGCGGGTGGTGACCGTCACCGAATGACCGTCGCGGCTCAGGCGGCGCGTCAGGTGGCCGCCGACGAAACCGGTTGCGCCGAGAATCAGAACCTTCATCGTCAATCGCCGTTGCTTGGACTGACCCTATTGTGCCCAATCGGGCCTGACGGATGCGAGAAGGCCGAGATCGCCGCTGTGCTCGAGCCCGGTGACTCCGCGCCGGGCCAGCGCCGCGGTCAGCGCATCGATTGCCCCGACGCTCAGCGGGTAGTAGATCCGGTACTCGCCGTCGACCGGGGCGGCGCAGGCGACGACGCCGACTTGCGTGTGCTCGACCGTAATTCCGGTGGTGCCGGAGGCGGCGTTCCCGGTGCGCTCGCGGACCCAGCGCCCGTCGGCCTCGACTTCGGCGCCCGGTGACCGGCAATGAACTTGCCAGTCGACCAGCCACGCGTCCAGCAGCGCGCAGGTCTGGCGCAACGAGCGCAGCCAAAGTGCATAAGCCTCGGGCGACATGGCTGCGTTGGCGGATGCGTTGGCGGATGCGTTGGCGAAGGTGACGAACCCGATATCCCAGCGCTGCGCCTGCGGGTCCCAGGTCGCGTCGAGCGCGCCGGGCAAATCGGGCCGGGCCGGTCGGTCGGGCTCGAACAGCGCGTGTTCGACCGGCGGCCAGAACGGGTCTAGTCCGGCCGCGGCAAGTTGCATCTTCATCAGCGCGGCCAGGTCCAGGCGGGTCATGAGCTGGCCGTGCACCGGTTCCAGGCCGGTCGCTTCGGCCAGCGCGGCCATCGCCGGCGGCGGCAGGCCGCCGCGATCGAACAGCGCTTCCTCGAGCGCCCGGCCGAGCGCCTCTGCGTGTTCGGCGCCGGCGGCGAGCAGCAGCGGCAGGCACACGAACAGTCCTTGCGGCGGCGAACGGTACGGGCCGAGTTCGGCGTGCGAAAGGCGTCCGGTGTGGCTGCCGATCGACGTCAGTCCGGGCCGCACCGGTTCGGCGAGCCCGGCCACGCGCGCCATGGTCCGCCACGGGCCGCGCTCGGGATGCAATGCCTGTCCCGGCTCGAGCAACGCCGGGCCGGTGACGAGATGGCCGGCGGTAACTTCGGGGACCACTGCGGCCAGCGCTTCGGCGATCCGGTCGCCGACGCGCTCGCTGCCCGCCTTGTCGAGCACGAACGTCGACCCGGGCGCCGGCGGGCGGATTTCGACGCCGGCGACCAGCCGGATGCGGGACTCGTCGCTAATCACTGCGTCGATCGCGGGCCGGGGATAATGGGGGCTGTGTTCATCGAATCGGTTCCGGATCATGTCGATTGAATCCCAGGCCGGGCGCGGCGCCGGGAACGGACGGTCGCCCGAATCCGCCGTGCGCTGGCGCTTGCAGCGTTTCCAGGAATTCACGCCGGGTCAATTGTATGCAGTGCTCGCCGCGCGCGTTGCGGTGTTCGTGGTCGAACAGGACTGTCCGTACCAGGATCTGGACGGGCTCGACGAGATCGGCCTGCATCTCGGCGGCTGGTCCGGCGAAGGGACGATCGCGGCCTATGCGCGCATCCTGCCGCCCGGCACGCGCTTCGGGCAGCCGTCGATCGGCCGGGTGCTGACTGCCGCCGGTCAGCGGCGCACCGGACTCGGCCGGGCGTTGATGCGGCGAGCGATCGGGGCGGTGCGCGAGACGTTTCCCGGCCAGCCGATCCGGATCTCGGCGCAGCGCTACCTGGAAGGGTTCTACGGCAGCCTCGGCTTCACGGTCGATTCGGCACCGTACGACGAGGACGGAATCCCGCACGTGGAGATGGTGCTGGCGGCGAATTGACCGCGCCGCACTGACCGCGCCGCACCCGGGGCAGGCCCGGGCGGGCGATTCAGAACAGTGAGAACGGCGACTTCCTGCCCCTGGTTGGGCCGCTGCGGCCGGCGCGCCGCCGCCGGCGCATGCGCGAGAGCAGCGCCTGCTCGCGTGCTTCGAGGAAGTTCGTGCGGTTGAGCTCCTCGGGCTTCTTGCCCAGCCGCCGGGCCTCGCTGGCGCGGTACTGGACGAAATCCTTGTAGGCTTCGATCTCGGGCTTGAGCTCGCGCGCAAGCAACTCGATCATGATCGCGTCGTCGAGAAAGCCGACCCCGGGCAAATAGTCCGGGATCAGGTCTTCGGGCTGATTGAAGTATGCCAGTGCGGCGAGCACGCGCTTGCGGCCGACTTCCTGCATGCCCCAGCCCTCGTCGTTGAGCATGTCGGTGAGCAGGCGGATCTGGTCGAGCTTTTCGCGGATGAAGTCCGAAGCGTCGCTTCCATCGACCTCCTCGAGCAGCTTCCCGGCTCCGGCGACGATCTGCTCCGGAGACAGCTTCTGCGACGACTCCATGGCCTTCCGGGCCAGTTTGCGGAAGTGCTCGAGATCCTTTTCGGAAAGGTCCAGTACGATGCGCATGGTCATGATTCGAATTCCCGGTGCCGTGGCAGATTCTTGTTCGACTCGCAGTGGGCCGGCCGTGTGGAACAGGCTCATCGCGACGGATGGACATTCAGGGATGCCCGGATGCAAGCATAAACAAATTGCCGCGCCGATGCACTTGTCCGAATTCCACACCGCCCGACGCGGCCAGCCACATGCGCTGCAATCCTGCGGGCGCTTCTACCGGTAATGGCCCAGCTGGCCGGGCACGGGATGCAAGTAGCCGTCCTGCTTGGCGCGCATGTCGCGCTGGTTGCGGATCGACAACTCGCTCGTCAACGTGTAGGTCAGGTTGGGCCGCGAAGACCGGTCGAGCGCGGCGAGCGTGGCCGCGGCCGGTTGCCTGGCCGGGGCCTCCAGCGGCACCCGCTCGCGATTGCGCGGGCTTACATCGAGGCCGAGCTGCCATTCGGCGTTGAACAGTTCGTCCTCTCCGATCCGCATCGCGAGATGGGCGCGATCGATGATGACGGCATGATCGTTGGGGTTGTGCAGCAGCACGATGATGCGGGCCTGGTCGCCGTCGAGTTGCACGCTTTCGATCTCCAGCCGCGGCGGGGCAAGCCGCAGCGTTCTCGGCCCGGTCGAGCAGGCCGCGAGCACCAGCGACAGCGCGACGGCCGGCATCCATGTCAGTACCGGCTTCATCATGTTTCGACTTGATCGGCTTCGGGATCGTGCAAGTGGCAGCGAACCCGGTGCGATTCCCCGGATGACTCGAGTTCGATTGTACGCGGAACGAGCCG
>JAVVDX010000057.1:0-17288 GCA_032251475.1 Wenzhouxiangellaceae bacterium | reverse complement strand
GAAGGTGTGCCGAGAGGCATGCTGGAGGTATCGGAAGTGCGAATGCTGACATGAGTAACGATAAGGAGGGTGAAAAACCCTCCCGCCGAAAGCCCAAGGTTTCCTCGCGCAACGTTAATCGGCGCAGGGTGAGTCGGCTCCTAAGGCGAGGCCGAAAGGCGTAGTCGATGGGAAGCAGGTTAATATTCCTGCACCAGGTGTTACTGCGATGGAGAGACGGAGAAGGCTAGGTGCGCCGGGCGTTGGTTGTCCCGGTCCAAGCATGTAGGAAGAGTCCTTTGGCAAATCCGGGAACTCAATTCCAAGGTGTGATGGGGAGCCCCCATGCGGGGCGAAGGCATTGATGCCAGGCTTCCAGGAAAATCTTCTAAGCTTCAGGTAACACGTGACCGTACCGTAAACCGACACAGGTAGGCAGGGTGAGAATCCCAAGGCGCTTGAGAGAACTCGGGTGAAGGAACTAGGCAAAATGGTACCGTAACTTCGGGAGAAGGTACGCCCTTGCTGGTGAAGAGACTTGCTCTTGGAGCTGGTGGGGGTTGCAGTGACCAGGTGGCTGCGACTGTTTATTAAAAACACAGCACTCTGCAAACACGTAAGTGGACGTATAGGGTGTGACGCCTGCCCGGTGCCGGAAGGTTAAGTGATGGGGTTAGCTTCGGCGAAGCTCTTGATCGAAGCCCCGGTAAACGGCGGCCGTAACTATAACGGTCCTAAGGTAGCGAAATTCCTTGTCGGGTAAGTTCCGACCTGCACGAATGGCGTAACGATGGCCACACTGTCTCCACCCGAGACTCAGTGAAATTGAAATCGCTGTGAAGATGCAGCGTACCCGCGGCTAGACGGAAAGACCCCGTGAACCTTTACTATAGCTTCACACTGAACTTCGGCTATTCCTGTGTAGGATAGGTGGGAGGCTTTGAAGCGTGGACGCCAGTCTGCGTGGAGCCAACCTTGAAATACCACCCTGGTGTAATTGGAGTTCTAACCCAGGCCCGTTATCCGGGTCGGGGACAATGTGTGGTGGGTAGTTTGACTGGGGCGGTCTCCTCCCAAAGAGTAACGGAGGAGCACGAAGGTACCCTCAGCACGGTCGGACATCGTGCACTGAGTGCAAAGGCACAAGGGTGCTTGACTGCGAGATCGACGGATCGAGCAGGTGCGAAAGCAGGTCTTAGTGATCCGGTGGTTCTGTATGGAAGGGCCATCGCTCAACGGATAAAAGGTACTCCGGGGATAACAGGCTGATACCGCCCAAGAGTTCATATCGACGGCGGTGTTTGGCACCTCGATGTCGGCTCATCACATCCTGGGGCTGTAGCCGGTCCCAAGGGTATGGCTGTTCGCCATTTAAAGTGGTACGCGAGCTGGGTTTAGAACGTCGTGAGACAGTTCGGTCCCTATCTGCCGTGGGCGTTTGAAACTTGAGGGAATCTGCTCCTAGTACGAGAGGACCGGAGTGGACGATCCGCTGGTGTTCCGGTTGTATCGCCAGATGCATTGCCGGGTAGCTATGATCGGTCGGGATAACCGCTGAAAGCATCTAAGCGGGAAGCCCCTCCCAAGATTAGGTTTCACTGGACCCTTGAGGTCCCTGTAGGGCCCTGGAAGACGACCAGGTTGATAGGCTGGGTGTGGAAGTGCGGTAACGCATGAAGCTAACCAGTACTAATTGCCCGTGAGGCTTGGTCATATAACACCAAAGCCAATTTTGATGCCGGGATCGATCCGGCGACACGACACGCTTTTGAACAGAATTCCTGTGCTTCTTCGGCAGATGAAGCACCAACGATCAGTCTTGCCTGGTGGCAATAGCGCTGTGGAACCACCCGACCCCATCCCGAACTCGGAAGTGAAACGCAGTAGCGCCGATGGTAGTGCGGCATTAGCCGTGTGAGAGTAGGTCACCGCCAGGCATTTATTCAAAACCCCGTGTCGATAGGACACGGGGTTTTTTATGAACGCCTGGGCGGGGTATTGTCATTCAAGCTTCGTCTCCGCTGCGCTTGAAGGCCCTTCGGGCCAAGTGGATCGGTCTTCGGCCGCCGGAATTGATTTGCGGGTACACGCACCCGCAGGCGGGTCACCGCCAGGCATTTATTCAAAACCCCGTGTCGATAGGACACGGGGTTTTTTATAAACGCCTGGGCGGGGTATTGTCATTCAAGCTTCGCCTCCGCTGCGCGCGAACGCCATGTCGGGCCAGTTGGTGCGGGCCCGGATCAAGTCCGGGGCAGACTCTTGCGCCCGCGCGGTTTTATTTGCGTGTACACGCACACTCAAGCGCCTGGAAGAATTTCCCGCAAATCCGGTCCACTCACGGTATAAAGAGGGAGATTGGACTCCCGGCCCGGAAATCATCCAGGAGATTGCATGCGTTTTTCAATCCAGTCGACCGCGTCCGCCCTGCTCTTGCTGGCGGCGCTTTCCATCCAGGCGCAGCCGTTTCCCGAGGTCGAGTCGTTCGTGCTCGAGGATGCCTCGGGCGAGCAGGTCGAGCTTCCCGAAAGTCAGGAAGGTGTCGGGCTCTACCTGTTCTGGGCCAGCTGGTGCCCGTACTGCCGGGCGCTGATGCCGCACCTTCAGAGTATCGAGGACGAGTTCGGCGACAAGGTCACGGTCTACGCGCTGAACTTCCGCGACCAGCAGGACCCGAGCGAGTATCTGGCCGAGCGGGGGTTCGATTTCCGCCTGTTCCCGGACGCCGACGAAGTCGCGACGCAGTGGGGCGTACACGGAACCCCCGGCCTGTTTATCGTCGATCCCGAAGGCCGGGTCCGTTTCAACCTCTACGAAGTCATGACCGAGAATCCGCCCGGCTTCGACGAACTCAGCCATGGCCAGAAGGCCCAGCGCCGCGCTCCGTTCTGGGCCGCGCGGGTACGCGAGACACTGGACGAAGTGCTGGCCGGCCAGACCTCCGGCGAATAGATTGCGCGAGCCGGGCCGGATTCCGGCACCGGCTCGCCGAAGGTCCGCATTTACCGGAACGCGCTCAGCGCTTTTCGGTGTCCGGGTGGAAGTTGTACCAGGCGAACCAGAAAAGCCGCATCGCCTCGTACCGATTGCCGTTCGAATCGATCGCGGTGACCGAGCCGTCGGCGCCGCGTCTTACGGTCAGTTCCTTCTCACCCAGCGTGGTATCGAGTTCACCGTCTTCTTCGTCGAGCGTCTTATCCAGGATTGCGAGATCCCGCCCGTCGATCGTGAAGCCGTGCACCACCGCCTTGGGGTGAATCGACAGATCTCGGCGCGAGGCCGGGAACGCGAGCCGGTCGGTCTGCTCGTACTCCGTGTAGCGGCGCTCGCCGCTGTAATCCATGTCGAAGCCGGTGTCGGTGGAGAGCACCTTCGTGTGCGGGTGCGCCTCGCGCCAGCGACCCCACTCGGTAATCGTCACTGGCACCTCGGTGAGCTCGTGCCCGGTCAGCGGACCCATGATGCCCTCGCCGGTGATCTGCTGCCAGAGCGTTTCGGTCTTGCGGTCGTACATGACCAGGTCGGAGCCGTGCAGCACGCCGGCGACTCCGAACTCGACGGCGTCGCCGTCGATCCGGCGGTCGAATGCCACGCCGGAGCCGCAAAGCGGGCACCAGGTGATCGCGATCGGGTCGCCGGCGATCGTGTCGTTGACGATCTCGTGGAAGTCGAGGATGCGGATCGGCCAGGCCCGTACGTCGCTGTTGTAATCCATCGCCATGACCAGTGACGACGGGTCGAGATAGGCATCGGCCTCCTCGGCCGGCACATATTCGGGATTGTCGATCGACGGAATGCAGTCGCGCGCCGGGCAGCCCTGGATCAACTCCTCGAACGGCACGGTCGCAGGCGTGTTCTCGTCGAACCCGAAGGTCTCGGTCAGGATGTCGTGGTCGAAGCGGTTGCGCGGACGCTGCTCCTCTTCCGCATCTTGCGCGAGAGCGGGAGCCGCGATCAACGCGGCGGTCAGCATGGGAACAAGAAATCGCATCATGAATGACTCTCCGTGCGTTGCGTTGGATGGTTCCGTCGGCTGCGGATCACGCCGACTGCTCTCGGGCCGGCTCGGACGATTCGTCGTCGGCGTCGAACACTTCCTGGTCGAACTCGTTTTCCGACTTTGCGACCACGCAGGTCACCATTGCGTCGCCGCAGACGTTGACCGCGGTTCGGGTCATGTCCAGCAGCCGGTCGACGCCGAGGATCAGCGCGATGCCCTCGGCCGGCAGCCCGACAGACTTCAGCACTCCGGCCAGCAGGATCAGGCCGACCCCGGGCACGCCGGCCGCACCCACCGAGGCCATGATCACCATCAGCACGACCATCAGGTACTGGCCGATGCTCAGGTCGACGCCGTAGTACTGGGCGATGAAGCCGGTCGCGATGCCCTGCATGATGGCCGTGCCGTCCATGTTGATCGTCGCGCCGAGCGGCACCGTGAACGACGCCACCCGGTTGTCGACCCCCAGCCGATTCTCGACGGTCCGGAGCGTGACCGGAATCGTCGCACCGCTCGAAGCGGTCGAGAACGCAAACGCCAGCACCGCGCGCATCTTGCTGAAGAAGCGCAACGGACTGAGTCCGGCGAGCACCTTGAGCAGGGTCGAGTAGGTCACCGCGGCGTGCAGTATCAGCACCGCCAGCACCAGGATGACGTATTTCAGAACACCGACGAACGTGGCCCAGCCCGTCGTCGCGGCCAGCACGGTCACCAGCGAGAACACACCATACGGCGCCAGAAGCATCACGAAGCCGACCAGTCCCATGACGATGTCGTTGAAATCGGAAAAGAACCGGCCGATTCGCTTGCCGGGCTCGCCCGAAAGCGCGATCGACAGCCCGATCAGGATCGCGAAGATGATGATCGGCAGCATGTCGCCGTTGGCCATTGCCTCGACCGGGTTGCGCGGCACCATCTCGATCAGGACCTGACCGAACGACGGCGCCGCCTCGATTTCGCGCTCGACGACCTCGGTCGGGTTGGCGCCGACGCCCGGCTGGAAGATCCGGGCGGCCAGCAGCGCCAGCGAGACCGCGATGCCGGTCGTGAACATGTACAGTCCGACCGCCTTGCCGCCGACGCGGCCCAGCTTGGCCGGGTCGGAAAGTGCGCTGACGCCGGTAACCAGCGAGACGAACACCAGCGGCACGACCAGCATGCTCAGGAATCGCACGAAGACCTCGCCGACGACGTTGAACAGGCCGTCGATGAACAGCGACCGGACCCAGTCGACGTCGGCGATGGTCATGTTCAGGATCAGCCCGAACACCAGCCCCAGCGCGAGTCCGGCGAGGATCTGGTTCGAAAGCTTTCGATGGTCGAAAAGCTGCTCCGCCATGGGGACCGCGTGCTGAATACCAGCGCGCAGTATCGCAAAAAGGACCCGTCAATGGAAACGGTCCCGCGGCCGGACGATCGGCTACAATTGCCGGCTCGACGCCCGATTCACACCCCCATGAGCGAGCCGCAGGCGCCAGCGCACTTCATCCGCAACCGGATCCGCAAGGACATCGAGGCCGGCGTGCACGACCGCGTCGTCACGCGCTTTCCGCCCGAGCCCAACGGATTTCTCCACATCGGGCACGCCAAGTCCATCGTGCTGAACTTCGCGATGGCCGACGAGTTCTGCGGCGAAACCAACCTGCGCTTCGACGACACCAACCCGATCCGCGAGGAGCAGCGCTACGTCGACTCGATCCGCGAGGATGTCGCGTGGCTGGGGTACGAATGGGCGCGCGAGTGCTTCGCGTCGGACTATTTCGGGCGGCTCTGCGAGTGGGCGCTGTACCTGATCGAGCACGGACTGGCCTACGTCGACAGCCAGGACGCCGAGACGATCCGCGCCCAGCGCGGCACGCTGACCGAGCCGGGCTCCGAAAGCCCGCACCGGAACCGTGCCATCGAGGACAACCGCCAGTTGTTCGAACGGATGCGCGCCGGCGAATTCGGCGACGGCGAACACGTGCTGCGCGCGAAGATCGACATGGCGGCGCCGAACATCAACCTGCGCGACCCGGTGCTGTACCGGATCCGGCACCAGCACCACCCGCGCACCGGCGATGCGTGGTGCATCTACCCGAGCTACGACTTCGCCCACGGCCAGTCGGACGCGATCGAGGGCATCACGCATTCGCTGTGCACGCTCGAGTTCGAAGACCACCGGCCGCTCTACGACTGGCTGCTGGAACACCTGCCGGTGCCGGCCCGTCCTGTGCAAATCGAGTTCGCCCGGCTCAACCTCGACTTCACGGTGCTATCCAAGCGCCGGTTGTCGCGGCTGGTCGAGGAAGGCTTTGTGACCGGCTGGGACGACCCGCGAATGCCGACGCTGGCCGGCATCCGCCGCAGAGGCTTCACGCCGGCGTCGATCCGGAACTTCTGCACCGAGATCGGCGTGACCAAGTCCGAGAGCATCATCCCGTTCGGCCAGCTCGAGCGCAACCTGCGAGACGACCTGAACGTGCGCGCCCCGCGCCGGCTGGCGGTGCTCGACCCGCTGAAAGTCGTGCTGACCAACTTCCCGGAAGGCGAGACCGAGTGGCTGGACCTGCCGAACCACCCGCAGGACCCGGACATGGGGACCCGGAAGGTCCCGATCGCGCGCGAGATCTTCATCGAGCGCGGCGATTTCATGATGGATCCGCCGAAGAAGTTCTTCCGGCTCCGGCCGGAAGGCGAGGTACGGCTGAGGGGTGCGTTCATCATCCGCTGCGACGAGGTCGTCGCCGACGAGGCCGGCAACGTGCTCGAACTGCACTGCTCGCTGGACCCCGAGACGCGCTCCGGCCAGCCGGGCTCGGCGCGCAAGGTCAAGGGCACCCTCCACTGGGTCTCGGCCGAGCACGCCGTCGACGCCGAAATCCGGCTTTACGACCGGCTATTCTCGGTGCCCAACCCGGCCGGCGACAAGGCGCGCGATTTCGTCGATTTCATCAACCCCGAATCGCTGGTCGTCGTCGACGGCGCGAAGCTCGAGACGGGCATGAACGCGGCGCAACCGGGCCAGACGTTCCAGTTCGAGCGCACCGGCTACTTCGTCCAGGACCCGGACTCGACTCCGGAACACCCGGTCTACAACCGCGCCGTGACGCTGCGCGACACCTGGGCGAGGATCGAGCAGGAACTGCGCGCCGGATAACGGCGGAAACTCACGCCCGGCCTGACGTCCTCACCGCAGTCCGAAGTGGATCCTGCGATTCTTCAGGTCGGTGGTGATGACGAAATTGTTCAGCACTTCCGAGCCCAGGATCCCGTCGTAACGCGCGGTGTCCTGCCGGATGCGACTGCCGTAGCCGCTCCGGCGGCCCTCGAAGCCGTCGCCGCCGTCCTCGATATACCTCGCGATCAGGGTCTCGAACGGGAACGGGCCGAGCCGGAAGCCGGGAATCTGCAGCACGCGCGAGCGGCCACCGCCGACGGCGCCGAACCCGACGGATTCGGCATGCTCGACGACAGGCGCGCTGGATGGCCTGCGGCCCGGCGCAGCCGAGCCGGCGGTCACGGCGCGTACAAGTGCATGCGCCGGCCCTTGAGGTCCATCGTCACGACAAAATTCCGCAGTACCTCGTAGCCCAGAATTCCGTCGTACCGGGCCCGGTCAGTCCTCATCCAGCTGCTGGGCTGCCGCGCCCGCGCGTCGAACCCGTCGTTCGACTCGGCGTTGTAGGCCGCCACCAGCGACTCGAACTCGTAAGGTCCCAGCTCGAACCCGGGGATCTGCAGCAGGCGCTGCTCCCCGGCGGTGATTACGCCCGAGCCGGACGCGGCGACGCCCTGGGCCTCGAACCGGTCGAGCTTGTGGCGGCGGACGAACCGGCGCTTGAGAACCGTTGCGCTTGCGTTGCCGGTGTCGAACAGCAGCCAGGCCTTTTCGCCGAGCACCCGGGCCTCGACCATCGGTGCGCTCCTGTGCGTGGTCCGCAGCTTTACGTTGCCTTCGAAATCCACGTCGCCGCGATTCAGAATGCGAATCCGATGATTCGGGTAATCGATTTGCACGACGGCCCTTTCGAACAGGCCGCGGCCGAGCACCACGTCGAATACCGGCGAAGGTAATGCCGGCACGCTGTTCACTTTGACCGACCGGCCGGCGAACTCGAGCGTGAATCTCTTGGTCGACGGGATCTCCCGCCGGCCGTGAACGCCGCTCACCCGGATCCGGTCGTGCTGATTCAGTTCGATACCCGCGCGCTCGGCCAGCGCGGCAGAAATCATCGAGACGTCCGCCCCGGTGTCGAAAATCGCGCTGGCCGGGGTGTCGTTGACCTTGACTGGGAAGGTGATATGGCCGCTCGCGCCGTCGAAGCGCATCCAGCCCTGCTCGTCGACGACGTCGTCCATCGTCTGTGCCCCGCTATCCGCGGCGATCAGAAAAACAAGAATGCCCAGCAAGGCCTGCCCGATCCGGTAATGCATGGCTCCACTCTAGAAGAAAATCGGTTGAATCGCAAATATCGGGCTGTTGTATCGGTCGATGCCGCCCCGCGGGGCACGGTGTGCCAACTTGGCGACTGTCGTCGTCCGGTGTAGACTTGCCGGATCGTTTTCAGGGAGGGATTCGGTATGGAATGGATTCTGCTCGGCCTGCTCGTGCTACTGGCCGCTTTCGTTGTCTCGATCTACAACCGTCTGGTCACGGCGCGCAACCGCTACAAGAACGCGTTCGCGCAGATCGACGTGCAATTGACCCGGCGTCACGACCTGATCCCCAACCTGGTTGAAGTCGCCAAGCGCTACATGGCGCACGAGAAGGATACGCTGGAGGCAGTTATCCAGGCGCGCAATGCCGCGGTGACCGGCCTGCAGCAGGCCTCGAAAAATCCCGGCGACCCCGATGCGATAAACAACCTCAACCAGGCCGAGCAGGGGCTGTCCGGTGCGCTGGGCCGGTTGTTCGCGCTGTCGGAAAACTACCCGGATCTGAAGGCCAACCAGAACATGATGCAGTTGTCCGAAGAGGTCACGGCAACCGAGAACAAGGTCGCGTTCGCACGTCAGGCCTATAACGATGCGGTGATGAACTACAACATCCTGCGCGAATCGGTGCCCAACAACTTCATCGCCGGCCCGTTCGGCTTCGGCCCGGCGCAGATGCTCGAGATCGACGATCCGGCCAAGCGCGAGGCGGTGCAGGTGGATTTTGGATGAATAGGTCTGAAGACCCGTCCGCAGATTACACAGATTTGCACAGATCGTTTTGTTGCCGGTGACATCAGCGCTTTCGGTGATCATCCTGCCTTGTGGCCGCAGCCTGTCGTGGCTGGATGGACCACCGATATTGAAACTGCTTTTCCGCTTCTGTGTGAATCCGTGAAATCTGTGGAAAGCTTCTTGTCGGTATGCGGTGGCGAGACAGCATGAACTTCTTCGAACACCAGGATCAGGCGCGTACGCAGACCAGGTTGCTGGTCGTTGCGTTCGTGCTGGCGGTTGTCGCGATCGTGCTGGCGATGAATCTGGTGATGCTCGCGGTATTCGGCCAGTTCCAGTCCGCCGACCAGGGGTGGCTCTCGCCGTCGTTCTGGCGCGTCAACCGGGACGTGGTGCTGTGGACCTCGTTGATCACCGTGGGCGTGATCGTGGTCGCCAGCTTCTACCGTTCGACGCAACTGCGCGGCGGCGGCGCGACGGTGGCGCGCGAGCTGGGCGGCGCGCCGCTCGACGGGACCACGTCCGATCCGCTCAGGCGGCGGCTGCTCAACGTGGTCGAGGAAATGGCGATCGCCTCCGGCGTGCCGGTGCCCGAGGTGTTTGTGCTCGAGCACGAGGCCGGCATCAATGCGTTTGCCGCCGGCTGGTCGCCGTCCGACGCCGCGGTCGCGGTCACGCGCGGGACGCTGGAAACGCTCAGTCGCGAAGAACTGCAGGGCGTCATCGCGCACGAGTTCAGCCATGTCTTCAACGGCGACATGCGGCTCAACATCCGGTTGATGGGGGTGTTGTTCGGCATTCTGGTACTCGCGATCGCCGGGCGCCGGATGCTGTCGTCGATGCGCTACTCGGTCGGCCGCAATCGAAAGGGCGGCGGCATCGTCGTGGTGGCGCTCGCGGTGATGCTGATCGGCTACATCGGCCTGTTCTTCGGGCGCTGGATCCAGGCTGCGGTGTCGCGCCAGCGCGAATACCTGGCCGACGCCTCGGCGGTGCAGTTCACTCGCTCGCCGGACGGCATTTCGGGCGCGCTGAAAAAGATCGGCGCGGCCGACGCCGGCTCCACGCTCGAGGTCAACACCGACGAGGTCGGGCACATGCTGTTCGCCTCCGGTCTGGCCCAGCGCCTGTTCGCGACCCACCCGCCGCTGGAAGCCCGAATTCGCCAGATCGAGCCCTCGTTCCGGGCCGCCCAATTCGCCGACGTCGCGCGGCGAATGCAGCGCGAGCGGCAGGCGCGCCTGGCCGAGCAGGAACAGGCCGAAGCCGCTCCGGCCGCCGGGTCCGGTATCGGCGCCGTGCTCGACCCGGCCGGCATTCTCGACCGGATCGGCCAGCCCGATGTTGCCGGGGCCGCGATTGCCGCGGCGATGATTGCCGGGTTGCCGGGGGCGCTGCATCGGGCCGCGCATTCCGACGAGCGGGCGGCCGAAGTGGTGCTTTACCTGCTCGTCTCTGACGATGAGCAGGTACGCGAGCAGCAACTTCTGGACATCGCCCGCGAACGCGGCGCCGAATCCGAGCAGCGCGTGCGCGAACTGCACGCCGCCGGGCCGGCACTGGATCCGGCGCTGCGTCTGCCGTTGCTCGAGCTGGCGTTTCCGGCCCTGCGCCGCCGGCCCGAGGCGGAGCTGCTCGGCCTGATGCGGTTGACCGAGCGGCTCATCGCTGCCGACGGCGAAATCGACGTGTTCGAATTCGCGCTGGCGCGCCTGCTCAACCGCGAGATCGAAGACGCGCTCAATCCGCCGCGCGGACCGGCCGGCGGACGAAAAAGGCTGCTCCAGTGCGTTGACGAAGTCGTCAACCTGGTCGAAGTCCTCGCCTGGCACGGTCATTCCGGCGATGCCGATGGAGCAGCCGCGGCCGCGCGGGCCGCACTCGGGCCGGTGGACGGAATATCGCTGCCCGACGATCACGGGCCGGCGCATTTCGCGCAGCTCGCGACATCCTGGCGCGAGCGTCTCGACGCGGCGCTGGCAAAGCTGGACGGCCTTCGGCTTGCCGGGCGTGAGGCGCTGATCGAAATCCTGCTGCGGTGCGCGACGGCCGACGAGCGGATCGTGCCGGCCGAATACGAACTGCTGCGCGCGGTCGCCGGTCTGCTGCGCGTGCCGCTGCCGCTGGCCGCCCCCGGCCCTGCGGGCGGCGGCTGAGTTGCGCTGAATCATTCCGGGCGCGGCCGGGGCTGGTATTCTGGCAGCCAATCATCCAGATCGAGTCGAGAGCCAACGATGTCTTTCCCGACCACGCGCATGCGCCGGGCGCGGCGCAACGAATTTGTGCGCCGTCTGGTGCGCGAGACCCGGCTTGCGCCGGACGACCTGATCTACCCGGTGTTCGTGCTCGAGCGGACCGGCGCGACCGAGCCGGTGCCGTCGATGCCCGGCATCGAGCGCCAGGGCCTCGATGCGTTGCTTCGAACCTGCGAGACGACGCTGCAACTGGGCATCCCGATGCTGGCGCTGTTTCCGGTCATCGACGTATCGCTGAAGTCCGAACGGGCCGAGGCGGCCTGGGACGACGCCGGGCTGGTGCCGGAGACCGTGCGCGCGATCAAGCAGCGTTTCCCGGAGCTGGGCGTGATGACCGATATCGCGCTGGACCCGTACACCTCGCACGGCCAGGACGGCATCATCGACGAGACCGGCTACGTCGTCAACGACGAAACCGTCGACGCGCTGGTCCGGCAGGCGCTTTGCCATGCGCGCGCCGGCTCGGATGTGGTCGCACCATCGGACATGATGGACGGCCGCATCGGCGCGATCCGCGCCGCACTCGAAGATGAAGGGATCATCGACACGATCATCCTGAGCTACGCCGCCAAGTACGCCTCGGCATTCTATGGGCCGTTCCGCGACGCGGTCGGTTCGGCGGCCAACCTCGGCGCCTCCGGCAAGGAGACCTACCAGATGGACCCGGGCAACCGCGACGAGGCGCTGCGCGAAGTCGGGCTCGATCTCGACGAGGGTGCCGACTGGGTCATGGTCAAGCCGGCGCTGCCGTATCTCGACGTCGTCGCCGACGTCAAGGCCGAGTTCGGCGTGCCGACGTTCGCCTACAACGTCTCGGGCGAATACGCCATGCTCAAGGCCGCGGCCGGCAACGGCTGGCTCGACGAGCGCAAGGTCGTGCTCGAAGCCCTGACCTCGATCAGGCGCGCCGGCGCCGACGGCATCCTGACCTATCACGCGCTGGATGCCGCCCAGTGGTTGCGGGAAGATCATTTGATATGAAACCGCAGATAAACGCGGATGAACGCGGATAAAAAAGCAAGAGCAGTTACACGAAGAACACGAAGTTGGGCACGAAGGGCACGAAGAATGGACCAGGAATGATCCTGAAGTTATTCGAAATGGTCGCAGGAAATTCGCGAGGGATTATTTCTCGGGTCCTTCTTGTTCCACTTATCAATTCAATCTGCATTGATCTGCGTTTATCTGCGTTTATCTGCGGTTGAAAATCCAGCCATGCTGAAACTTGCCGTTTTCGGTCACCCGGTCGCGCATTCGCTTTCGCCGCGCATTCACCGCCTGTTCGCCGAGGCCGCGGGCGTTGACGTCGAATACGATTGGATCGACTGCCCGGCCGGGCAGCTGCGCCGGAAGTTGCGCGAGTTCAGTCGGGCCGGCGGGCGGGGGTGTAATCTCACCGTGCCGCTGAAGGCCGAGGGGCTGGCGCTGGCCGCGAGCGTCAGTCGGGCCGCGCGCGAGGCGGGGGCGTGCAACACGCTGGTGGCCGTGGACGACGGCTGGCGGGCGGAAAATACCGACGGCGCCGGGCTGGTCGCCGACCTCGCCCGGCTGGGCATCGACGTGACCGGCGGGCGCGTGCTCGTCATCGGGGCCGGCGGCGCCGTCGCCGGCGTGCTCGGCCCGCTGCTCGAACAGGGCCCGGCGCGCGTTTGCGTGCTCAATCGCGACGGGGCAAAGGCCGACCGACTGGTGCGGCGCCTCGTCCGGCCCGGGGTCGAACTCGAGGCCGCGGCGCTGGCCGACGCACTGGCCGACGACCCGCGCGACGGCCCACGCGATGGCAATTACGACCTGCTGATCCAGGGCACCAGCCTCGGCCACCGTGGTCAATGCCCGGCCATCGATTCGGGCTGGATCGCGCCGGGTGCGGTCGGCTACGATCTCAACTACGCAGAAGCGTTCGAACCGTTTCGAAGCTGGTGCGAGCGGGCCGGTCTACCGTGCCATTCGGGGCTCGGGATGCTCGTCGAACAGGCCGCACTCGCGTTCGAACTGTTCACCGGCATCCGACCGGACACCGCTCCGGTTCACGCCGCCGTCGCGGATTTTCGGATTACCACTCGAGGATCTTCCAGTACGTCGGCTTGACCGGCTCGAACCGGTCATGGCGCATGTTCAGCAGGCCGTCGCCGGTCGTGTCGACGAGGTAGTAGGCCGGGCCGATGCTCGGCTTGATCCGGACCATGTAGACGCGGCCGTTGCTGACGTATTCCTCGACCGTGCGGTCTGCCTCGCGACGGATCCGGACCTCCGGCTGCAGCTGTTCGTCCGGGTCGGTGACTTTCGGCGGAAGCGGCTCGCGGATCGGGGGCGGGGGCGGCGCGTCGGTCTGTTGTGCCCGGAGAACATCCGCCGGAGCCGTCCAGGCCGCCAGAATCATTGCCAGCGCCAAAGCCTTGATCGGATTGAGGTTCATCGCAGCCTCCCGTCTATGGGCTTTCAGGATACCAGACCGGCTGGAAATCGGCCGGTTCGTGCTCCCCTCCTTGCTCGTATCATAGGTGACCCGACGTACAGCAACGTGATTGCATGGCCTCTCGCGACTCTTCGACCCTGCTGTGCCTGGTGGATGGTTCTTCCTACCTGTACCGGGCATTCCACGCGCTGCCCAGCCTGACCAGCGGCGACGGCAAGCCGACCGGCGCGATCTTCGGAGTCGCCAACATGGTCCGGCGGCTGGCCGAGGAGCACCGGCCCGGGCACCTGGCGGTCGTGTTCGACGCGCCGGGCAAGACCTTCCGGCACGAGGCCTATGCCGACTACAAGGCCCACCGGCCGCCGATGCCGGACGAACTCAGGGCGCAGATCGAGCCGCTGCACGAGCTGATCGACGCGATGGGCATCAGGCGAGTCGTCGTCGAGGGTGTCGAGGCCGACGACGTGATCGCCACGCTTGCACGCCGCGCCCGGGAAAAGGGTCTGGACGTGCTGATCTCTTCCGGCGACAAGGATCTTGCACAACTGGTCGAGCCCGGCATCGTGCTCGAGGACTCGATGCAGGAAAAGCGCTACGACCCCGACGCCGTCGAACAGAAATTCGGCGTCGGTCCCGAGCGCGTCGGCGACTTGCTCGCGCTCGTCGGCGATACCTCGGACAACATTCCCGGCATCGAGAAAGTCGGGCCGAAGACCGCCGCAAAGTGGCTCCGGCAGTACGGCGACCTCGACGCGGTGATCGAGAATGCCGGCGAAATCGGCGGCAAGATCGGCGAAAATCTGCGCAACGGCCTCGATCAGCTTCGATTGTCGCGGGAACTGGTCCGCCTGCGCGACGACGTGGAGCTCGACTTGTCGATCGACGACCTCGAGCGCGACCCACCGCACCGCGCCGAGCTGGTCGAGCTGCTCAAGCGCTTCGGGTTTTCGACCTGGCTGCGACAGATCGACGACTCCGGCGAAGAGGCGGGGGGCGTTTCGGCCAGCGCGCCGGAGGCCGAGCTGGAAGTCGCGACGGTCACGACCCGCAAGGCGCTGGACGCACTGGTCGGCGAGCTCGAGGCAGCCGGACTGATCGCGTTCGACACCGAAACCACCAGCCTCGAGCCGCTGGACGCCGGCCTGGTCGGGTTTTCGTTCGCGCTCGAACCGGGCAGGGCGTTCTACGTCCCCGTCGGCCATGCCGAACAGGACACCGAATTCGACCGCGACGAGGCCGTGGCGGCGTTTCGCGGCGTGCTCGCGGACCAAGAGCGCCCCAAGCTCGCCCACAACGCCAAGTACGACCTCAATGTCCTCGAGCGCGCCGGCGTTGCGCTGGCCGGCATCGCCCACGACACGATGCTCGAGTCGTACTGCTGCAACGCCACCGCGACGCGACACGACCTCGATTCGCTCGCCACCCGCTACCTCGGCCGCCGAACCATCACCTTCGAGCAGGTCGCCGGCAAGGGCAAACAGCAGGTGACCTTCGACCAGGTGCCGGTGGAGCAGGCCGCCGAATACGCCGGAGAGGACGCCGAGGTCTGCCTGGCCCTGCACCGGAAGCTGTGGCCCGAGCTGAGCGAGTTTCCGGGCGTGCGCGCGGTCTACGAGGAACTCGAGATTCCATTGATCGGCGTGCTGGCGCGGATGGAACGGCACGGCGTGCTGGTCGACCGCGAACGGCTCGCGCAGCAGAGCGCCGAGCTGGCCGAGCGGCTCGATGTCGTCCAGGGCGAGGCCTGGAAGGCCGGCGGCGGCGAGTTCAATCTCGGCTCGCCGAAACAGCTGCAGGAAATCCTGTTCGAACGGCTGGGCATCAAGCCGCTGCGCAAGACGCCCACCGGCCAGCCGTCGACGGCCGAGGACGTGCTGCAGGAACTGGCGATCCATCATGAGCTGCCGCGCCTGATCCTCGAGCACCGCGGGCTGGCCAAGCTCAAGAGTACCTACACCGATCGATTGCCGGAAAAGATCCGCGCCGACACCGGCCGCGTGCACACGCACTACCACCAGGCAGTGACCGCCACCGGCCGATTGTCGTCGACCGACCCCAACCTGCAGAACATTCCGATCCGCACCGAGGAAGGCCGGCGCATCCGCAAGGCGTTCGTCGCGCCCGGCGGCAAGCGCTTGCTCGCGGCCGACTACTCGCAGATCGAGTTGCGCATCATGGCCCACCTGTCCGGCGACGAGGGGCTATTGCGCGCGTTCGCCGGGCGCGAGGACATCCACCGCGCCACGGCCGCCGAGGTGTTCGGCAAGGCGCTCGACAAGGTCACGACCGAGGAGCGTCGTTCGGCCAAGGCGATCAACTTCGGGCTGATGTACGGCATGAGCGCGTGGGGTCTGGCGCGCCAGCTCGAAACCGAGCGCGACGTCGCCGCCGAGTACATCGAACGCTACTTCAGCCGCTACCCGGGCGTGCGCGATTTCATGGACGCCACGCGAAAGCTTGCGAAGGAACAGGGCTATGTCGAAACGATCGCCGGCCGCCGGCTGTGGCTGCCCGAGATCGGCTCGCGCAACCGCCAGCGCCGGCAGGCCGCCGAACGCGCCGCGATCAACGCCCCGCTGCAGGGCACGGCCGCCGACATCATCAAGCGCGCGATGATCGACGTCGACCACTGGATCCGGGCCGAAGACGTGCCGGCCCGGCTGATCATGCAGGTCCACGACGAACTGGTGCTGGAAGTGCGCGAAGACGCCGTCGACGAAGTGCGCGCCGGCCTCATCCGGCGCATGAGCGCAGCCGCCGAGCTGGACGTGGAACTGCTGGTCGAAACCGGGTCCGGTTTCGACTGGGACAGCGCGCACTGAGCCGAAGCCGGTTCAGGCCCGCCCGGCCAGTTCGTGCAACACGTCGATCATCGTGTCGACTTCGGCCTTGTGGGTGCGGTGGCAGACCGCAGCCATGCGCAGCGTGAAGCGGCCGTCGAGCCGGGTGGAGCTCAGGAAGATCCGGCCGTCGCCGTGGATCGCCTCCAGCAGCGCGCGGTTGGCCTCGTCGCCGCCGTTCAAACGGAACGTGACGACCGACAGATCGGGCGGCGGGCCGGCTTCGAACCGGGCCGATTCGACCATGCGCTGGTGGAAATATCGCGCCAGCAGCAGCTTCTCCTCCAGCGCGGCGCGAAAAGGCGCCAGGCCCAGTACTTTCAGCGGCAGCCACATGCGCAGGCCGCGGAAATGGCGGGTCAGTTCCGGCGACAGGTCGGCCGGCGAGACCTCCTCGCCCGCGGCCAGCGTGTCCTGCAGGTAGTCGGCGCCCCCGGACATGGCCCGGCGGAGCCGGTCGCCGTCGCGCACCAGCAGTGCGCCGGTGCCATAGGGCAGAAACAGCGTCTTGTGCGGGTCCATGACCAGCGTGTCGGCCCGGTCGATCCCGGCCAGCTTTTCACGCCCCTCTTCGGTGAGCAGGAAGAAGCCGCCGTAGGCCGCGTCGACGTGCAGCCACAGGCCCGCGCGCCGGGCGATCTCGGCCA
>JAVVDX010000056.1:13819-17527 GCA_032251475.1 Wenzhouxiangellaceae bacterium | reverse complement strand
TACCAGGCGCTGGAAAAGGTCGGCGGCGTACCCGAGGAGCTGACCTGGGAACTGTTTCGCGACACGCTGATCGAGCAGGCCGAGCAGGGCGTGGACTATTTCACGATCCACGCCGGCGTGCGGCTGGCGCACGTGCCGCTGACCGCCGACCGGGTCACCGGCATCGTCTCGCGGGGCGGCTCGATCATGGCCAAGTGGTGCCTGGCGCATCATCGCGAGAGCTTTCTGTACGAGCGCTTCGACGAGATCTGCGAGATCATGGCCGCCTACGACGTTTCGTTCTCGCTCGGCGACGGGCTCCGACCCGGCTCGATCGCCGATGCCAACGACGCGGCCCAGTTTGCAGAGCTCGAAACGCTGGGCGAATTGACGCAAAATGCCTGGAAGCACGACTGCCAGGTGATGATCGAGGGCCCCGGCCACGTGCCGATGCAGCTGATCGCCGAGAACGTCGACAAGGAACTGGCCGACTGCCGCGAGGCGCCGTTCTACACGCTCGGCCCGCTGGTCACCGACATCGCGCCGGGCTACGACCACATCACCTCCGGCATCGGCGCGGCCCAGATCGGCTGGCACGGCACGGCGATGCTGTGCTACGTCACGCCCAAGGAACATTTGGGGCTTCCGGACAAGCACGACGTGCGCGAAGGGCTGGTGACCTACCGGATCGCCGCGCACGCGGCCGACCTGGCCAAGGGGCACCCGGTGGCACAGGTGCGCGACAATGCGTTGTCGAAGGCCCGGTTCGAGTTTCGCTGGGACGACCAGTTCAACCTCGGCCTGGACCCGGCGCGGGCGCGCGAGTACCACGACCAGACGATGCCGAAGGAGGCCCACAAGGTCGCGCACTTCTGCTCGATGTGCGGGCCGAAGTTCTGCTCGATGAAGATCACCCAGGACGTGCGCGACTACGCGCGCGAACGCGGACTGGACCCCGAATCGGCGCTCGACGAGGGCATGACCGAGAAGGCCGAGGAGTTCCGGCGCGCCGGCGGCAAGGTCTACCAGCCCCGGTAGCCGGCGCTGGCGGATTTCGGGCCGCGGGCCGGGGCGTCGGCGCGAGTTGCCAATCGGAGGGGTGGAAATTGCAATGAATTACGCGGGAGACCGGTCATGAAGGACGCGGAACGTAAAAGGCGCTTCGATGCGCTGGCCCGGCAGTACGCCGACGACCTGTTTCGCTTTGGTGTCTGGTTGTGCGGAGACCATGCGTTGGCCAACGACCTGGTCCAGGAAACGTTCATGCGGGCCTGGAAGGCGCTGGACAGCCTCAAGGATGCAGGTGCAGCCAAGAGCTGGCTGATCACGATCCTCAGGCGCGAGTACGCACGCACGTTCGAACGCAAGGTCCCGCCGATCACCGACATCGACAATGTGGTGGTCGCCGAGGAGTCGGAACTGACGCCCGAGGACCGGACCGAGCGCGATCTGTTGCGCAAGGCCATGGTGGAACTTGAAGAGAAATATCGCGAACCCTTGATACTGCAGACCGTGATGGGCTTGTCGATCGCCGAGATCGCCACCCAGCTGGACTTGACCGAAAGCGCGGTGATGACCCGGGTATTCCGGGCGCGCGAGAAGCTCAAGGACAAGCTGCAGCCGTCGGAACGCGGGGGAAACGTACATGAACTTACTTGAATTCAAAAGACGGCTGATGACCGACCCGGCAAACCGGGAGCCCGAAATGCTCGAAGCCCGCGCCGCCGGCGGCGAATATGCTGGCGTGGCGGCCGAATCGGACCGTTTCGAGCTAATGCTCGGGCGCGCGCTCCATGTGCCCGCCCCGCACGGTCTGGCCGACGAAATCATCCTGCGCCAGTCGCTGGCCGAGGACGACCCCTCCAGCGGGCGTTTCGGCCGCTGGCCGTATCTCGCGGCCGTCGCTGCGGCGCTTGCGCTGGCCGTGGCGGTGACCACGTTCACCGGGGGCGAGCGGTCGCAGCCGACCCTGAGCGATCTCCGGCAGCACATCGCCTGGCACTGGCAGCACGATGGCCCGCAGGTCATCGCCGCTGCCAATGCCCAGGCGAGTGATATCGGCCGGATCGAGCAGGTGTTCGCCGAACTGGGCCTGCATATCGAACCGGGACTGCTCGACACGGTGCGTCTGACCAAGTTCTGCCCGACGCCGGATGGGGCCGGCGCGCACGCGGTGCTCGAGACCGAAAGCGGAACCGTGACGATGTACTACATGCCTCGCACGCACGTTCCGTCGGCACCGGCGCGCATCCGGCTCGATGACGGCATGGAATCGCTGGTCGTCAACGTCGAGCGCGGCAGCCTGGCGCTGATCGCGCCGGCCGGCGTCGACATGCCGGAACTCGCGCGCGAGATCGAGCGGCAGCTGTCGTTCGCGCCGGTAATGACCATTTAGGGAATTCAGCATTCCTTAGTCGAGGCCGACTCGGTTACGGATCCCTTCACGAGCAAGCTCGCTCCTGCAGATCGATGACCGGGCCCTCGCAGGAGCCTGCTTGCAGGCGAATTTTCCGGGGGCAGTGCCCAGCTCCGGTCCACTCGCGAGCAAGGCTCGCACCTGCTCTCGAACCGGCGCTACCATAGGGTGAAATCCGCCTGAAGGAGTGCCGCCATGCGATTGCTCGCTGGATTGTCCTGCCTGCTGCTGCTCGCCTGGACCGCGGCGGCGGGCGCCGACACGACCGTGCTGGAAAATGCCCGGCTGGTCGATCCGGCCGCGGCGACGGTGTCCGGGCCGACGACGCTGGTCGTGCGCGACGGCTGGATCGTCGACGGGCCGGCGCCGGCGGAGGCAAGCGTTGTCGACATCGACGGTCGCTTCGTGATTCCGGGCCTGACCGAGATGCACGCGCACGTGCCGCCGATGCGCGAGGCGGAGCGCGTCGACGACGTGCTCAAGCTGTTCCTGGCCCACGGCGTGACGACGATTCGCGGCATGCTCGGCGAGCCCGGGCACCTCGAGTTGCGCGCCGCGCTGGCCGCCGGCGACCGGATCGGCCCGCGGCTGATCACGTCCGGTCCATCGCTGAATGGGACCTCGGTGCCGAACGTCGGGCGTGCCCGCGTCATGGTCCGGACCCAGGCCGAGGCCGGCTACGACTTCCTGAAGCTGCACCCGGGCCTGATGCCGGACACGTTCGCGGCGATCGATGATGCCGCCGACGCACTGGACATGCCGTTCGCCGGCCATGTCTCGATCGGTGTCGGCCTCGAGCGGGCGCTGGCCGCCGGCCAGGCGACGATCGACCACCTCGACGGCTACGCCCAGGTACTGGTGCCCGAGGACCACCCGGCGCGCCAGCGCGAGCCGGGCCTGTTCGGGTTCAATATCGGAGACGCGATGGAGATCGGGCGCGTCGACGAATGGGCCGAAAGAACACGCGCGGCCGGGGTCTGGAACGTGCCGACGCAGACGCTGATCGAAAACCTGGCGACCGGCGATCTCGAGGCGCTGACGGCGCGCCCGGCGATGCGCTACGTCGACGCCCGGACCCGCGAGCAGTGGGTCGAGCGGGTCCGTCAAATGCGTGCCGAGCAGCCGGCCGAACGGCTCGAGAAGTTCGTCGCGGTCCGGCGCGCGTTGATCCGCGCGCTGCACGAGGCCGGCGCCGGGCTGCTCAGCGGCGCCGACGCCCCCCAGATCATGAACGTGCCCGGCGATGCACTGCACCACGAGCTGGAAATCTACGTCGCTGCCGGCCTGAGCCCGGCCGAGGCGCTCGCGACCAG
>JAVVDX010000056.1:8279-13719 GCA_032251475.1 Wenzhouxiangellaceae bacterium | reverse complement strand
CGCGACGGCCGGATCGAGCAGTGGGTGCCGCTGGATCGCGTCGCGCACCACGTCACCGACCACAACCGGGACTCGGTCGGCATCGAACTGGTCAACCGCGGCCGCTGGCCCGACTGGCTGGACAGCCGCAATCAGCAATGGGAAGAGTCCTACCCCGAAGTACAGATCGAGGCGCTGATCGCGTTGCTGAAATCGCTGCGGCCTGCGCTGCCGGCGCTGGACGGCATCGCCGGTCACGACCAGCTCGATCGGCGCACGTTGCCGGCCAGCGACGAGGCCTCGGTCGAGGTTCGGCGCAAGCTGGATCCCGGGCCGCGGTTTCCGTGGCAGCAGGTGCGGGAGGCGACCGGGCTGGTCGTGATGCTCGAGAACACCGCGATCGAACCGGAACCCGAGGATGAGTGAGCCGGAAAGCGCAATGATCCGGATCGGCGTCGACACCGGCGGCACGTTCACCGACTTCGTCGCCGTCATCGACGGTGAGTTGCGCACCGCCAAGGTGTTGTCGACCCCCGACGATCCGGCGCGCGCGATCGCCGACGGGCTCGAACAGCTCGGGCTGGCCGACAGGCACGTCGACCTGGTCCACGGCACCACCGTCGGCACCAACGCGGTGCTCGAGGGCGAGGGCGCCAGGACCGCGTTCGTGACGTCGACCGGATTCGCCGACATGCTGTCGCTGGGCCGCCAGAACCGGGACAAGCTCTACCGGCTCGACCAGCCACCGGTCGCCGACCCGGTGCCGGCCGGGCTGTGCCTGGAGATCGATGCGCGCGCGGCCGCCGACGGCAGCCTGCTGGCCGAGCCGGACGATGAAGCGCTCGCCGCGCTGACCGAACGGATCGACGATCTGGCGCCCGAATCGGTCGCGGTCAACCTGCTGTTCTCGTGGCTGGCGCCGGGGCTGGAGAAGCGGGTGCGCAAGGCGCTGCCGGCCGACCTGCCGGTGTCGCTGTCGTCGGAACTGTTGCCCGAGATCCGCGAGTACGAGCGCGGCGTCGCGACCTGGCTGAACGCGTCGGTGGGCCCGAAGCTGTCGGGCTACCTCGAGCGGCTGGCCAACACGATGGCCGGCGGCCGGCTGGCGGTGATGCAGTCCAGCGGTCTGACCGTGTCGGCCGACCAGGCCGGCCGGCGAGCGGTGCACCTGCTGCTGTCCGGCCCGGCCGGCGGGCTTGAGGCGGCCGCACACATCGGGCGCGAGATTGGCCAGGACCGTCTGCTGACCTTCGACATGGGCGGCACTTCGACCGACGTCGCGCTGCTCGACGGCCGGCCCAAGCTGACGCGCGAGGGCCGCATCGGCCGCTACCCGGTTGCGGTACCGATGGTCGACATGCACACGATCGGTGCCGGCGGCGGCTCGATCGCGCGCGTCGATGCCGGCGGCCTGCTGCAGGTCGGGCCGCAGTCGGCCGGCGCCGATCCAGGTCCGGTCTGCTACGGCGCCGGGGGGCAGGACATTACCGTCACCGACGCCAACCTGCTGCTCGGCCGGCTGCCGAAGGACACCCGGCTGGGCGGGCGCCACGAACTGGATTTCGATGCCACGGCCAGGGCGATGGACAAGCTCGCCGACCAGGCCGGGCTCGATCCGTGCGAGACCGCCGCCGGCGTCGTCAAGATTGCCAACGAGCACATGAGCCGGGCGCTGCGCGTGATGTCGGCCGAGCGTGGCGTCGACCCGAAGAGCGCGACACTTGTTTGCTTCGGCGGTGCCGGCGGTCTGCACGTGTGCGAACTGGCCGAGAGCCTGGGCATCGCCCGGGCCGTCGTGCCGGCGCGCTCGGGCGTGCTGTCGGCGCTCGGCATGCTGGTGGCCGAACCGGGACGCCAGGCCACCGCCAGCCTGCTGGCCGAAAGCGGCGATATCGATGCCGATGAGCTCGGACAGGCGTTCGGGCCGCTGCTCGACCAGGTCCGCGAAGAGCTGGCCGACGAGGGCGTCGAGCCCGAAGCACTGCGCATCGCGCGCTGGGTCGCGTGCCGCTACGCCGGCCAGAGCGCGACGCTGGAACTCGAGGCGCGCGCCCCGGAAGAACTGGCGAGGGCCTTCCACGACGCGCACGAGAACGCCTACGGGCACCGCCTCGATCTGCCGGTGGAACTGGTCAACCTGCGCGTCGAAGCGCGCGGCCCGTCGCGGCTGAAAAGCGTCCCGCCGCTGCAGCGCGAGGACCACGACACGCCGCAGCGCGGTGGCGACGTCCCGGTCTGGCCGCGTCTGGCGCTGGCCGGCCAGGTCGTCAAGGGCCCGGCGATCGTCGTCGACCGCGACGCAACGACGTGGGTCGGTGAAGGCTGGCACGTCGCGCTGCACGAGCGCGGGCACTTGTTGCTGCAACGGCAGAATTGAAATCCGCTTCCCGGTGTTTCCTGATCAGCGATTCATGTCTGACTCCCTCCCCCGCTTGCGGGGGAGCGCTATGTTTGACTCCCTCCCCCGCTAGCGGGGGAGGGCTGGGGTGGGGGCGATTCTCAACCCGCGACGCGCGCGTGTTCGGCGAGCACGCCTGCAACGACCGCGTTGAGCTTGCGCACGTAGCCCAGATGCAGGAATTCGTTCGGCCCGTGCGCATTCGACTTCGGCCCGAGCACGCCGGTGATCAGGAACTGGGCCTCGGGGAACGACTCGCCCAGCATCGCCATGAACGGAATCGTGCCGCCCTCGCCCATGTACATCGCCGGTTTGCCGAACACCGCGTCCGACGCACGCTGGCAGGCGCGGTCGAGCCAATCGGCGACCGCCGGAGCGTTCCAGCCGGTGGCCGACTGGTCGGGCTCGAAGCGGACCCGGGCGCCGTAGGGCGGGTCGGCCTCGAGGATTTCCTTGACCCGGGCCGTGGCCCGGGCACCGTCGATCGTCGGCGGCAGGCGCAGCGACAACTTCAGTTGCGTGCCCGGCCGGAGCACGTTGCCGGCCGAGTCGATCGCCGGCAGCCCGCCGGCGCCGGTCACCGACAGCGCCGCGCGCCAGTTGCGGTTGAGCAGCCGGTCGAGCGGGTCGGGGCCCATCGGCCCGGCGCCGTCCACCCACGGAAACGCCTCGTGCACCTCGTCGCCGAGCGCGCGCGCGACCGCGGCGAGCTGCTCGCGGCGCTGCTCGGGAATGCCGGCCTGAAGTTCTTCGGGCAGGATCTTCCCGGTCGCCTCGTCCTCGAGCCGCGAGATCAGTTGACGCGCGATCCGGAAGCTGGACGGCACGATGCCCGACGCGTAGCCGGAGTGCACGCCTTCTTCGAGGATGTCGACCGACAGCGTGCCGGCGGCCATGCCTCTGAGCGACGTCGTGATCCACAGCTGCTCGTAGTTGCCGGCGCCCGAGTCGAGGCATACCACCAGCGAAGGCGAGCCGATCCGGCCGGACAGATGCTCGATGTAGGCCGGCAGGTCGTAGCTGCCCGACTCCTCGCACGCCTCGATCAGCAGCACGAAGCGGGCGTGGTCCAGGCCCTGTTCCTTGAGCGCGCGGATCGCAGCTAGCGACGCGTAGGCGGCATAGCCGTCGTCGGCGCCGCCGCGGCCGTAGAGTTTGTCGTTTTCAATCACCGGCTTCCACGGGCCGAGGTGGTCGGCCCAGCCGGTCATCTCCGGCTGCTTGTCGAGGTGACCGTACAGCAGCACGGTGTCGTCGATGGCACCCGGCACTTCCATCAAGATCACCGGCGTGCGGCCTTCGAGCCGCACGATCTCGACCTGCAGGCCCTCGATCGGCTGGGCCTTGCACCAGCGCGCGATATGGTCGGTGGCCTCGTCGATGTAGCCGCTGGCCTGCCAGTCGGCGTCGAAATGCGGCGACTTGGCCGGAATCCGGATGTATTCGACCAGCTCGTCGGTGATGCTGGTCGTCCACAGTTCGTCGATCACGCGCGCTGCCTGGTCGAGTTGCATCGGGGCATCCTGTCGGGTGTGGGCACGAAAAATAGCATAATGGCCAACAGCGTTCCCGGTATGCTTGGCGCCACTCCGATCCGACTTCATCGATGGATTCAACCGACCCGTCCCCCGACCTTCGACCCTCCGCCGGTTACCGGCTGGCCGTCGATAGCGCGCGCGGCGACGGCGCATTGCTGGCCATCCCGCTCGGGCGCGAGGGCGGCGCGGGTCCCGGTCTCGAACGGCTGGGCGGCGACTTCGATGCCGAGTACTGGCACGCCGACGCCGACCAGCTCTGCGCGATCGTGCTCGAGGAGCCCGACGGGCCCGGCAGCGATGCGGCCGGGCCGGCCGAGCGGATCTACCGGCGGCTGATCGAGCGGCTGCGTGCGTCCGAGTTCGGTTACCCGCTGCGGCTTTGGAACTACTTTCCCGGAATCAATGTCGGCGAGGACGACGCCGAGCGCTACCGGCGATTTTGCATCGGCCGCGGTCGGGCGCTCGAGGCCGCCGGGCTCGACGACGCACAGATGTGCGCGGCCACGGCGATCGGCGGCGACCGGCCGAGGATGCAGCTGGTGGCGCTGGCCGGCACCCGGCCCGGTGTGTCGATCGAGAACCCGCGCCAGGTCAGCGCCTGGAACTATCCTCGCCATTACGGCCCGCGCCAGCCGGCGTTCGCGCGCGCCACCGGCATCGTGCTGGCCGACGGCCGCACCGGGCTGCTGATCTCGGGCACCGCCAGCGTGGTCGGCCACGCCACGGCCCATCCGGGCGACGTGCTGGCCCAGGCCGACGAGGCCGCCAGCAACCTCGAGGCGCTGATGGCCAACGCCGCCGGCGCGATGAACCGGACCGGGCTGGCCGAATTCAACGCCGACAGTCTGGCCCGCGTCTACGTCCGGCGGCCCGACGACTGGCCGCGGATCGAGGCGCGGCTGCGCGCACGCTGGCCGCGGCTGCGCCTGTGCGGGCTGCGCGGCGACATCTGCCGCCGCGACCTGATGGTCGAGATCGAGGCCTGGCACGCCGCCTGAGCCCGACAGTCGACTTGAAATGGCCGGGCAAGATGTCACACTATGGTCATGAGACTGTCATGTGACGGTATCGGAAACGGGTCATAGTTCGCGACCATGGACCTGCACTTGAACACGACTTTTGCGCGTGCGCTGTCGCACCTGGAGCAGGTTGACCGGCGGGCCTGCACGGCGCTGAACCGGCTGTCGCGCCATCGGCCGGTGCGCGCGCTGTTCGCGACCGCCAGCCGCCTCGGCGACGGAGTCGTCTGGTACAGCCTGATGGCGCTGATGGCGCTGATGCAGGGCGAGTACGGCGTGCGCGCCGCGAGCGTCATGGCCGTGACCGGGCTCACCGGGCTGGGTCTGTACAAGCTGATGAAAACGCGGCTGGTGCGCGAGCGTCCGTTCGTCAGTCACACCGACATCCTGCTCGGCGGGCGGCCGCTGGACCGGCACAGCTTCCCGTCGGGCCACACGCTGCACGCGGTCGCGTTCACGATCATCGCGGTCGCCTGGTTCCCGGCGCTGGCCGGCGTGCTGGTGCC
>JAVVDX010000056.1:0-8179 GCA_032251475.1 Wenzhouxiangellaceae bacterium | reverse complement strand
CTCGGTCCACGCCGTCATCCGCTCCTCGAGCGCGGTCAGCGGCATCGCGCCCTCGGCGAGCAGATGGTCGTGGAACGCGCGCAGGTCGAAGCCGGCGCCGAGCGCCTTCTCGGCGCGCGCGCGCAGATCGCGGACCAGCAGCTCGCCGGTCTTGTAGGCCAGCGCCTGGCCGGGCCACGAGATGTAGCGCAGGACCTCGGTGCGGACGTTGTGCGGCGCGAGCGCGGAATTTTCGAGGAAACACGCCTCGGCCTGCTCGCGGCTCCAGCCGAAGTAGTGGATGCCGGTGTCGACGACCAGCCGGCAGGCGCGCCACATCTCGTAGGAAAGCCGGCCGAAATACTCGTACGGCGTGGTGTAAATGCCCATCTCGATGCCGAGGTGCTCGGTGTACAGCGCCCAGCCCTCGCCGAACGCGGTGATGTAGGTGTCGCGCCGGAACTCGGGTACGCCTTCGAGTTCCTGCGCCAGCGCGCCCTGGTGGTGGTGGCCGGGCACGGCCTCGTGCAATGTCAGCGCCGGCAGCGTGTACAGCGGGCGCTGGTCGAGCGCGTAGGTGTTGACCATGTAGCCGCCGGCGACCCCGTTTTCGAGGTCGCCGGGCCAGTAGCGGCCGGTGGTGTAGTTCGGCGCCATGTGCGCCGGTACCGGCCGCACGCCGTAGGGCAGCCGCGGCAGCCGGCCGAAGTAGGCCGGCATCCGGTCGTCAATGCGCTTGGCGATCCACGAGGCGTGCATCAGGAGCTGTTTCGGCGTATCGGCGTAGAACTGTTCGTCGGTGCGCAGAAATTCGATGAACGCTTCGAAGCCGCCGTCGAAGCCGGCCTCGTCGATGACCTCGTCCATCTCGGCGCGGATGCGCTCGACCTCGGCCAGGCCGCGCTCGTGGACTTCCTCCGGGGTCGTGTCCAGCGTCGTGTGCTTGCGCACCAGTTCCCGGTAATAGGCGCGCCCGTCGGGCACCTCGGAAATGCCGATCGATTCGCGCGCGGCCGGCAGGTAGTGCTGGCGGAAAAACGCCAGCAGCTCCCGGTAGGCCGGTCGGACCTTGTCGGCGACCAGCGCGACGGCGCGCTGCTTCAGTTCCGGGGCGTTCCCGGCGGCGATCGCCGGCGGCAGCCGGTCGAGCGGCTCGACCAGCGGGCTGTCGGCCGGCGGCGTTTCCGCGATCGCCGCGAGCTGTTCGATGACCGCCTCGACCACCGGCCTGGGCTGCACGAAGCCGTCGGCGATGCCTTTTTCCAGCCACTTGCGCTGTGCGGCCAGCCAAGCCGGCAGCCGCTCGAGCCGCTTCAGCCAGGCCCGGGCGGCCTCGACGCTGCGCGGCCGGGTCGAGGCGGCGACGCTCAGCGGCATGCTGAAGAATCCGGAGTCGTTGACGAACGGCATGCGCTCGTCCTCGTACGGCGCCAGCGCGACTTCCGACGACAGCAGGTAATCGAGCACCGCGAAGCTGGTCCCGTGCCGGGGGGACAAACCCGCGGCGTCGATGGCTTCGAGGCGTTCGAGAAATTCGCCGCGCCGCTTGTGCCGCGCCGCCGCGGCCTCGAACGACGCATCGGGCCAGCGCGCGGCCGCCTCGAGGTCGCCGCGCCGGCCGGCCCGGATCGGGTCCTGCGTCTCGCGCCAGGCCTGGTAGTCGGCCACCAGCGCTTCGAACGCGGCGTCGGCCGGCGGCACCTGGCCGGATTGCTCGACGGCCGCCGCCGGCATCGCGGCCGGGATCAGCAAGAAAGTCAGCGACAGCAGGCCGGCGGACGCGCGCAGGCGCCGGGTCAACGGGTGGGGAGCGATCATCGCGGGTCCTTCAATTGTCGTCCTGATCTTCACGAAACACGAAGCCCGAGTGACGCGCCAGCTCGTCGGGCGACAGCACGCCCTGGAAACGGCGGCCGTCGATGATCCACGTCGGGTAGCCGGTGATGTCGTTGGCCACGCACTCGAACGCGGTCACCCCGCCGCGCCCGTTGGGCGTGCACTCGACGTACGGCAGCCGGTCGGCCGAGCGGCCGAACATCCGGCTCTGGCGCTGGCAGTTCGGGCACCAGAAGGCGCCGTAGTATTTGGCGCCGGTCTCTTCCAGGTGCGTCGCCAGGGCCTTCAGGCGCGGGTCCTCGGGCGGCTGCAGCAGGCCGTTCTGCCATGCGAACAGCAACGCGACCACGAAGCCAGTGCCGAGCACCAGATTGCGCCCGAAAACCGGCCACGGAATGCCGGGCGCCGATTCGGGGCGGCGCAGCATGACCGTGACGAACAAGGCGGTCATCAGCGCCGCCGAGGTCAGGCACCAGCCGCAGGTCGCGTCGAGCTGGACGATGCCGGTGAGCGTGAAATAGACGCTGATCGCGAACCCGAGCCCGGTCAGCCACGCCAGCCGGTTCCAACGTTTGAGCCGCGGCGGCAGCGTGACCGCACTCCACAGGATCAGCGCGTACAACCCGAAGCCCCACAGGGCCACCGGCAGACCCAGCAGCGTCGCGTAGCTGCTGTTCTGGACGATGCTGCAGCCCGACTCGGGCCCGCAGAACAGCGGCGCCTCGGAGCCGTAGGCGACAAAACCCAGGTAGCCGGTCAAAAGCAGTCCGAGTGCAGCCAGGATCGAAACCGGAACGTCCGGTTCCAGCTTATGCTTCGCCGGCGCGGCCGCCGGTTGCGGACGGGAATGACGGGGCTTGTGCTTGCGGCTCATGCGCGGAACCCGGATCGGCCAGCGGAAAGAGCAAAGGGTACAACCGAATGTGCGGCGGCATCAACGTTTTTGGTCGCGGAACCGGCCGATGCTCCTGCCGTTGCCTCCGCGACGGGGAGTGCGCGGCAGAGGAATCTCGAAGGATTGCACCGCTGGCGTGCTGTCCCGCACCACCTCACAAGGACAAGGTGGCGACGGGGACGAGGCCGGCGCCTACGATCGGCTCTTGTCTACAGGAACTTCCCGGTACACGGGTAACCTTCCAGGCGCAACAACTGATGCGGGCGCCACTCGACCTTCTTCATTTCCTCGAGATCTTCGTCGTTGCCGAAGTTCGGCAGCGTTTCAATCGCCTTGAAGAACTCGCGCGAAAACAAAAGACAATAGGTACCGGACGGTGGAATTTCATGCTTGCGCAACAGCGCTTCGATGTCCTCTTCCGTGAAGCCGGCCAACTCGAACACGAGCTCCCGGTCCACCCTCCCGGTTCCGGGCGCGCAACATCCGCGTCTAACTGATTCCTCGCAATGCTGTCGATTCAGCTTGTGTCCGGCATACAGTAGCGTGTTCACCGAGACGATATGTCTGCACAGTTCGATACGCTGACCCTCAATCGCAATATATCTGAAGCAATCCGAGCGAAGAAAACTGGATTGTTCCCCGTAGGCGACCATCGCGGGTGTCGTGATTGCATCGTAGGAGATCAGATAGCAAGGCTTTTCCGACTGGATAAATGTTGCAAGACCCAGGTGCTGAAACTCCATGTCGGTCGGCGGTTCGCCGAATACGACACGTCGATCTGGGTCTCCAGCCAGCCCGCAGCCACCGAGCGCCAGTGCGCCACAGACCGCGACCGCAAGCGTTACGCTTTTACTCCCGCAGAATCCCATTCGTCGGCCTGGAACATTTTGCGACCGCAGGCAACGAGGACTCCGCCCGCGGCCGCCACCGCGGCCGCGTGTCCGGTTGAAAGCTTCCTGGAACCAACACATCATCTGGTCACGTCCTCGTACAGTCTCAGCGCCGCTGATCGTGCGGAACGAGCACCTCGGTGATACCGGAACTGGTCGTACCTCCGCTCAAGCACCCGACTTCGACCGTGTAGATACGCCCTTGTCCGGTTCCAAGACGAGTCGCTCGCAGCTCCAGCGACAAATCGCCGGTGATCGCGATGTCTCTGGCGGCATTGCCTTCGTTGGCGGAAACATCGCTGATTGCACAACCGTCGATGCGCTGACCATTGCTCGTGACCGCCAAGGTTACCGGAACCATGCGAATGCAGCTGCCAGTGAGGTATTGACCGGCCGGCCAGTCAGTTATAGAATCGAGAACATGAATACGACTCCGGCCACAGACTCACCGGCGCCACAGACGCGCGATGCCGAGGCGACGCGCGCACGGATTCTCGATGCGGCGCTGGGGCTGTTCGCCGAGCGCGGCGTGGCCGATGTGTCGATGCGCGCGATTGCCGAGCGCTCGGAGGTCACCAAGAGCCTGATCCACCACCATTTCGGCAGCAAGGAAGGGCTCTGGGACGCGGTCAAGGAGCACGCGTTCGCGCGCTATGCCGACGAGCAGCGCGCCGAGCTCGAGCGGGCCGAGGTCGCCGACGCCGAGCTGCTGCGAAACGGCGTGGTCAATTTCTTCCGCTTCCTGCAGCAGAACCCGTGGGTCGTGCGGCTGTTCGCGTGGGCGCATCTGGAAGGCGACCCTTCGTGCGGCCGCAGCGATGCCGAACTGGTCCGGCTCGGGGCCGAGCGCATCCGCCAGGGCCAGCAAGCCGGGGTGTTCCGCGACGACGTCAACCCGGTCAATGTCGTGACCCACTTCGTCAATGTCTGCACGCACTGGTTCGAGGCCCGCACCCACCATGCCCAGTGGGACGGCATCGGCAGCGACGACGAATTCCTCGACGACTTCCTGAAAGTCTTCCTCGACGGCCTCGCGCCGCGCAAAACCGACTGAGAGGTCCGCCGTGCGTTCGTCAACGTTTCAGACCTTTTTAACTGACCGGCCGGCCAGTTCACTGGCCAGTTCACGGCCAATCGTCTCGGGATCACCGCGCGACCGCGACCGTTTCACAGCGGTCTTTCGTTGCCTTCGGCGGGGAATTGCGCGCGCGCTTTCGCGCGGCCTGAGATTCCGGACCCTGCCACTTCTCGCCGTTCTGGTCGCCGTTCTGGCGGCGGTGCTGCTCGCCGGTTGTGGTCCCGACGCCGCAAATGATGACCCGGTCAAGCCGTCGCCGCGGCCGGTACGCGTGGCCGAGGCGGTCGCACTCGATACGACCTCGACGCTGCGCGTGCCCGGGGCGCTGCGGGCGCGGCAACGGGCCGAACTGGCGTTTCTCCACGCCGGCTACCTGGCCGACCGCCGGGTCGAACTCGGCGACCGGGTCGCGGCCGGCGATGTGCTCGCGGTGCTGCACAATCCGACGCTGCAGCCCGGCGTGGCCTCGGCCGCCGCGCGCGTCGACGAGGCGCGGACCCGGCTCGAGCAGCTCGAGACCGATACCCGCCGCCAGGCGACGCTGGTCGAGCGCAATCTGATCTCGGACGACCAGCTCGACCAGACCCGTACCGGGCGCGATGCCGCCCGCGCGGCGCTCGAGCAGGCCGAGGCGGCCCTGGCCGAGGCGCGCGGCCAGCTCGACGAGGCCAGCCTGCGGGCGCCGTTTGCCGGCACCGTGGCGCGCTTCATGGTCGAGCCCGGAGACTTCGTGGCCGCGGGGCGCCCGGTCATGGCGCTTCTGGGCGCCGGCGGCAATGAGGCGGCGCTGGGTGATGACGCCGCGGTGCCGGGCGATGACGCCGCGGTGCTGGATGCCGAAATCCGGCTGCCGCCGGAGATCGCAATCGATTCGATCGCTTCGGTGCGGCTGGTGCGGCAGTACGACGGCGTTTCGGTGCCGGCGTTCGTCGCCCAGGCCGGCGAAGCCGAGCCTGGGCGGCCGCGCCCGGTGATCGTCCGGATGGCACCGAGCGAGTCGGTCCGCTGGCGTTCGGGAGATGCCGTCTACTCCGAGTTCGAGGTCGCGCAACATGCGATGGTCGGCGTGCCGCTCGCGGCGCTGGTGGATCCCGGGACTGGCATCGCACGCGTATTCCGGGTCGTGGAAGGCCGCGTCGAGCGTGTCTCGGTCGCGTCGGGACGGCTGCACGGCGACCGCGTCGGGGTAATCGGAGACATCCGGCCCGGCGACCGGATCGTCGTCGAAGGGCAGGCGCACCTGCTCGACGGCGAGGCGGTCCGCGTCATCGAATGAACGCCATCCTGTTCGCGCTCGAGCGCAAGCGCCTGGTGCTGGCCGCCGTGGCGCTGCTGTCGCTGCTCGGCGCGCTGGCCTGGTTCGGCATGAACCGCCAGGAAGATCCGTTCTTCCCGTACCGCTACGGACAGGTCGTCGTGCGCTGGCCCGGCGCCGACGCCGGCGAGGTCGAGCGGCTGGTGCTCAACCCGGTCGAGGAAGAGCTGGCGCGGGTCGAGGAAGTCGATGAAATCATCGGCACGGCGCGCCTGGGCCTGGCCCATTTCCGGGTCGGCATGCACCAGCACATCTACGACACCGACGCCGCCTGGGATCGCGTGCGCGTTGCCATGGACAAGGCCGCGCGCAAGTTCCCGCCCGGCGTGCTGGAGCCGGACGTGCGCGACCGGTCCATGGACACGCATACGGTCGTGCTGGCGCTGACCCGCGGCCAGGTGGCCGGCGAGGCCGACCTGCTCGAACTGCTCGATGGGGCCCGCCGGCTGAGGCGAGACCTGTTTCGGCTTGGCGAGATCGCACGCATCGACATCGTCGCCGACCCGGGCGAGCAGCTGCTGGTCAAGCTCGATCCGGCGCGGGCCGAGGCTCTGGGCATCGCGCCGGCCTCGCTGGCCGAACAACTGGCGGCAGCCAACCGCACGCTGGCCGGCGGCACGCTGGACCGCGACGGCCGCAGCCTGGTGCTGGATCCGGTCACCGAGTTCGCCGATCTCGACGAGCTGCGCGCCGTGCCGATCCGGACCGGATCCGGGGCGCTGCTGCCGCTTCACCAGGTCGCCGAGGTCGCGCTGACCAGCACCGAGCCGGCCACCGAGCGGATGTGGCTGGACGGCGAGCCGGCGGTCGGGCTGGGCATCGTGATTCCCGACAACCGCATGAACACGGTCGAGTTCGGCGAGCGTCTGCGCGCGCTCGTCGACGAATTGCGCCCGGCCTACGCGCCGCTGGAGATTCACGAGATGTTCTACCAGCCGCGCTGGGTCGAACAGCGGCTGGGCGAGCTGGGCCGGTCGCTGGCCATCGGCGTGGGGATCGTCGCGCTCGTGCTGCTGGTGTTCATGGGCGTTCGCCTCGGTCTGCTGGTCGCGAGCCTGCTGCCGCTGGTGACGTTCAGCGCGCTGGCGGTCTACGCGCTCGGCGGCGGCACGCTGCACCAGATCGCGATCGCCGGCATGGTGATCGCGCTGGGCATGCTGGTCGACAACGCCATCGTCATGGTCGAGAACCTGCAGTGGCATCTCGATCGCGGGGCCGATCGTTCCGAGGCATGCGGCAAGGCAGTGCGCGAACTGGCCGGGCCGCTGGCCGCCGCCACCGGCACGACGCTGGCGGCGTTCACGCCGCTTCTGCTGGCGCGCGGCGACACGGCGGATTTCACGCGCGGAATTCCGGTCCTGGTCGTGCTGACGCTGACCATGAGCTACTTCTACGCAATGCTGGTCACGCCGCTTCTCGGTGTGTGGGTGCTGCGGTCCGGCGCCGGTGCGCAGACGACCGGAGTGCAGGCCCGAATCCAGTCCGCAATCGCGGCGCTGGGACACGGCCTGGCCGGGCTCGGTCGGCGCCGGCCGGTGATCGTTCTCGCCGGCGCGGCGATCATGATCGCGGTCTCGGCGATGATGACCCGCTGGCTGCCGCAGGACTTCTTCCCGTCCACCGACCGCAACCAGTTGCTCGTCGACCTGAGGTTTCCGGAGGGGACCCGGACGATGCAGACGGCGCTGATGGCGCGCAGCCTCGCGCGCCAGATTCGGGAACGCCCCGGCGTCCGGGCCGTGCACGTCTACGCCGGCTTCAGCGGTCCGCGCTTCTTTTACAACCTCGCCGAGATCACCGGCGCACCGCACCTGGCGCGGCTGGTGGTCATCGCCGGGTCCGACCGCGTGCCGGCCGGGCTGATCGACTACGCGCGCGATCAGGCGCGGCTCGACCATCCCCAGGCCGAGGTCGTCGCCCACCGGCTCGGCCAGGGGCCGGCAATCGATGCGCCGGTCGAATTCCGGCTGTTCGGCGACGATACCCGGGACCTGCAGGCCGCCGCCGAGGCCGTAACCCGCGCGCTGCGCGCCACGCCCGGCGCCGAGGATGTCCGCCATACGCTGGGCAGCGGCGTGCCGACGCTGGAATTCGTCATCGACGATGCCGAGGCGGCGCGCTTCGGCGTCACGCGCGAGGCGACCGGACAACTGCTGGCCGACGCCACGCTCGGGCGCGACTTCTCG
>JAVVDX010000055.1:2206-17695 GCA_032251475.1 Wenzhouxiangellaceae bacterium | reverse complement strand
GCGACGCCGCAGGCGATGCCGGTACTGGCATTCCAGTAACTGGCCCGGACCAGCGTCGACAGCCGTGCGCCGATCACGCCGCCGAAGTGCGCCAGCGGTCCGTACTCGCCGACCGACGCGCCGCTTCCCATCGCGATGACCGAGGCCAGCGTCGAGCGCAGGCCCGGCCCGGCCTGCACCCGGGTCTCGCCGGTCTGGACGGCCTCGATGATTTCGGCCAGGGCGTGTGCGCGGCGGCGGTACATGCCGGTGAGGATCAGCGTGACCAGCAGCCCACCCAGCACCGGGATCGAGACGAACGCGACCGCGGACCAGAGAGCCGAATCGATTGCCGAAGTCGGTGCGTGCACCAGCACATGAAGCCTGCCGATCGCCCAAAGCAGGCTGCTGGAGGCAAGCGCCACCAGGCCACCGATCACCAGGCCGGCGAAAAACAGCAGGGCGATGCGGCGGACCCGCATCGCGACCGACATCGCCTGGACCGGTCGATAGGTCTGATTCACGCCCGCTCAATCGACGGCCGGGTCCGCCGGGGTCAGTCGCAGGACCTGGCCGGGATTGGCGTCGGTCAGCACCCACACCGCGCCGTCGGGACCGGTGCGGATGTCGCGCAGGCGTTGCCCGAGCTCGTCCAGGATGACGACATCGTCGACGACGGCACCGTTCTCGATCGTCAGCACCCGGGCGTGACGCGCGGCCAGCGCGGAAACCAGCAGCTTGCCGTTCCAGTCGGGAAACAGGTCGCCGCGGTACAGGGTCAGGCCGGAAGGTGCGATCGACGGTGTCCAGACATGGACCGGGTCGATCATGCCGGGGCGTGTCGTGTATGGTGAGACCAGCGCCCCGGAGTAGTCGATACCGTGGGTCGCGGCCGGCCAGCCGTAATTGCCGCCGGGCTCGATGACGTTGACCTCGTCGCCGCCGCGCGGGCCGTGCTCGTGCTGCCAGATCGTGCCGGCGTCGGAATCGTGGATCAGGCCCTGGATGTTGCGGTGGCCGAAGCTGAAGATTTCCGGCAGCGCGTCGTCGCGGTCCACGAATGGATTGTCCAGCGGTACCGAGCCGTCGCGCCGGATACGCACGATCTTGCCCAAATGGTTGTCCAGCCGCTGCGCCTGTTCGCGGTAGTCGAAGCCGTCGCCGAGGCCGACCAGCAGCGTGCGGTCGGGCAGGAAGATCATCCGGCCGCCGTAATGAACGGGCGTGTCCCTGGCCGGTCGAGCCGTGAACACGACCTCGAGATCGACGAGCGCGGTGCCTTCGAGTCGCGCCCGGATGACACGAGTCGCGTTCGTCTGGGGTGTGCCGTACGCAAACGACAGGTAGATCCAGCGGTTGGCTTCGAACCCGGGGTCGGGCAACACCTCGAACAGTCCGCCCTGGCTGGCGGCGTAGACTTCGGGAACGCCGTCGATCGGCCGGTCGAGCAATCGGCCTTCGCGGATCATGCGAAGACGGCCCGCGCGTTCGGTCACCAGGATCTCGTCGTCGGGCAGCCAGGCGATGGACCAGGGGTGGTCCAGCCCTTCGGCAATCGTTTCGATCTGGTAGTCTGCGGCGACAGCAGGCTGCATCGTCGCCGTGGTCCAAACGCTTGCAATTGCAATAGCGAGCGCAACGACGCCGCTGTTTCCGGTACCCGTTCGAATTGTTACTGCCATCTCGGCGTCGGGATTCTGGAATGAGCTCCAAGATAGCAGAATTGCCTACGGTGAATCCGCGAGCGGTTGAGCTGCACCAGCGCCGGGAAACAAGCCGAATGTCGCAGAGGATCAACGACGATGTTCGTAACCCCGATCATGCTGGGCCGGAATTACCCAGATCGAGAAAGTGTTCGAGATTCGGGGGTTCGGGTGGTTGGGTCACATCGGAAAAGCGCGAGCGCGGCAGCCAGCGCTCGAAACTCCGGGCAAGCGATCGTGAGCCGAGCAGCCGGATCGCCTTGCTGCGAACGGCCTGGCGTACCGGAATGTCGCCCATGGAGACCCGGGTCATGGTCGCGAGGTCGGAGCTGACATACAGATCCACTTCGTGGCCCGGATCCTGGATGCACAGATCGGTTTCGTCGGCGGTCACGACCAGCCACCACCGGTCCAGCCACCAGTTGGCTTTCTTCAGTCTCGGCCGGTCGGTAAACTCGAACTGCACTACGGTTCGGCGGCCGTGAAAATGCCGCCGCTCGATGCTGCAGCGCATGGCCCACATCAGAAGGCTCACGTCGAGTTCTTCATTGCCGAGCCGGTTGCGAACCCAGCGTTGGCCCCATATCCCGTAGAGTTCGACGATGGGCCCGACCTCCAGGCCTGCGGGTGTCGGATGATATTCGATCGTCCCGCTTTCGGGCGCTACCCGCCGCTCGATCAGCCCCTGGGATTCCAGTTGCTTGAGACGCCGGGAAAGCAGCGTCGGCGACATTCGGGGCACGCCGCGGCGCAGTTCGTTGAATCGCGTGGCGCCGGCAAGGAGATCACGGAAGATGAGCAGCGTCCACTTCTGATTGAGGATGTCGGCTGCTCGCGCCACCGGGCAGTACTGGGCGTGGCTCTTCATGGCGTCTCCGAGCATAACCTTGAACGCCAACCGTTTCCAGTACAGTAGTTGTACTTGAGACCGCGTTTCGCGCTGCGCGATGATCTCCAGGAACCGATGAGGTCCCGTGGGGATCCGGGTGACGGAGGACAAGATCGTGACGAAGAATATGCATACGACAGCGCAAAACGCTGCGCCCGGCGCAGATGAAATCGGCATGCTCGATGCTGCCCTGAACGGCCGCGTCGTGACTCCGGAAGATCCCGGCTACGACGAGGCCCGCGCGGTCTGGAACGGTGCGATCGACAAGTATCCTGCGGCCGTCGTCCGCTGTGTCGGCGTCGCCGATGTCATCGACGCGGTACGATTCGCCCGGAGGTCCGGGCTTCCGGTTGCGGTGCGCGGCGGCGCCCACAACGTGGCCGGCAATGCGACCTGCGACGGTGGCATCGTCATCGATGTCGGACCGATGAACTCGATTCGTGTCGACGTAAAGGCGCAGCGGGTGCGCGCTGGCGCCGGCGCGACCATCGGCCAGGTCGACCGCGAAACCCAGGCCTTCGGGCTCGCGGTGCCGCTGGGCGTGGTTTCCGGAACCGGGATCGCAGGGCTGACCCTGTGTGGGGGGCACAGCTGGCTGACGCGCAAACACGGATTTGCCTGCGATAACCTGATTTCGGTAGACCTGGTTACCGCCGACGGACGGTACCTGACTGCAAGTGAGGAGGAGAACCAGGAACTGTTCTGGGCGGCGCGCGGCGGTGGCGGAAACTTCGGCATCGTCACCTCGTTCGAATACCGGGCCCATCCGGTGGGCCCCGAGGTGACCTTTTGCGGGCCGTTCTATCCCATGGAGGAGGCCCGTCAAATCTTCCGCCTCTGGCGCGATGCCATGGAGGGAGCGCCCGACGAATACACTTCCCAATTCGTGTTCTGGAGCATTCCCGCCCACGAGAGCTTCCCGGCCGAGTTGCACGGCCGCGAGGTTGTGATCCCCGCGGGCGTCCATTGCGGTCCGGTGGACGAGGCCGCCGAATTCATCGCACCGCTGCGCAGGCTGCGTGAGCCGTTGCTCGATCTGAGCGGACCGGCACCGTATCTCGAGGTCCAGCAGTCCTTCGATCCCTTCTTTCTGAAAAAGGGAGAGCGGCTGCACTTCTGGAAGTCGCTTTATCTCGATCGCCTCGACGATGACGTGATCGAGCGTATTGTCGCCCGCGCCGCCGAGCGACCAGATCCGTGGACGCTTCTCTCGATCCGCCTGATGGGCGGGGCCGCCGGGCGCGTCCCTGCAGATGCCGTGGCGCTGGGCGGGCGAGACGCGGCCTTCATGCTCAGCATTGATACCGGCTGGACGGATCCGGCGATCAGCGAGCGGGCCGTAACCTGGACGCGGGAGTTCTGGGAGGAGATGCGCCGGGGTACCAGCGGTGCAACCTACCTGAATTTCGTCGGCGCGGGCGAGGACTCCGAATCGATGATGCGTGCCTCGTATGGCGAAAAGAACTACGAGAGACTGGTCGGGATCAAGACCAGATACGATCCGGAGAACCTGTTCAGGCTCAATCAGAACATCCGTCCACGGGCCAGGTGAAAATATTGCCTCCACTTCGAACGGGCAATCGTCAACCGTCTGGAATCCGTATCGAATCATTGCATGCGATTCAGTGGCTGAATTCGGGTATGAATGTCGAGATGGCAGAAATGCAATCCACCAATCAGGGCATGAAAAAGCTTGCCGAAACCGCCTCGATCGTGATCAGCTGGGGGATTGCGGTGGTCGTTGCCGTAGTGCTGGGCAGCATCGTCCAGACGGGGTTCAACCTCGCCGCGCTGGCGGAGCTTGGCGTGCCGGTCGGGTGGGATGAGTGCCTGGCCGCAATCGGGCACGATCTGGTTCACTTCGCGCCGACTTACGCGGTTCTTTCGGCGATCGCGTTCGCACTTGCGTGGCCGGTTGCCGGACTGCTCTCCCGCCGTTTGCACGCGAATCGGACGTTGCTGTTCATGCTCGCCGGCTTCAGCGCCGTCGCGGTGATGATACTTGCGATGAACCAGCTGCTTCCGGTAACCGCAATCGCGGCGACACGCAACGCATCGGGGCTGCTGGCGATGTCGTTGGCCGGTGCCTCAGCCGGAGCGATCTACGTGCGGCTGCCGGTTGGGGGTACGACATGAGCGGGTCGGCAACCTCGAGGATGCTGATGCCGATTCTGATGGCGGTGGCCGTGGCAGTGCCAGCCGGCGCGGAGGAACACGGGATGGATATCGAACAGCGTGCAAGTGCGGAAATTATCGAATTGCACCGGTTCTTCGAGAACTGGTACCGGGGCCGGCTGGAAGAAAGGGAAATCGCCCGCTTCGAAAGGGCGCTGGGCGAGGACTTCACGATCGTTCTGCCCGGCGCCGAAAAACTGTCGCGCGGCCGGATACTGGAAGCGGTTCGGGAGGCTCGCGGCAGCGACGAAAACGCCCGGATCCGGATCGACAATGTTCGGGTTCACCAGTTCGGCCCGGGATTTGCGGTCGCGACCTACGAGGAATGGCAGGCATTGGCCGGGGCGCCCGAGCGCGGCCGACTCAGCACGGTCGTGTTCGGCTTCGACGACGCTGCGCCCAACGGCCTGGTCTGGCTGCACGTGCATGAGACGTGGCTTCCCGAGCGACAGGACGGTTGAGTTTCACCGAACTTTCCGCGCGGTACGATAGCGCGGGGCTTGAACGACGTCACTGGGTCGCGAGGCTCCGGATATCGCTTGCGCGATTCCGGGGCGACGGGAAGCGAGCCGGGGACAGGATTTCAATCCGTGTAGCCGTTTTCCTTCAGCCAATCGTCGTCGGAGCCTTCGATGATGTCCTCGAACAGGTAGGTCGTCAGGTAGCGCTCGGCGGTGTCGGGGATCATCGCAAGGATGGCCGAGCCCTTGGGCGCCCCGGCTGCGACCTTGAGCGCCGCGGCCACCGTGCCGCCGCCGGAAATGCCGCTGAAGATGCCTTCCTGCATCGCGAGATCGCGCGCCGTGTCGCGGGCCTCGTCGTCGCTGACCGGTACGATGTCGTCGGCGATCTTGGTGTTCAGCACCTTCGGGATGAAGTCCGGGGTCCAGCCCTGGATCTTGTGCGGCGTCCATTCCTTGCCGGCCATCAGCGACGCGACCTCGGGCTCGGTGGCGATGACCTTGAGCTCGGGCCGGGCCAGCTTGAGCATTTCGCCGGCCCCGGTCATCGTGCCGCCGGTGCCCCAGCCGGTGACGAAGTAGTCGAGGTTCCGGCCGGCGAAGTCGCGCAGGATTTCCGGACCGGTGGTGTTGCGGTGGTAGGCCGGGTTGGCCTCGTTCTCGAACTGCCGGGCGAGGAACCAGCCATTGCGTTCGGCCAGTTCGGCGGCGCGCCGGACCATGCCCGAGCCCTTTTCCTCCTTGGGCGTCAGGATCACTTTCGCGCCCATGGCGCGCATCAGCTTGCGCCGCTCGATCGAAAACGTCTCGACCATCAGCGCCACGAACGGATGACCGGTGGCCGCGCAGGCCATCGCCAGCGCGATGCCGGTGTTGCCCGACGTGGCCTCGACGACGGTCTGGCCGGGCTTGAGCTCGCCGCTCTTCTCGGCCGCGTCGATGATCGCGATCGCAAGTCGGTCCTTGACCGACGCCATCGGGTTGAAGAACTCGATCTTGACGAACATCTCGACGTGAGACGGCGCGATCCGGTTCAGCCGGACGATGGGGGTGTTTCCGATCGTTTCGAGGATATTGGCGTAGATCATTGATAAAAATCCTTTTTATTTCCACAGATGAAGGTTAAAAGCGAGACACGACGAACACCCAGCGTTCATCCGTGGACAACCTGCTTTTCGTAGCTTTCAGGCAGCATGCTGCCTGTCGTCAGCGGCGGGTTGCCCCACCACGATAGCTGATCGGCCAATTGGGCGACTTCACCGATGTACACCATGGCGGGGCTCCTGACGCCGTGCCGTTCCGCCAGATCATGCAGCCGTTCAAGGTCGCCGGTCAAGACGCGCTGTTCGGGCCGGGCACCGTTTTCGACGATGGCGACCGGCGTGTCCGCGGGCTTGCCGTGGCGCAGCAGTTCGGTCCGGACGGTCCCGAGCCGGGAGACCGCCATGTAGAAGGCCAGTGTCTGTCGTTCGCGCGCCAGCGACGCCCAATCCAGCCGATCGATCGAGTTGCGGCCGTGGGCGGTGATCAGGTGCACCGACTGGGCGTGGTCGCGGTGCGTCAGCGGAATGCCGGCGTACGCGGCGCAGCCGGCTGCGGCCGTGATGCCGGGCACGACCGAGTAGTCGATGCCGTGGCGCCGCAGGAATTCGAGTTCCTCGCCGCCGCGGCCGAACACCATCGGGTCGCCGCCCTTGAGCCGGACGACGCGTTTGCCGGCTCGTGCAAGTTCGAGCAGCAGCGCGTGGATGTTGTGCTGGGAAGTCGAGCAGCGGCCGCCGCGCTTGCCGACATCGAACCGCTCGGCGTCGCGTCGGGCGTAGTCGAGCACGCGTCTGTCGATCAGCGCATCGTGAACGATTGCGTCGGCCTGCTGGATCAGCCGCAGCGCCTTGACCGTCAGCAGTTCCGGATCGCCCGGGCCGGCCCCGACCAGCGCGACCGTCCCGTAGAACCTGAACTCGTTGCGTTTCAGCGCCCGCTTGACGATGCCGCGCGCATCTTCGGTCAGGTTGCGCTGCATTGCCTCGGCCGGCTTGCCGTCGAACAGCCAGTTCAGGAAGTGTCGGCGCCGCGGCAGTGACGGGAAGCCGGCGCGGATGGCGTCCCTGAACTCGGCGGCCAGGCGCGCCAGCGGTCCGATCGATTCGGGCAGCACGGCCTCGATCCGGCTGCGAATCATCCGGGCCAGTTCCGGTGCCGAACCGCCGGTTCCGATCGCAATCGTGACCGGCGCCCGGTCGACGATGGCCGGCAGCAGGGCACTGCAGTTGTCCGGGTCGTCGACGGCATTGACCGGAATCCGTTGTGTGCGCGCGAACGCCAGCGCCCGGCGGGCAAGGGCGGTGTCCCGTTCGGCGACGATCACCAGCCGATAGCCCAGGTTCCGCAACGCGTCGACGCGTCGGACGCGGCCGCTGTCGATCGCCTCCATCAGTTCCGCATCGATGCGCCCGCCAATCAAATGCACCCGTGCGCCGTGGTGCAGGAGGCGGTCGACCTTGCGCCGGGCCGCGTCACCGCCGCCGGCCACCAGCACGCGCCGGCCGGCCACGTGCAGGAACAACGGAAGCCAGGCGCCGGCCGGACCGACGTTAGCGATATCGCCTGGAGTCTGATCCACGACGCTCATGGCACGGCAGCTTAAGAGCCGGCCGGCCGCAATGGAAATACCGTTCCAGAATAACGGTATAACCAGGAAATCGTTCCGTTGGCGGCGATATGCCGGTAACGTCCTGGCTCGCATCTACAGCGATGACGGAACATGCCGGTCGATCCCGCCGCAAATCTCGAACTGGCCGATCTCGAACAGCAGCTCGGGCAGTGGTCGCAGGGCCTTAATGAGGCTCAACTGAACTGGGCCTCGGGCTACCTGGCCGGCCTGGCGGCTGCGCGCGGGCCCTCGGCGACCGTGTCCGGTGCGGCGCAACCGCAGGCGGGCGGTACGGTCACGATCTGGTACGGCTCCGAGACCGGTAACGGACGCGGCGTGGCCGAACGGCTGGCGCGTGAGGCGGAGTCAAAGGGATTGTCGGTGGAGTTGGCCAGTACGGCGGATGTCCAGCCGCGCTCGATCGCCAAAGTCGGCACTTTGCTTCTGGTCATGAGCACGCACGGCGAGGGTGACCCGCCCGAGGATGCCGAGGCCTTGCACAAGTTCATCATGTCCGGGCGCACGCCGAAACTCGATGACCTGAAGTTCGCCGTGTTCGCGCTCGGCGATTCGAGCTACCCGGATTTCTGCCAGACCGGGCGCGATTTCGATGTCCGGCTCGCCGAACTCGGCGCTTCCCGGATGCTGGACCGCGTCGACGTCGATGTCGACTTCGAGTCGACCGAGGATGCGTGGCGCGAGAGGATCTTCGAAAAGCTCGATGAGGAGTTGCCGGCGAGCGAAGCCGTGCCGTCCGCTGCGCCGCACCTGCAACTGATCCGCGGCAAGCCGGCCGCGGCGGCATTCGACCGGCGCAACCCGTTCGACGCCGAGGTGCTCGAGATCGCGCCGCTGACGGTCGCGCCGTCGACCAGCCCGGTGCACCACGTCGAGCTGCTGCTCCCGGCTGATCAACTTCAGGGCAGCGGACTGCAGTGGCAGCCTGGCGACTCGCTCGGCCTCTGGCCGCGCCACGATGCCCGCTTGGTTGACGAGATCGTCCAGGCCACCGGCATCGACGAGGCGACCCGGATCGAGCGCGGCGGCGAAACGCTAGAGGCGAGAACATGGCTGGAATCGAGGCTGGAGCTGACCCAGCTTGCCCGGCCGTTCATCGAAGCCTGGGCCGGGCTTGCAGAAAGCCAGCGTCTGCGGACCTTGCTTGACGACCGCGGCGCCTGGGCCGACTGGGTCGGCACGCGCCAGGTCATCGACGTGCTGCGCGAATTCCCGGCCGGAGTCGATGCCGAAGCATTGATCGGCGCGTTGCGCGGCATCGCGCCGCGGCTGTATTCGATCGCGTCGAGTCCGCTGGTCGTCGACGATGAAGTGCACTTGACCGTCAAGCGCGTCGGCGGTATTGCCGGCGATGGCCGGCTGCGTGCCGGCGTGGCGTCGTGGCAGTTGACCGATTCTGTCGCGCCCGGAGACCGGGTGCCGGTCTATCTCGAGGCCAACCCGCGCTTCCGGCTGCCGGAAGACCCGGCCACGCCGATGATCATGATCGGGCCCGGCACCGGTGTGGCGCCGTTCCGCGCGTTCGTGCAGCAACGCCAGGCCGCGGGGGCGGCGGGCGAGAACTGGCTGTTCTTCGGCGCACGCAACCGCGAGACCGATTTCCTGTACCAGCTCGAATGGCAGCGCTTCCAGCGGCAGGGCGCGCTGGCCCGGCTGTCGGTGGCGTTTTCGCGCGACCAGGCCGACAAGGTTTACGTCCAGCACCAACTGCGCGAGCAGGGCCGCGACGTCCACGACTGGCTCGAACGCGGCGCTCACGTCTACATCTGCGGCGACGGCCAGCGAATGTCTGCCGACGTTCATCAGGCATTGATCGACATTGTCGCCGAGCACGGCGGCCGGAGTGAGGAGCAGTCGATCGAGTATCTCGAAGCCATGAAACGGGCGAAGCGGTATCAGAAGGATGTGTACTGAATATGAAACCGCAGATGAACGCGGATGAACGCAGATTTGGATCAATACTCGCAGGAGCTCTTGAACCAGGATGAGCATGCAACTCCCCGTCATTCCGAACGCGCGCAAGCACGATCCGGAATCCCTTGAAGCTGCTGCAGATACGGCGCCGGGGCAGCATTTCGAGATCCCGGATATCGCCTGCCGGCGATTCCGGGATGACGCATCTTTACTGCTGTCCTTCCTGCTCTTCGCGCCTTCTTCCTTTCCTGCGTGTCGCGCTTTTGACTTTCATCCGCGTTTATCTGCGTTCATCTGCGGTATCAAGTAAAGGTTTCCCGATGTCCGATCTCAATGTAGAAAGAATAAAGTCCGATAGCCGCGCGCTGCGCGGTACGCTGATCGACAGCCTTGCCGACGGGACGACCGGCGCGATTCGCGACGCCGATACCGTGATCAGCAAGTTCCACGGCATCTACCAGCAGGACGATCGCGACGTGCGGGCCGAGCGGCGAGAGGCGCGGCTGGAGCCTTTGTACCGGTTCATGCTGCGCGTGCGGGTGCCCGGCGGGCGGGTGACGGGCGCGCAGTGGAAGGCGCTCGACCGCCTGGCCGACGAGGTGGCCAACGGCACGCTGCGGCTGACGTCGCGCCAGGCGATCCAGTTCCACGGCGTCGCCAAGCTCTCGCTGCGCGATCTGGTGCGCGGTATCGACGCGGTCGGCATGGACTCGCTGGCCGCGTGCGGCGACGTCAATCGAAACGTCATGTGCCACGTCCAGCCCGAACTGGGCCCGTTGCAGGCCGAGACGCTGGCATGGGCCGACCGGCTCAGCGCCCACTTGTCGCCTCGCACGGGCGCATGGCGCGAAATCTGGGTCGACGGCAACAAGGTTGACATCGAGGAACCCGAAGACGAACCCGTCTACGGCCGCAGCTACCTGCCGCGCAAGTTCAAGATCGGCATCGCCGTGCCGCCGTACAACGACATCGACGTGTTTTCGCAGGACATCGGCTTCGTCGCGATCGAGCGGGACGGGGCACTGGCCGGTTTCGACGTTGTCGCCGGCGGCGGCATGGGCTGCAGCCACGGCGAGCCGGAAACGTTTCCGCTGCTCGGGCGCGTCATCGGTTTCGTCGAGCCCGAACAAATGCTTGCCGTGGCCGAGGCGATCGTGACCGCGCAGCGCGATTTCGGCGACCGCGAGAACCGCAAGCACGCGCGTTTTAAATACACGCTCGACGACCGCGGCACCGACTGGCTGCTGGACGAGATCGAGAAGCGCGCCGGGATCCGGCCGGGGTCGGCGCGGGGCTTCGAGTTCACGCGCTCCAGCGACCGCCTGGGCTGGACCGAGGGCGTCGACGGTCGCTGGCAGCACACTGCCTTTGTCGAAAACGGCCGGCTCGGGCCGAAGCAGCGTGCGGGGCTGGTCAAGCTGGTCGACACCGTCGTCGACGATCTGCGCCTGACGCCGAATCAGAACCTTGTGCTGACCGGCATCGACGCCGCGGACCGGGACCGCGTCGACGAAATCCTGGCATCGGCCGAACTGGCCGGCGGCGAGCGCCGGAGTGCGCTGCGCACGCACTCGATGGCGTGTGTCGCGCTGCCGACCTGCGGCCTGGCGATGGCCGAGGCCGAGCGCTACCTGCCCGAGCTGATCACCTGGATCGAGGAACTCGCCGAAAGACACGGCCTCGGCGACCGGCCGATCAACATCCGGATGAGCGGTTGCCCGAACGGTTGCTCGCGCCCCTACCTGGGCGAAATCGGGCTGGTCGGCCGTGCGCCGGGGCGTTACAACCTGTACCTGGGCGCCGCGCCCGACGGTTCGCGCCTCAACCGGCTGGTGCTCGACAATGCCGACGAGGCGGCGATTCTCGACGCGATCGACGGATGGTTCGGGCGCTTCGCCGCCGACGGCCAGCAAGGCGAGGCGTTCGGCAATTTCGCGGTGCGGGGCGGCCTCGTCGAGCCAGTCGCGCATGGCAGCGAGGTCAACGCGGCATGAACGGATGCGCGCTACAGGCCGTGGACCACCGCTTCGGGACGTCGGATGTCGAGGGGCCGGACCTCGATGCCCTGGCGCGTGCCTGGGAGTCGCTGAGCGCGACCCAGCGGGTCGAGTGCGCGCTGGATCACCTGCCGGGCGCACACTTGCTTTCATCGAGCTTCGGCATGCAGGCTGCCGTGATGCTGCACCTGGTCGCGCGCGTCGAACCGGGAATTCCGGTGGTGTTCGTCGACACCGGCTATCACTTTCCGGAAACCTACCGCTTCGTCGACGATCTCGCCGACCGGCTGGGCCTGAACCTGAAGGTCTACCGCGCCCGGCTGAGTCCGGCCTGGCAGGAAGCCCGCTTCGGCAAGCGCTGGGAGCAGGGCCGGGAAGGCATACAGGCCTACAACCGGCAGAACAAGGTCGAGCCGATGCAGCGGGCCCTGGACGAGCTCGGCGCCGGCACGTGGTTCAGCGGCCTGCGCCGCAGCCAGGCCGAGACGCGGCAGTCAATCCGGCTGATCGAGCATCAGTGGAGCCGGCTCAAGATTCATCCGATTGCCGACTGGACCGATCGCGACGTGCACCGCTACCTGGACCGGCACGATCTTCCGTACCATCCGCTGCGCGAGCAGGGGTATCTGTCGATCGGCGACTGGCACACGACCCGCTCGATCCACGAAGTGGATGAACACGACCAGTTGCGCTTCTTCGGACTGGCACGCGAGTGCGGGCTGCACGAGCCAAGGGACACCATCGGAAATCCCTGACCAACGGAAGACCTGAATTTCGGTCCGGCGCATGTATCATTGCGCGGGTCCAGATTCGGAGCCTAACGGATTGAATTGCTTTTTGCCCGCGCGCCGGGCCGGGTTGCTGCTGGCCTTTCTCGTGGCAATCGCCTCCGCGCCGGCGATCGGTGAAACCGCCACGGAGTCCGAAGAAGCCGAACTTGAGCCGATCGCGGTGACCGGCAGCCGGCTGCGGGGCATACTCGGCGGCGAGGCCTGGCCGCTGACGACGATCGCGCGCGACGAGTTGCTCGCGACCGGCAAGCACCGGCTCGGCGACATCCTGCAGCAGCTCCCGTTCACCGGCGGCTCGCCGCTGAACACGCGGACCAGCCGGCGCGGCGAGGGCGGCGGCCTGTCGCGCGGCATCGAGACGATCGAACTGCGCGGCCTCGGCCCGGAGCGCACGCTGGTGCTGGTCAACGGCCGGCGGTTCGTGCCGGGCGGCAACGGCGCAGACGGCGTCGTCGACCTGGGCATGCTGCCGCTGGCCATGGTCGAGCGCATCGAGATCTTCAAGTCCGGTGCGTCGGTCGAGTACGGCGCCGATGCCATGGCCGGCGTCATCAACATCATCACGCGCGATTCATTCGACGGCATCGAAGCGGGCGCGCGCGGCAGCATCACCGATCGCGCCGACGCCGAGACCTTCACCGTCAACGCGCTGGCCGGGAAACAGTTCCATCGCGGCGGCTTCACTGCGGGAATCGAGTACACCGACCAGCCGTCGCTTTCCAAAGGCGAGCGGGGTTTCTCGCGCACACGGCTGACCTTCGACGGGCCGGACAACACGCTCGTGTTCGACGGCTCGTCGGCGCCCCCTGGCGGACAGTTCCGGACCTCGACAGGCCGCCTCACCAGGATCGACGGCCGGCCGGGCATGTCGCCGGACGATTTCCGGCCGTTCGTCGACTCCGGGCCCGGTACCGACCGGTTCAACTTCAACCCGTTCGAGGACCTGCTGCAGGCTTCCGAGCGGCTGACGCTGTTCGGCCGGGGCCGGTGGGACCCGGCCGCGGCGGTTTCCCTTTACGCCGAACTGTTCTACCACCAACGCGACTCCAGCCAGCAGCTCGCTCCGCTGCCGTTCTTCACGACCCGTCTCGAGGATGTGGCGGTGGCGGCCGGAAATGCTTTCAACCCGTTCGGCGAGACGTTGTCCGACGTCAGGCGGCGGCTGGTCGAGGCCGGGCCTAGAATCTTTCGCCAGGACAACGAAGCCTGGCGTACCGTGGCCGGGGCCGAAGGCCGGATCGGCGCCTGGTTCTGGGACCTGTCGTTCAATCACGGGCGCAACGAGACCGAGCAGATCAAGACCGGCGACCTGCTTGCCGACCGTGTGCGTCTGGCGCTGGGCCCGTCGTTCGTCGATGCGTCCGGAAATGCAGTCTGCGGGCGACCCGAAGCGCCGATTCGCGATTGCGTGCCGTTGAACCTGTTCGGCCCGCCCGGCAGCGTCACGCCGGACATGCTCGACTTCGTGGGCACGCGACTGAACGATTCCGGGTTCAATGAACAGAACGTCCTCGATTTCAACCTCGCCGGGGACCTGTTCCAGGTTCCGGCCGGAGCCGTGGCGATCGCGACCGGGCTGGAGTGGCGCGAGGAGCGGGGCGCCGACCGGCCCGATCCCGAATCGCAGGCCGGCAACACCACGGGGAACGCACGCGCGCCGACGCGCGGTTCGTTCGAGACGACCGAGGCTTACCTGGAAATCGGCGTACCGCTGCTGGCCGGCCGCACGCTGGCGCGCGATCTGAATCTGGATCTCGGCGCCCGGCTCGTGGACTTCGACAACTTCGGTACCGAATCGGTCTTCGAAGTCGGCCTGGGCTGGCAGCCGTTCGAGTTCCTCAGCCTGCGCGGCAGCTATTCCGAGGCGTTTCGTGCGCCCAACATCGGCGAGCTGTTCGGCGGCCGGGCGCAGGCCAACCCGATCGTGCTCGATCCATGCGCCGACTTCTCCGCGCTCTCGCCGGTCGGGATCGAGCGCTGTATCGCCCAGGGGGTTCCGGCCGACGGCAGTTTCCGCCAGACCGGCGAGGAAACTCCGGAACTGTCGGGCGGCAACCCGGCGCTGGAACCCGAGCAGGGCGACATCCTGACGCTGGGCCTGAGCTGGCAGCCGCTGGGTGCGGCCGGACCGCGACTCCGGCTCGATTATTACGACATCGAGATCGACAACGGTATCGGTGCGCTGGGAGCCGACACGATCCTGCAGCAATGCCTGGCGACCGGCGCACAGAATTTCTGCGGTGCGATCAATCGTCTCGCCGACGGCGCCATCGAATTCGTCGAGGCGCGGCTGCAGAACATCGCGCGCGAGACGGCGCGCGGCATCGACCTGGAAGCCGACTGGCGACACCCGGCCGGACCCGGGGGTTTGTCGCACCGGGTACTGCTCAGCCGGGTCGAGGAACGCGAACTGGTCGCGTTTCCCGGCGCCGAGCCGCTGTTCGGGGCCGGCGGCTTCGATCGCGACAACTTCGGCGCGATTCCGGAATGGCAGGGCCTGTACGACCTGGGCTGGAGCGTCGGGCGCTGGTTGTTGGGCTACCAGGCGCAGTGGATCGACGCGATCACGGAACGCGGCGGCGAAGTATTCCCCGGCACGGGCAATCGGGTCGGCAGCGTGCTCTACCACGACCTACGCGCCGGCTGGCGCGCGACCGAACGCCTGACGCTCGGCGCCGGCATCGACAACCTCACCGATGTCAGGCCGCCGCTGCTGGTCAACGCCGACGAGGCCAATACCGATCTGGCGACGTACCGCGCGCTGGGCACGACCTTCTGGCTGCGCGTCGGGTTCGGGTTAGACTGAAACTGCGTCGGGGGTCGGGCGAGCGTCCCTGGCCGACCCGATCCGCAGCGAGGGAAATCCGCAAGAAACACTCAACAAGAAACACTCAACAAGAAACACTCAA
>JAVVDX010000055.1:0-2106 GCA_032251475.1 Wenzhouxiangellaceae bacterium | reverse complement strand
CGAGGGAAATCCGCAAGAAACACTCAACAAGAAACACTCAACAAGAAACACTCAATGGGAGTTCTGCGATGAAAGCCTACCGATCTTCGGTCGTGTCGCTGTTCGGCGCGTTGATGTTGCTGTGCATCGCCGTGCCCGCGGCGCTGGCCCAGGACGACGAAAAGCCCTCGCCGCTGGAGCAGGCGCTGGCCGGTCTCTCGTTTCGCACTGTCGGCCCGGCGTTCATGTCCGGGCGGATTGCCGATATCGAGATCCATCCGGGCAACCGCAACCTCTGGTATGTCGCGGTCGGCTCCGGCGGGGTCTGGAAGACGGTCAACTCCGGCACGACCTGGGAGCCGATCTTCGACGGGCAGGGCTCGTACTCGATCGGCGAAATCGCGCTGGATCCGTCCAACCCGAACACCGTCTGGGTCGGAACCGGCGAGAACGTCGGCGGCCGGCACGTCGGCTTCGGCGACGGCGTCTACGTCAGCCGTGACGGCGGCGCGAGCTGGAACAACGTCGGGCTGAAGGCTTCCGAGCACATCGGCAGGATCGTGATCCACCCCAAGGACTCCGACACGGTCTGGGTCGCGGCCGAAGGGCCGCTGTGGTCTTCCGGCGGCGAGCGCGGCCTGTACAAGACCACCGACGGCGGCAAGACCTGGAAGCGCACGCTGGTCGGCGACGAAGGCGACGATGCCTGGACCGGCGTGACCGACATCGAGATCGACCCGAGAGACCCGGATGTACTCTACGCGGCCACCTGGCAGCGCCACCGCACCGTCGCGGCCTACGTCGGCGGCGGACCGAATTCGGGCATCCATCGCTCGACCGACGGCGGCGAGACCTGGACCGGGCTGACCAATGGCCTGCCGGAAGGCAACCTGGGCAAGATCGGCCTGGCGATCTCGCCGCAGAAGCCCGACGTGCTGTATGCCGCGATCGAGCTGAACCGGCGCGAGGGCGGCGTGTGGCGCAGCGACGACCGCGGCGCGTCATGGCAGAAGATGTCGGATCGGGTCGCCGGCGGCACCGGCCCGCATTACTACCAGGAGCTCTACGCCAGCCCGCACAAGTTCGACCGGATCTACTTCATGGACGTGCGAGCCGACTATTCCGACGACGGCGGTGCCACATGGACTTCGATCGCCTCCGACGCCAAGCACGTCGACAACCACGCGCTGGCGTTCCGTGAAGACGATCCGGGCTACCTGCTGATCGGCACCGACGGCGGGCTGTACGAGACCTTCGACCACGCCGGTACGTGGCGCTTCATCGACAACCTGCCGGTGACCCAGTTCTACAAGGTCGCGGTCGACGATGCCGAGCCGTTCTACAACATCTACGGCGGCACCCAGGACAACAACACCCAGGGCGGGCCGTCGCGCACCGACAACCTTGCGGGCGTGCGCAATTCCGACTGGTTCGTCGTGCTGTTCGGCGACGGCCACCAGCCGGCCACCGAACCGGGCAACCCGGACATCGTCTACGCCCACTGGCAGCAGGGCAACCTGGTCCGTCACGACCGGACGACCGGCGAGATCGTCTACATCCAGCCGCAAGTCGGGCAGGACGTGGAACCCAACCGGTTCAACTGGGACGCGCCCATCCTGGTCAGCCCGCACGACCCGAGGCGCATCTACCACGCCTCGCAGCGGGTCTGGCGGTCGGACGACCGTGGCGATTCCTGGACGATGATCTCCGAAGACCTGACCCGCGACCAGAAACGGTTTGAAATCGAGCACATGGGTCGAAAGTGGGGCTGGGACACGCCGTGGGACACGTTCGCGATGTCGAACTACAACACGATCACGTCGCTGGCCGAGTCGCCCGTCCAGGAAGGCCTGCTATACGCCGGCACCGACGACGGCCTGATCCAGGTCTCCGAAGACGGCGGCGCGAGCTGGCGGCGGATCGAGGTCGGCGATCTTCCGGGCGTGCCCGACACGGCATTCGTCAACGACATCAAGGCCGACCTGTTCGACGCCGACACCGTCTACATTGCGCTGGACAATCACAAATACGGCGACTACAAGCCGTACCTGCTCAAGAGCACCAACCGTGGCCGGCGCTGGACGTCGATCGCCGGCAGCCTGCCGGACCGGCACCTGGTCTGGCGCA
>JAVVDX010000054.1:16517-17738 GCA_032251475.1 Wenzhouxiangellaceae bacterium | reverse complement strand
CCACGGCGCTTGTGCGACGGCTGAGTGTCACCGAACTATCCGCATGGCCCACTAGGGACCAGGGGTCAGGGGCCAGGGACTGGTAAGGCGGGTGGCTTTTCACCAGCCCCTGGCCCCTGGACCCTGTTATCTTGAACCCAGGCATTAATTCCCCGTCGAGCGACACCGTGCAGCTTCCCGACCGCAGACATGTCGCCAGCTTCGATGTCGATTCGCAGCGCACGTTCACCCCGCTTTGTCCGGACGAATTGCCGGTGCCCGATGGCAACCGGATCGGCGACGAACTGAACCGCCAGGCCAGGCTGGCCGCATACCGGCTGGGCTCCAAGGACGCGCACAGCCCGAAAGCCGTCTGGGTCACGGACGATCCGGGCATGGTCGGCCGGCCCGGGGTCGAGGGCGACAACGTCGAGGAACACTGGCCGGTCCACGCCGTCCCCGGCACCGAGGGCTTCGAACTGATCCCGGGGCTGCCGCGCCCGGCCGAATACGATTTCTTCGTCTGGAAGGGCGTGGAGCTGGACATGCACCCCTACGGCGCGTGCTACCACGACATCGCCGAGCGAATGAGCACCGGGGTCATCGAGTGGCTCAGGGCGCGCGACGTCAGCCACGTGCTCCTCGGCGGCCTGGCGACCGATTTCTGCGTCCGGGCGACGGTGCTGCAGCTTCAGGGCGCCGATCTGCAGGTCGTGCTCAATCTCGCAGCGACCCGCGGCATCGACGAGAACGGCTGCCGCCGGGCGATCGACGAGATGAAAGCCGCCGGCGCGGTCACGGTCGAAAGCAGCAGCGAGCTCGAACCGGCCGGCTAGCCGGAACCGCAAGACGGGCTCAGGAATCGCGCACGACCAGCTCTGTCGGCAACACTTCCGAACGCTCGGACCCGCCCTCGACCAGGCGCAGCATCTTGCGCGCCAGCAGGATGCCGCCCTGGTAGAGGTTCTGGTGCACCGAGCTCAGCGCCGGCACCATGCCCGCCCCCAGCGCCGTGTCGTCGTAGCCGACGACCGAGACATCCTGCGGCACCCGCAAACCGTGCTCGCGGATCGACTGGATCGCGCCGATGGCCAGCAGGTCGTTGCAGGCGAACACCGCGTCGGGCACCGCTTCGCCGCCGGCGGCCAGCAGCCGGCCCATCGCCTGGTTGCCGGCGCGGGTCGTAAAATCGACATCGCGGACCCGCCGGGGCTCGATTCCCTGCTCCCGCAGCACGCGCGA
>JAVVDX010000054.1:15172-16417 GCA_032251475.1 Wenzhouxiangellaceae bacterium | reverse complement strand
GTCAGTTCCTGGGTGATTCCGCCGAGCAATTCCAGCGGATAGGAGCCGGACATCGGGCGCTCGGGCGACGGCACCATCTCGACGATCACGGCAATCGTGTGGCTGCGCCGCAATCGAAGGTTCCGGGCCGAGACGTTCAGCGCGTAACCGTGCAAGCGCGCCAGCTCCTGGATGCGCGCCTTGGTCTCGGCGTTGACCAGCGGACTGTCCTTGAGGGCGCGCGAGACGGTGATCGCCGAGACCCCGGCAAGCCGGGCCAGATCGGCCATCGTGATCCGCTCGCGGGCCGGCCCCGCCTCGTCTGCTGCTCGCTTGCCCGAACTCACGTCGTCGCCTGCTTCAACCCTTCAATGGCAATTGATTATACGGACCGAAAGGTCCGGACTCGTGCCTTGCGACGGCCCGGCGGCCGCGCCCCGATGATCGGCCGGCTTGCAATCGCGCCGATGCGCCGCTTATACTGCAGAAAAATGACATCGATAACAACCGTTCCGATGTTATCGATATCAAAATCGATTGCCGGCCCATCGTCCTATGCCCGGACGACGAGACGCCGGGGACCGCGGGGTAGAGCGAGACGACATGACCGAGGGCAGTTCCGAAATTGCCGCATCAAGTGCCGCCGGCGCCGGAGTCGGCCGTTCGCCCGGGCCTGCGGCCCCTGGCGGCGACGACACATGGCGCATCGTCCGGTCCGGCTACGACCCCGAGCGCCTCGACCACGACGCGACGATCTTCGCCCTGGCCAACGGCGCGCTCGGCGTTCGCGGCGGCTGCGAGGAAACCGGCGGCAGCGGCGGCTGTTTCCTCGCCGCGGCGTTCCAGCGCTCCCCGATCCACTACCACGAGCGCTTTCCCGGCTTCGCGGCCGCGACCGACACCCGGGTCCCGGTTGCCGACGGCAGCGAGATCCGCATTGCTCTCGACGGCCGCCGTCTGTCGCCGGCCGACCCCGACTGCACCGGCTTCGAGCACGAACTCGACCTGAAGAACGGCCTGACGCGACGCCGCGTGCGCTGGGACTTCGGCGACCGCGGCACGCTCGAGCTCGCCGTCGAACGCATCGTGCCGGTCGCACGCCGCGGGCTGCTCGCGATCCGTATGGAGCTGATCTCGGACGGCCTCGCCGGAGAAATCACGCTGGAGTCGGCCATTCGCGGCGACCACGCGGCCCCCGGTCAGGGCGACGACCCGCGCATCGGCGTCGGCGCCGGCGCCGGCATGCAATGGCTGCAATCGGAATCC